>NZ_CP121115.1:306454-612909 GCF_029581395.1 Roseinatronobacter sp. S2 | reverse complement strand
TGATGGCCTCACGTGAACCTGATGCGGGGATCGAGGGCGGCAAGCAGCAGGTCCGAAACCAGCATCCCGATCAGGGTCAGGATGCCCATAAGCAGAATGAAGCTGCCCGCCAGATACATGTCCTGCGCCACCAGTGCGCGGATCAGCATAGGCCCGGCCGTCGGCAGGTTCAGGACGATTGCGGTAATTGTCACGCCCGAAATCAGTTGCGGCAGCACCCAGCCTATCGCCGAAACAGACGGGTTAAGCGCGATACGCACGGGGTATTTCAGGATTACCTGATACTCGGGAAGGCCTTTGGCGCGGGCCGTGATCACATAGGGTTTCGATAGTTCATCCGTAAGGTTTGCCCGCAAGATCCGTATAAGCGCCGCCGTGCCCGAAGTTCCCACCACGACAACCGGTATCCACAGATGCTTGAGCAGGTCCCAGAATTTGGCAAGGCTCCAGTCGGCCTGGGCGTAGGCGGGCGAAAAAAGTCCGCCCACGCTTTGCCCGAAATACTCAAAGCTGACATACATAAGCGTGAGCGCAAAGATGAAGTTCGGGATTGCCAGACCCAGAAAACCAAGGAAGGTGAAGAAGTGATCGCCAAACGAATGGCGGCGCACGGCAGAGTAGATGCCGATTGGCAGCGATACCGCCCACACAAAGATCAACGCGGCCAGCGAAACACCCAGTGTGGCGCCCATCCGGTCCCATATCAGTTCGCTTACAGGACGGCCCCATTCGAAGGAATAGCCAAAGTCACCGCGCAGCAAAATGCCCGATATCCATTTCCAGTACTGGACAATCATCGGATCATCGAGGCCGTAGATGCGGCGCATCCGGGCAATCTCGGCTTCGTCAATCACCTGACCGCTGTCGGACATCGACGCCAGAACCGAAGTCAGATAGTCACCCGGCGGAAGCTGGATGATGAAGAACGAGATGATCGAAATGCCGAACATCGTCGGGATCATCAGGAACAGCCGTTTGACTATATATCCCAGCATCGCTGCCTCCTCACTGACGGATTAATACCAGTCGATCCGAACGACCTCTGCCAGTGCGATTTCGGGCAGTTGGATCTCGACCATACTGTCTTGAACGCTCACGTCCACTTCGGTATCGGCGACCAGAAGGCGCGCGGTTGCACCGCTTCTGCCGGCGGGAAGTGTTGCGCGAACGCGTTGCCCGCTGACCGGATAGACGCGCCGGATCGGCCCCTTCATCATCATTGGATTGGTAAGGTTGGTAAGCATCACCAGCGTTACGCCGTCGCCTTCGCGCGCGGCGACGTCAAGCACGGCATCGCCAAGCACCTCGACCGACGGCGCATTGCCAAGCGCCCAACGCACGGCATTTTCGATCAGACGCTGATGATCTTCCGTCAGCACCTCCCAGAAAGTGGCGCCAACATTCCAAGGGATGTGAACCGTGCGTCCCCCCGCGCCAGTGTCGCGGGCGACAACGGCCGGAGTGACGGGGGCCGCGCGCGGATAAACCTCTTCCATTGGCAAATCCGGAAAGTCGGGAATATAGAGGAACGGTGCATCAGTGCCAGCTTCCGCCGTCACCGCCATGGTCCGCGTACCGCCGATGATCCGTGCAGCCCCGCCGAAACCCATAGCGACCGGATGATCACCGTTGAGGGCCACATAGGTATTCTTAAGCGGGCCACGCGCTGCGGCGGTCATTGTGGTGCCCAATACATCGCCCAGTCCAAGTTCTGAACGTGGCACGCCGTGTTCGTCACAAGTGGCGGATTCGCCTGCAACCACAAGACTGCCGCCGCGCGTCGTCCAGTCACGCAGCATTGCGCATTGATCGTCCGACAGGCAGGTCGCGTTGGGCAGGATCAACACGCGGAACCGGTCAAGCATGTCGGGCGTCATGGCGTGATCCGAGACAAATTCGAACGGCAGCCCCGCTTCGACCAGCGCATGATAGAAGCCCAGCTCGTCAGCCTCGGCGCCTTGCCGGTCATTCCAGTCCCGGCGGCGCAGGGTTGTTGTCGCATCAAGTATCGCAATCTCGGTTGCGGGCTGGGTTGACGCAAGCGCAGGTTCGATCCGTTCATGCAGCGCGAACCCCCGCGCAACCGGTTCGATCCAGCGCGGATCGGGCACGACACCGTTGAACTTGGTGAACCACGGCAGCATTCCGTGCATTGCGCCGTCGGTGATCCAGGCCTCTGTCTCGGCCCCTGAATTGACGCTGTCTTTCCAGCGGTGAACCGGCTCCTCGGGTCCGACCGATGTTATAAGGATCGCCGGACGGTCGCGAAAAGTGGCGCGCATGCGCTTGGCATTACGCCCGGCGGTCCAGACCGGAACCGACCCGTGGCGGCCCTGATGGTCGACCACAAGGAACGGACAGTGTTTTTCGATCAGTTCCAGGTCGAATTCCATCAATGACGCGCCGCCCATGTTGGGGATAAAACTTGCATGGGGGCGGATTGCACGGACATCATTATCCCATGCAACCACCATCCGGGTCAGAACGTCGCGCCGCCATGCCGACCACGCCCGCCATGCAGGGTCTTCGGTGGAGGTGGTGCGCGGTAAATCAAGGCCAGTTGCCGCATGAAACCGCGATTTGCAACTGTCGCAATAGCAAATGCCGTGCCCCTGCCAACGGTTGGCAAAGACCGCGTCAATATCGTAGTTGCGCACCAGTTCCTTGACCACTTCGGGCATGAATTTTGCGTTGTAGTCACCATACGCGCAGGTCACCCACGCCTCTGGAAACGCCCAGTGACGGCGCGGGTTACCTTCGGCATCGACAGCAATCCATTCGGGATGGGCATCGGCGGCGTCCTGATGAATCGCGTGGGGATCGACCCGCGCCATAACGTGCATTCCCAGTTCCCGCGCGCCATTGACCAACTCGCCGAACGGATCGTTGTCGCCGATGAACTTGCTGACATAGTGCAACGGCACTTTGCTGGGATAATAGGCGACGTAGCCGCCAGCACTAAGGCAGGTTGCGTTCGAACGGGTCCGGCGGAAGATATCGATCCATTCGGCGGGGTTGAATTTGATCGGGTCATCCTCGGCCAGGGTTAACTGGGTCCAGCGGGTCGCCGTACGGTACCAGTCGGGTTGGCGCAAGGTGGGGGAAGTCATTTCGCGCACGTCGCGCATGGGGTATCCTTTCCGCAGTCTGCGGGAACATAGGGGTCGCGGCGAGGCCATCGCCCCGCCGCGTCAGTCAAGGCTAAGACTATTCCTTGAAGAACTGCTCTGGCCGGGTCGGCGCGTATGTCGGCCAGCCAAAGCTGTTGGGCATCTCGTCCATGGTGTTGACCATGTTGTTTTTGACAATGCCAAACCCGTCTGGTGGCATGCTTACCCCCCATACAAGGAACTGGTCAGCCGCGTTTTCGAGTATCTCTGACATGATTTCGTTCTGGGCATCAGGATCACCGGTCGCCAGCAACCGCTTGTAAAGCTGCTGCTGCGCCTTGACGTCTTCGGGCGGTTCAATCGCGTTGCGGTTGGACGGGTCCGAGTAATAGAGCGCCCAGCCCGGTGCATAGATTGCATTCGCATTAAACGGCACAAAATAGCGCGCATCAAGCATTGCCGCGATCCCGCTATTGGCCCCAAACTGGTGCGCGGTCGCGTCAAAGTCGCGGCCGTTGCGCACCCGCGTCTCCCAAAGTGACCTGTCGATGCTGCGGAACTGCGCGTCGATGCCAATTTCGCGCATCATCGGCAAGGCCAGCTCGAACATGTCGATGAAGGTGCTCCGGACCTGATCTATCTCAAAGATGATCGACAACCGGCGACCCTCGGCATCCAGCCGGACCCCGTCGCTGTCCTTTTCAGGCAGGATTCCGTCTAGGATTTCGTTTGCGCGCGCCGGGTCATATTCGGTATGTTGCGTCGCCAGCCGCTCGTTGTAAAGCGGGTCACCTTCGATGATGGAAGGTTGTGCCGGCGCGCCCTGCCCCACAAGCACCGCATCAATCAGCGCCTCGCGGTCAATCGAAATCGACATCGCCTCGCGGAAGTCGCGGTTATTGAACAACGCGTTCTTGGTCGCGTCATTGTGGTTAAGGTTCAGCATGAATACCATTACGTTCGCTGCGGTCTCTCGAAGCGTGTAGAACCGGTAATTCCCTCGTTCACGACCATCGAACAGCACCGGCCTGTTTGTCGGTGAGCCGATATACTGGTCCATCATATCGACTTCACCCTGCAATGTTTTCAGCACCATCAGTTCAGGGTCCGAGACCATGTCATAAACGATCCGGTCAAAATACGGCAGCTGGGTTCCTTCGGTATCTATCTTGAAGTAATAGGGGTTGCGCACCGCAATCGCCCGCTCTGTGTCCTCGCCCGGGGCAGAGGTGAACATCCACGCATTCAGCGTCGGGCGGCTGGAATTCTGGAAGTGGACATTGTCCTGATCCAGCCCGTGCTCGCGCTGGAAAAGCGCGATCCAGCTTTGATAACCCCTTTCCTGCGCCAGTTCGTTGGCGTTCTCGTTATACCGGATGTGGAACTGTTTAAGGTAATGGGCCGGTGCACGCGTCATGTGATCCTGATTGGCCCAAGCAAGCTGCTGCATGAAAAAGCCGCTCGGCTCTGCGAAAGTAACCTTGAACGTCACGTCGTCGATGATTTCAAGCGTGGCGGGGGTATCGCCCGAAGACCAGTAGCTCAGGTCTGCCAACGGCGTCTCAGGGTCCCGGTAGATGTCCTCATACCAGAAGCGCACGTCTTCGGTTGTATAGGGTTCGCCATCGGACCATTTGTGTCCGCGCCGCAGGGTGATCGTGTATTCGCGGCTGTCATCGCTTACTTCATAGCTTTCGGCGACGTTCGGAATAATCGACGTCCATTGCGGATCATACCGATAGAGCGGCTCATAAGCCTGATAGCGCCAGAGCATGGACAATGACCCACCCCCGACAAGCGCATGGTTCCATGTTCCACCCTGCTGACCGGGTCGGTCAGTCGGTGTGATGATCAAAGGGTTCTCGGGCAGTCGGTCGTTAATCGGCGGCAGGTCGTCCTGCGCGAACGCGGGAAACCCGGTTGTACTACCAGCTAGGACACCCCCTGCAAGGGCAGTTCCCGACACCATAAATCCACGGCGGCTGAGTTTGGTCATGACAATCCTCCCATTGTCTGGCGCAAGTCCGTTAGGAACTTGCGCACAACGTTAGCTTTTCATTTCTACTATTGTTAGGTAAAGCGTTATGCTAAAGAATCGTCTCTGCGGTGCAACATGCCAATAATAACAGACACTAAAGCTGCTTCAGTGGGTGCTACTTCTGCGCCGCAGCAACGGAGGAACAGACGATGCAGCGTGTAACTTTGAGAATCATTGCCGAAAAATGCGGCGTTTCGAAATTCGCTGTATCGCGGGCGCTGGCCGGAAAATCAGGAGTAAGTGATGCGACAAGGACTCAGGTGCTGGCAGTCGCAGAACAGCTGGGTTACCAGCGACCGGTTAATCGCGCTCGCCGCACGATTGCAGCGCTGTTCGAGGACCGGCTGCACGTCAACGGCGAGTTGCACAGCCAAGTCCAGGCCGGTATGCAGAGCGAGGCTGCGCGCCTGGGATACGAGATACAGCCGCACTGGCTGCACCACGGCGACCGCGTTCAGGAAATGCTCGATACCTGTGTTGCCATCGCGACCAACAGCCTACAGGACAGAGAAGTGCTGGAAAAGGTCGCGCGTTCCGGAAAACCTGCTGTCAATAACGGCTGGCTGGCCCCGCTGACGCATGCCGATACCGTCGGCGGAACTGATCGCGAATCCGCAAGTGCAGTAGGCCGCTACCTGTTCGATCTGGGACACCGTCAGATCGTCTATGTGCATGGCCCGATTGACCTGCGCGGCCGGCGTGAGCGCCTTTGGGGTATCCGCGAGGCATTGGACCTCGAATCTGACTGTATGGTTCACGACATGCTGTGGAAGGATCATGAGAGTTTTTCCGGGGCACTTGATGCGCTGCTCGCGCGCGGATGCAGGCCAACGGCGTTTTTCTGCGCGCATGACGGGCTGGCACTGACAGCGGTTACTGATATGCTCGCCCGCGGCTGGAGCATTCCCGGCGATGTTTCAGTAGTGGGGTTCGGCGACTTCAGCGCGGCCCAACAAATCAGGCCGCGGCTGACCACCGTAAGGATTCCAGGCTATGAGATCGGGCGCTCGATGGTCAGGCAGTTGCATGTCCGGCTGAGCGATGACGCGTGGCCCAGCCCCCCGTTACGGCTGCAGGTATTCAGCGAGTTGATCGAGCGCAACTCTACCGGACCTGCACCGTGACTGTAACTCTTCAACCCTGATGCGACAATCCACCCTGAACCGAGGAGGTGTCACCGATGAGCACTGTCCTCAGTGTTCCCGTTACAAAGGCGAGGAAAATGAGACGTGAATAGTCCAGGTCCCGCCGTTAACGCGGCTACGGGCATGAAACAAGGATACCCACATGTAGGGCCGGACCGGATATTCGGCTTATGCCCCACGTCTTGCCATGATCTCTGACAGCTGGTGCGCCTCGTGCTGATGACAATGCGTGGTCTGAATGAAGCCGCGGCAAGCGTCAGGGAAGGGAACGCAACATGAGGCACTATGTCGGATTGGAAGCCTTGGCAAAAGAAAACGCCATTTGCATTGTCGACGAGGATCATCATATCTTCAGGGAAACGAAGGCCGAAAGCCGGGCCGCTGTCGCAATGGCGGTTCGTGGGATGCGCAGCTTCTCCCAGCAAGGCCCAAGATTGTGCCACCGTCAGTTGCTTCGGACCTCCATCGCGCGCCAATGCAAGATATGCTTCCGGCCTTCATGCTGCGCGCAGACATGAAATTCCCGCATAGCATCTCTGACCGTCAGAGAATCCTTTTCTGCCTGCGGGTTAGCAGTATGAAACGCATCATGGCGTAAATTAGTGCCGAAGCCATTATAAGCACAGCAGTGCCACTGATAGGACGCATGATGAAAACCTCGAAACTTCCTTGAGACAAGAGCATTGCGCGACGAAAATGTTCTTCCAACATTGGGCCTAATACAAAGCCAAGCAAAAGCGGCGGCAGCGGCAAACCGAGCAATTTAATACCATATCCGATGACCCCAAAGGCGGCGACCACCAAAATATCAAACACGCTGTTATTTATAGAGTAAATTCCTACACACACAAACGCGAGAATGGACGGATAAAGAATCTTGTAAGGAACAGCCAAAATTCTGACCCAGATTCCGATCATAGGAATATTAATGATCAGTAGTAAAAGATTTCCGATCCAGAAGCTCATGATCAGGCCCCAGAACAGTGCTGGTTGTTCAACCACCAAACGGGGGCCGGGGTTAATTCCGTGTATCATAAGAACACCAAGCATGATCGCCATGGTGGCCGTACCTGGAATGCCAAGGGTTAGCGTGGGTATAAACGCCGTCTGGTCCGCCGCGTTATTGGAAGATTCCGGACCAACCAGCCCCTCCATTGCCCCTTTTCCGAACTGGTCGGGGTTGCGCGCAAACTTGCGCTCAACTGCATAAGAAATATATGAAGCAATTGTGCCACCAGTCCCGGGCAGAGCACCCAGGATTGTGCCGATTCCGGCCCCTCGGAGCATCGGCACAACTGAACCCCGACCTTCTTCACGGCTTGGGAGCATGTTGCGCATCCGCAGCTTTTCGCGGTTCATCTTGACCGGGACCATCTTCCCGATGCTGGCGATGACCTCGGCTATGCCGAATAACCCGATTGCGAGCGCGACCAGACTGATGCCTTCGTATAGATGCAGTATCCCAAAAGTGTATCTTGGTGAGCCGTAATATACATCTAACCCCACAACGCCGAGAAGTATGCCAAAAACGCTCATTATCAGCGCCTTGATCACCGAGCCGCCAGAGATGGTGGCTGTCATGATCAACCCCAGCAAAATCAACGAAAAGTAATCCGCAGGTGCGAACATGAAGGCGATACTAATGATCATGGGTGCAAGAAAAATCAGCACCAGAATGCCAATGGACCCGCCAACAAATGATGCGATTGTGGTCATGAACAGCGCCACACCACCGCGCCCTTGCTGGGCCATGGGATAGCCATCAAGACATGCCACAGCTGAAGATGGGGTTCCGGGCAGGTTGAGAAGGATTGATGCCGTCGATCCGCCGTAGGTTGTCCCGTAGTATATTCCCGCCAACATGATCAATGCTTCGGTTGGCGCAAGATGAAATGTGATAGGAAACAACAAAGATACAGCCGCAAGCGCCCCTATTCCGGGTATAATGCCAGTAATCGTGCCCAACACGACCCCGACCAGGCAATAGAACAAGCCCGAAGGGCTGACCGCGACCGACAAACCAAGCAGTATGTTCTCGAAGATTTCATTTTGCATTATAGCCGCCATGTCAGAAAAGGGATGGGCAGGTTCAGTCCCAGTCCAAAGACAACCCAGATCAAAAATGCCATGGCCGCCGCCAAACCCAAAGCCTGCGGAATTGATAGCGCACCATCAGCACGACTGGAAATCAGGATCAGAAATGCCGTCGCAGGGACGACGCCGAGTATTGGTAGAATTAAGGCAAACGCCACTACACCCGTCAAAACCCAGATCAGTGGACGCCATGCAATTGCTGGCAATTCTGTGCGCGCGCTATTAAAATATTCGGTTATCAGCAAAATCGCACCCAATACCGAAAGGATAGCACCGAACAGCACCGGAACCATCCCCGGACCCATCCGTTGAATGGTTCCAAGCCGATAGGTTGAAACCCCATAGAGGACAACGAAAGCGCCGATCGCGATCGCAAGGACGGCACTGATTGTATTGGCGCTAGGTTTTTTCATTGCTGTTCTCTGGGTAACCGGTCCCGAATTTCTTCGAGACCGGCTTCCTTTATTCAAGGTTGATATCTAGGCGTTTGATAAGATCGGTGTATAACGCCTCTTCCTCGCGGAAGATTGCCGCGGTTTCTTCTGGTGTGTTGGCCGCGACAACCGCGCCCATGCTGGAGAAACGCTCAATCACCTCTGGCTCTTCAAGAATACCTGCAATTTCTTCGTACAGCATATTCAGAATGTCGTCAGGCGTACCTGCCGGAGCAATTACTGCAGCCCACGAACCGGCAGAAAACTCGGCCAAGCCATGATCTGCCCCGGCTTCCGCGATTGTAGGGACGTCAGGCCACCGGTTCATACGCTCGCTTCCCGCAGCAGCAAGCAGGTTCAGCTGTTCGTCATCAATCAATCCGCCCGCAGAAGGAACAGTATCGAAGCCAAGATGCACAACGCCTGCGATGATATCCGGGTGGGACGCGCCGCTACCGCTATAGGGGATATGGATCATATCAAGCCCGGCGGCTTCAGTGAACCAAGCCCCGAAAAGATGCGTGTTGCTGCCCTGACCGGCGCTTTTATAGGCAAGTTGCCCCGGCCTTTCGCGCGCATATTCCACAAATTCGGGAAGCGTGTTCACCGGTAGGGTCGTTGTGGCGGTCAGAACCATTTCCGTTCGGGTCGTCAACGTGACAGGTGCAACATCTTCGATCGGGTCATAGGGCAGGTCTGACATCAGCCCGCGCTGCAAAACATGTGATGCGACCACCAGCCCCAGTGTATGGCCGTCGGGGTCGGCCTTGACGACAACATCCGTGCCCAGCACACCGTTCGCCCCAGGACGGTTCTCGACAATTACTGTCTGTCCAAGGCGTGGCGTCAGACGGTCGGCCAGAAGCCGTGCAGTAATGTCCCCTTGTCCCCCGGGGGCATACGGCACAATTAACCGGACTGTCTGGGTTGGGTAGTCTTGAGCAAAGGCCATCGAACCCATCAGTGTGATCGCAGCGATTCCGATACCGCCTAAAAGTTTCTTTGACATTCTTCTCTCCTGTTACTTCATTTTTCCATGGGAAAGGCCGCGATCCGGTGTCGCAATATTCAGTCGCACCAGATCTCGTAAAAGTTGAATGACCGCCATGGAGGATTCACCCTCTGTGCCATCAACGATAAATCGGGACGTGCAGTAGCGAAGCTCCCATCCGCCGGCGTGCAGACATGCTTCGAGTATTTTTCGTTCAGCTTCAGGTGTGTGCAAAAGGTCCTGGTTCCTAAGCATCACCGCGAGCATCGCGCAAAGACCATAGGCACCCCAGTTGGAAATCGACGCTGGAAGCAAAATGTCGGTTTTTGTCGCCGAGATCACGCCTTTACCATCTGGATACTGGCACTCACGACCGTAGGGATGGAAATCCTTCATGAACTCAAAGATACGACCAAAGCCGATCTCGTTGCCGTTATCCCCAATGCCGATTGTCAATAGCGAGCGCGTCATCGCTTCGTCAAAGATACCGCCCAGATCCACCGCCGGTTTGCGCATCCCTGTAGAACCATGAACGATACCGTCTTCATTGGCCCCAAGACGCTCGATTGAGATTACGGCCTTTGGGTTATACTGTTCGAAAACATTCCTGATCCACACATCCATTCCCTGACCATCCACAGGCGGGCTGAGAAGTGCTGCACCCATCTTCCGGGTCTTGGCCAATTCAAAATCGCGCACCATCAGACCGGCCGCATGACTTGATGCCACCACTGGCGGGGCGTGATTTTCTTCAACAAGATACACTGGCACGGCGTTTAGACCCCAGTATAAGGTTCGGGCCAACGCGGCCGCCCCCGGTGGGCCATCGCTTTCGCCATTGGGGCTTTCGGGTGCATAACCCGCACCAGTCACAATGAAAACGACGTCTCCCGGCCCGACATTGTCAATGAGGGCTTGCGCGGCTCTTGTTGTGATGGGGCGCCCGCCCCCCTCCTGCCGGGCGACGTCGTATATCTGGCCAATGACGTTGTGATTCATGGCGCGGTTACGCATTTCAACCGTCACCAGCCGGTCAATGTACTCTCCTGCAACATCAGGCATGCTCTGTCCTATTCTTGATGGGAGAAGGTGATCGCCCGCGACCACCCTGTCGAAAACCGCGGATATCAGGCGGATTTCATCTTTCCGTGAGAGAGGCCCCGATCCGGCGCCGCGATATTGAGCCGCACAAGATCGCGCAGCAATTGCACGATAGCCATCGAACTTTCACCCTCAGTGCCATCGACAATGAAGCGCGAGGTGCAGTAGCGCATCTCCCAGCCACCCGCATCAAGGCATGCTCTTAAGATGCGTTCCTCCAGTTGAGGTGTTTGCACCAGCTCTCGGTCCTGAAGCAGCACCCCGAGCATCGCCGCAATTCCATAGGCGCCCCAATTGGAAACAGATGCCGGTAGAAAGATGTCCGTCGGGGTGACTGTGATTGCACCGCCGGGTTTGTCTGTCTGTGTCTCGCGGCCATAGGGGTGGAAATCCTGCATAAAGCTGTGAATCCGCCCAAAACCGATTTCGTTGCCGTTATCGCCGATCCCGATTGACAGAACCCCCCGTTCTGCCGCCTTGTCAAATAGCGGTGACAGGTTGACACAATTGCCCGGCGCGACACCTGTTGAGTAATGCACGATGCCGCTTTCGTTTGGACCAAGGCGTTCAATCGCGATGATTGCTTTTGGCGCCATACGATCAAGAATATCATCGGCCCAGTCGGCGATATCCGACTGCGCCTCCGGTGCGGTGACAATGGCCCCCCCCATTCTGCGGGACTTGGCCAAACCATAATCTCTGATCATGACCCCTGCCGCATTGCTTGATGCCACCACCGGCGGCGCATGGCAAACCTCGCTGATATAGACCGGAACAGCTTTCAGACCCCAGTAAAGGGCGCGCGCGATCGATGCCGCACCCGGGGGACCATCACTCTCGCCATTGGGCACTTCAGGGGCGTATCCCGCACCAGTAACAATAAGAACAACATCCCCTTCACCGACGTGTTCGACAAGCGCCTGGGCCGCGCGTGCCGTGATTGGCCGACCCCCACCTTCACGCCTCGCCTCGTTGTAAATCTGAGAGATAATCCCGTGGTTCATGCCACGATTTCTCATCTCTACTGTAATAAGGCGATCAATATATTCCCCTGCAATATCAGACACAGGCACTTCCTCTTTCCTGAAACATTTTCTGCTGAGGGCAGCATGCAGAAGAAATCCATTGCAACAAAATCGAATTTTTCAATGCAAGCATGTGTTTTAGTTATACCCTACCCAGGTATTTGGTCGTTCAGTTGACATTTCTAAGAACATGCACAAAGCATTCTGCTTGAGGAGCACCGTGATGCAGGGATTGAACCATCGTCAGCTACAGGCATTTCGCGCCGTTATCATCAGCGGAAGCATGACAGGTGCGGGAAGAATTCTGAACGTATCCCAACCTGCGGTAAGTCGTTTGATTCAAGACTTTGAAGCCGAATTGAAACTGACGCTGTTTCATCGCCATGGTTCCCGCGTTACCGCCACCGAAGAGGCAATAAAGCTTTACAGAGATGTAGAAAGATATTTTTCCAACGTGCAGCGTATTCGCGAATCCGCCGCACATTTGCGGTCAAGCGAAGGTGGGCAGTTGCGAATTGCAGCGATGCCAACCTTATCTTCAGGCGCATTGCCCGAAGCAATCCGCCGATTTAAAATATCCCATCCGGATGTCGATTTCTTTGTGCATTCAGACACGTCCATGCATATCGTTGATTCGCTGAATCGTGATGAATTCGATCTTGGATTTGGCCGTGTGCCCCCTGAAAGAACAGATATTCGTCATTTAGAAATGCCTCAATCAGAGGCAGTTTGCTTAATTCCTTTGCGCCATCCATTGGCAAAAAATTGCATTATCTCTGTTCGCGATCTGAATGGAGAGCCTTTTGTGGCGCTTGGAACAAGCAGTCTGCTTAGATTGCAGGTAGAATCAGTGATGCAGCTTGCAGGTATCCGGGTTGGCCCAACTGTCCAGACCCTCTATTCAAACACGGTTGCCAGCTATGTTGCGCTGGGTTTGGGGCTTGCGGTAATTGATATGTTCTCGGTCTTGGGGGCCGATCGTAGTCAGTTTGTCATAAGACCGTTCACACCCACGATACATTTCGACTTCGCCGCCATATATCCGCGGGGCACGTCCTCTACCTTGGCGATCGCGTTCGCGCAGACGATGCGAGAAGTTGTATCTGACGAGATATCTGACATGGCCCAACTGATGCAAAAAGAGATGGTTGCAGGTGGTCATATGGGCAAGAACAGCCAACATCGCCTTTGATTTTGGTCGCGATGCGACAACATTACCAAACGCGCCGGGTTTGCCGGAGACCTATCGCCTCATTTCACCCAAGCATATCGCGCTGTATATGGAAGTCCCCGTCAGATTCCGCAGGTGGGATGTTTCCGATTGGGTCAAGTCGACTGTCGTTGAACCAGTCGACCCATCCAAGCGCAGCTGTTACAGGATTTACAGCTGATGAGAAAGTCGCGGCACGATATCGACGCCATTCCCGGGCCAAGAGAGGCTCCTTGCCGCGCGTGCAGGAACGGGGTAATTGCCCTTCTTCTTCGGGTCAGTTTATGGTGCGTGCTGGCTACGACCGCTATTTGCAAGCCCAAAGGCTTGGTGGGCGCATGAGGCGGGGGCAGCCCTTGTCATGTGGGCCATGGGGAAAAACTAATCCTGAGCGCGTGACGTGGGCGCAAACCAAACAAGAAACGGAGACACGCATGTATCTGCCCGACCATTTTCAAGAAGTCGACCCGACCGAGATCGAAGCGCTGATCACCGCCCATCCGCTGGCATGCATCGCCGCGCAGACGGAGGCGGGCCTGATTGCCAATCACATGCCTTTGCTGCGCGGCAAGGAGGGTGAATTGATCGGTCATGTGGCGCTGGCCAACGACATGCACCGGCTGATTGCCGACGGGCAGGAAATTCTGGCAATATTCCAGGGCGCAGACGGCTATATCTCGCCAAACTACTACCCAAGCAAGTCAGACCATCACCGCCATGTGCCGACGTGGAACTATCAGGTCGTCCATGTCCATGGCAAGATCACCTTCCACCACGACGTTCGGTCAAAACGTGCCGCTGTTGGCCTGCTGACCAGCCGCCACGAACGCCGCCTTCATGGAGACGCCGCCTGGAAAATGTCCGACGCTCCGGCGGACTACATCGGCGCCATGCTGGATGCGATTGTGGCCTTCCGCATCTGCGTTAGCCGGACCGTCGCCAAGTCGAAACTCAGCCAGAACCGTGACCCGCGCGATCATCGCGGCGCTGCCGACGGCTTGCGGGCCGCCGGGAACGCTGATTTGGCAGATAAAATGGTGCAACCGGATCCCAAATCCGCACAACCCATTTGACGGCACTTCAGAAACGGGTCGGGACCGCATGTTAGCCTGCTCTTTGCTAAAACAGGGCGCATGGTCTTCGGTTCTCAACATCCTCTCTGCAAAATGCCAGCAAACTCAGACCAGTAAACAACCCCAGATACTATGGAAAGTGCCGGAACCAGACCGGCCAACCGCGAATATATGAGTTTGCCTATGTTACCAGTGTAGTTTGGGCGCTTTTGAAGTTCTTGCATATAAAAGCGAAGCATTACCTAGCTAGGGGTCAGCATCCAGGCGTGAATTAGGACGGCGGATTTTTCGGGACGCAAGCTGTCCATTGTTCCAATCAAGCGCTTCCGGTTTAGCCAGTCCCATGGTCCGCAAGGTGCTGTGACACACAGATGCGACATCGCGTAGCGTCCTTCCAGCCAGTCATTGTCAACAATCACCCGGTTGCGAATGTTAAGGACATCTCCGGAATGGGTGCGCATTTCATATATGGCGTCCAGTTCCTTGACGCCATCCGAACGCAAGACCTGTCGGTCGGCACCACCCGGGACAATAATGCCCGCCAAGGCCTCATACCCTTCTGCACCCTGAAAATATCCGCCCAGAATGGGAACAATGAAGCGTTGGCCAACAGGCCCTGCGCCCAGTTCCTGACTGGGGCCGATATCCACACAGGCCGTCCACAGCCGGATGCACGCAGGGGCAACTGGGTCGGGGCGCATGAACGCATTCTTCATATTTCCGACCTTATGCTGCATCTTTGCGTTGGGCACGACGCGCCTTCAGCCAGGGCGACAGATAGGGCAGAATGATGCTCAAGCATGCAAGCAGCAATAGCAACGCTGAAATCGGCCTTGTGAAGAACGCCAGATGACCATCTTCTACATAGGTGATCCCGCGGCGCAAATTCAGCTCCAGCATCGGTCCAAGAATGAACGCCAGAATGAATGGCCCGACGGGAAGGCGTGTCTTGTCCATAAGCAGCCCGAACGCCGCAAACGATAGCAGCAAGACGTAATTGAAGGCTGTGCTGGAACCCACGAACACGCCCACGAACCCCAGAACAACAATCGTTGGATACAGATAGTGATAGGGGATTTTCAGGATTGCCGGAAACAAACGCATCCCGAAGAACTGAACAAACAACACTAACGTCGCCGCAATCAGCGCAGCAAGAAACAAGGTATAGACGATGCCGGGATTGTTGGTGAACAAAAGCGGTCCCGCCTGAATGCCATGGATCATCAAGCCACCCAAAAGAATGGCGGTGACCCCATCACCCGGAATACCCAAGGCGACCATCGGGATAAGTGACCCACCAACTGATGCGTTGTTCGACGTCTCCGAGGCAAAAACCCCATCCACACACCCCTTGCCGAATTTTTCCGGATGCCGTGATGATGACTTTGCCTGCGCATAGGCCACCAGGTTCGACAAAGCCGCACCCATTCCCGGCAAGAAGCCAATCCAGAGTCCAATCATAAATGACCGGATAATATTCCAGCTGTTGTCCACATACTCTCTGAAACTGACGCCGAAGCCGCGGATCGTCGATATGTCCACATCCGGCATCGGTTGCGGGCCCTTTGCGTGGTCGCTGACGATCTGCTTCAGTGCAAAAAGCCCAAGCATAAGCGCAATCAGATCAATGCCGCTGCCCAGATAAATCAGGTCAAAGGTAAACCGGGGATAGCCGTCAATCGGTGCAAACCCGACCGTGCTGAGCAACAACCCCAGACCCGCCGCCGCCATGCCCTGAAATATATTACCCCGTGACAAGGCCGCAACCAGCGCAATAGCGCAAAACCCCAGCGAAAAATACTCCCACGGCCCCATTTTCAATGCCATGCGGGCCATGACCGGGCTAAGAAGCATGGCAATAATGATTGACAGCGCCGTGCCCAGAAATGACGCGGTTATTGCGGCACCCAATGCCTTGACTGCTTCGCCATTGCGCGTCATCGGATAGCCGTCAAATGTCGTTGCAATCGCCGATGGCGAACCCGGTATGCCCAGCAAGATGGACCCGATCATACCCCCGGAAACACCACCAATCCAGATGGCCACAAGCATGGCCATCCCCAGATGAGGGGCCATGCCAAATGTAACCGGCAGCATAAGCGCCACACCCAGCCCGCCTGACAAACCGGGAATGGCCCCCAGAATAATTCCCAGGACCACGGCAACCAATATGATGGCCAGTGTAGCAGGCTCCAGCAAAAGCAATAGAGTTTCAAGGATCACAGTCATCAGCCCACCTTAGAAATAAAGCCCGCGCGGCAGATAGGCATTCAGCCCAACCGCAAATACCATGTGAACGGCACCCGTCATCAGAATGACGAAGATCAGACCACGCCAGAAATGGCGCCGTTGTGGTCCGGCGATGACATGATAAAACGCGTAACCCATGACCAGCGTTGCCACATAAAACCCCGCCAGCCACAGCGCCATCGCATATGCGCCAAGCAGTGCCGCCATCGTCAGGCCACGGGTCAGGACATCTTTGGGAATATGCAATTTCTGCGCATCGGGATTGCGGGTCAGGATCATGCCAATCCCGCAAATGACCAGAATACCGCACGCCAGTATTGGAAACAGTTTCGGCCCGGGATCATCATTGAAGGTCCGGACACTGATCTGCATGGCATTCAAGATTCCTGCACTGCCCAGCAAAACCAGTCCCACGCCCAAAAGCCTGTCAGTCGTAAACATTCCCCATCCCCCTGATTGCCTGCATACCGCGCATGCGGGTTTATCTGACAGAAAGATCAAGATGCACTGCCAGTTGCCCGGTATGATCATCAAGACCTGCGATCAAGGCTTGTGATGCGGCCAGATCATGCGGCGTAAACTGACTATTGGTTGCTTTCAATCGCTCAAATGTTCTGGGATCATCGGTCAGACGTGCATTAGCTGCATTTACCGCTTGCGCGATTTCGGGGCCAATGCCTGGCGGCCCCCAAACCACAAGCGGGAAGGCCCAGTTCAGGTCAACGCCTTCTTCGACACAAGGGCGGAATTCGGGGTATTCTGGGTCAGCGTCCATATCCGGCATCAAGTGCATTTCAATCAGGCTGTTCGCGCGCAGGTCTTGCGCCGGTTTCATCCGGGCAGACTGGTCCAGCGTAAAATCCGGACGTTGCTGGACAGGGTCAGGCGTCATGCTTCCTGGTCCATGATTTTGCGGATCATTGCTATGCGACCGTCAATCAGGCGTGGCCATATTTCAGGATCAACAAACGGGTTATGATCCGGACTGATTTCGGCGACACGATCCATCATCCCGACCTGTGCCGGATGTGACCCCAAAGTGATCCCCACCGGCATTTCACGCAGGGCCAACATGGAATTCAGGTAATCCTGCCGCCAAGCGACTGGCAGATCATGTTCGGCCAACCATTCATCGGTTAGTGTGATCACGCCCACGCCGCCATGCAGGCCACACAATACTGACTGCCCATCATTATCGGTTGTATCAAAGAAGAAACTGGTGGTGCCCGGTGTGTGCCCCGGTGTCAGCATTGTGCGGACCTGCCGGTCACCCAATTCAACCGGCGTGGCGTCGTCATAGAAGGCATCCGGCGTAAACACGCCGAAGGGGCGACCCGAATTCAGTAGCTGGTCAGGGCGCTCTTGAAGAAAAGTCCAATCTTCGCGGCTCATCATAACTTTGGCACCAGTCGCTTCCACAAGCGGACGCACACCGCCAAGATGGTCGTAATGCATATGCGACACCAGAATAAGTTTCAGCTGTCCGGGATCAAAGCCAAGCTTTCTGATGCTTTCAAAAACCAGATAGACCTGCGGCTGCATTGTCGTATCAATCAGCATCAAACCTGCGCTGCTTTCCAGCAGATAGGCCCCAACCCAGTTATTTCCGACATACCAGGTGCGCGGCGCCACCTGAAACGGATCGACCGCAACTTCCCAGGGACGATCACATCCCTGAACAAGGCATTCATGCGGGTCTGTTGGCAATGGTGGAAGCGCACGGATGTTCATTTGATTGGTCCTGTTTGGCAGAAATTATGGCTGCAAGCCGTTGTTTGTGTGGACCTTCCGGTCCACACAGTCGTTATGTTCAAAGTGAATGGATCAGCGGGGCGTGCTGTGTCAGTTCAACTCCAGAAGCGCAGTTACGTCCGCCACGATGCGGGATGTATTCTGAAGGCGCTCTCGGCTGTCTGTTTGTGGCAACCATTGAAGCGGCATGCCCATATTCTCAAAACGTTCGGACAGGCTATCATCCGCAAGGGCATGACCCACAGCAGCATTAATTCCAGCCAGCACCTCATCTGGCGTATCGGCAGGCGTCAGGATGAAGAAATCCAGGCCGTAAACCGCATTTTCATATCCCAGCTCAGCCAGGGACGGAATTTCTTGCACATTCGGGTCGCGGTCAGGATGCCCGGAAATGGTTGCAAGAACCCGAAGATCCCCATTCTCCACATATTGGCGCGTGCCCGGTGTGTTGATTAATGCCGCCGATATTTGTCCACCCTGCAACTGCACCAGCTTATCCGCATCCGGCCCGGCCTCGACCAGACGCAATGCAGCGCCGCTATCCTTTGCAAACAGACCCGCCATGAAATGCGTGGCACCGCGCATCTGGATCCCCAAAGACAATGAATTTGGCGCGTCCTTGCTTGCGGCGACCAGGTCTTCGACGCTTTGCCAGGGTGCGTCAGCATTGACAGCCAGAGCATAGCTGCCACCCACTGGCATCACGGCCGCCGTTTCAAAGGCTTCTGACGGATCATGCGCGTAGCCCCCTGTATGATAGGCGGACAGCAAACCGGTATGAAAGAACAAAACGGTCTGGCCATCTGGCGCCGCGCCGCGCACCTGCTCTGCCGCGACCGCCCCGCCCCCGCCCGGGGTATTGACAACAACGACCGATGCACCGGTTTCGTTCTGGAAATGCTCCGCCAGAATTCGTGCTGCGGCATCAGTGCCGCCCCCGGGGCTGGCGGGCACAATTAACTGAACGGTGCCTTCGGGCCAGACTTGCCCGGCCATGAGTGGCATCGCACCCCCCATCCAAAAGGGTACGGTTGCGCATAATGTTATCATTATACCACGCCCGCCCTCTGTCGTTTTCGCTGAATGTAAATCGCGCATTTAGACTCCCTCCCATTTCTCCTCGACTTGCAGGCTAGCGCAGAGTATCCATAATTCAGAAATAAAAAACACCCATCAAGCATAGGCGTTGCTTATACCTTGTCTTTGACCGCGCAAATATTGCTTAACCGCCTGACTTCGCGGACACGCCTGCGACATATGCAAGCCTTGGTCATGCTCGATGACTTGGGTTCTATCAGCAAAGCTGCACAGGCAATGGGCATTTCCCAACCCGCTATGTCCCAATTGGTCGCCGAGCTGGAAGCCCTGCTGGAGACTAAATTATACCTGCGCCACGCCCGCGGTGTGGTTCCCACCCCTGCTGCAATTGGCCTGCTGCCTGTCGCGCGCAGGATACTGACCGCCACCGAGGAGGCCGCGACGCGGATCGCATCTCAGCAGGCTCAGGATGGCGGCCTTGTAAGGCTCGCGGCAACAGTAGCTGGGTCCGGGGCACTTCTGCATTCCATCTTACCCCAGTTTTCAGTCGATTACCCCAATGTAAAGGTTACGGTCGAACGTGTCGTGGGGCAGTCATTGGATCAAGCGTTTTCGATGGATGAATTTGATCTTATCTGCTGTCGCGCGCGCGAAGTTGTTCCGGAAGGATGGCAGTTCGCCGAATGCCTGGACGACGCGCTTGTAACAGTTGCCGGCCGAACGCATCCATTGGCAAGCAAACAGGGGCTGGACATCGAAGAACTTCGCCATGAAACGTGGCTCAGCAATCAACCTGTTACGATTGCCCGTCATGGTTTCGACGATTTGCTTTTACGCCGGGGGTGGTTGGACACCAAGCAGGTGCCGATCATGTCGCGCATTCCACTTCTGACATGTGCCATGTTGGAAACTGGTCGCATGCTATGCCTTGTCCCGCGTAGCGCGATGCAGCCTTGGTTAAATTCTGGTGAGTTGGTGGAATTGCCCGTAGATATGGGTATGCCGTTGCCAGCTATCGGGTATTATCGCAAATTGAACCATACAGGTTCTGCCACGCGCGCACTTGCGCGTAGGCTACGCAGTGTTTCATGACATTCGGAAACGCCGGTGGCCTTGTCGCCCAGTCCTTGCGCTATCTGACAGGTGGCAAATATACTGAAAGCTTGCAACAAAGGTAGCCTACTGCTGATACCGTGAGGCTCAGGCGTTTATCCTTGCAATCATGCTCTCCAGCCGCTCCATGGCGCGCGCACCATCGGCAATGTCGGGGATGTCCCGCATCTCGCCCCGGAAAGCCGCGCCCACATCGGCCAGAAGGGCACCATAGCCCTTGTGATCCTCGTTCGCGGCCGCAGTAAAATTCGGCGTCCAGCTTAGCGTATCACAGGCCGGGTCCAGCGTGGCACCGGGATCATCTGCCTTGAACGGCGGGTCACGATACAGCGCAACATTGATGATGTTATCCACATGCAGGCGGGCATGGTCGCCCATGATGCGGATCTCCTCCATCGGGGTGCCGCGCGATTGCACAGTCCCCATCACCACATTACCGATCACCCCGCCCGCAGTGGTGAAATTCAGGTGCAACAGCAGTTTTCCGGGTTGGGGGGATATGCTGCGCACCTGCATGTCACCAAAATCTTCACCTGCAAACCACGGGATCAGGTCCATGTAGTGGACACAATGATGCAGGAAAAACCCGGTGTAATCCGGTTCACCCGCGAAATAGGTCGGCGCGGTCATATAGGCACCGGTAATCCCCAGAACGCGGCCAAAGCCGCCATCCACCAGCACGTTCTTGGCAATGCGGTTGCCGGTGGAATAGCGCTTCATGAACCCCACGATCACGGGCTTGCCCGCCGATTGCGCAGCGCGTGCAATCTCGCGCGCGCCTGCGGAATCGGCGGCGGGGGGTTTTTCCATGAATACCGGCAGGCCCCGCGCCAGTGCGGCAAGGGCCGCCGCATGATGAAGGTCCGGCCCCACGGCCATGCCGATAGCATCCAGCCCCGGTGTGGCGATCAGATCGTGAAAATCCGAATGCAGCGCGGTGACACCGTATTCAGCGGCGGCTTGCGCCAGCGCGTCACCGTCACGGTCACACAGGGCGGCGATGCGGATGCCATTGCGGCCCATCTGCGGCAACAGCATCTGCCGCGCGTGACGGCCGCAGCCAATCCATCCGATGTTGATCATTGGTCCACCTCCGCCAGGGTCAGCGCGTTACGAATAACACCCAGACCAGCGCGCAGCTTGTCGGACTCGTCCTCTCGCGGGGCGCGCCAATGGGCAATCGGCAGGGCCACCCTGTCATCGGCGCGGCGGAACGGTTCCAGCGCGATCGGTCCGCCATACCCCACCTGATGCAGCGCGCGCATGACGGCAGGCCAGTCAATATGTCCTGTGCCCGCATGGCCACGGTGGTTTTCATTCGCCTGAAAATGCACGATCCGGTTGCCCGCAAGGCGGATCGCATCGGGGATCGAGCGTTCCTCCATATTCATGTGGAACGTGTCAAGCATGATGCCCAGCCCGGCATCGCTGACCGCATCCACCACCTCCACCGCTTGCCGCGTGGTAGATATGATGTCGGTTTCAAACCGGTTCAGCGGCTCCAACCCAAGGACCACGCCCGCAGCGCGTGCCACAGGGGCCACCCGTGCCAGCCCGTCAATGGTGCGCGCGGCGCGCGCTGCAATGTCATCATCGCTGCGTGGCATTGGCGGGCGGCCCGCAAAGACCATGGGTTCACCGTAAAGCGGCCCGCCGATAATCGTGGCACCCAGATCTGCCGCCACATCCACGGTCTGTTTCAGATAATCGATGCCGCCCTGACGGTTCGCCGCATCTTCTGACGCGATGCTGCGCTGTGGGTTCACGCGCGCAGCCAGCACAATGAACACCCCCGCATCTGCCGCCGCCGCCTTGACATCGGCCAGCGGCAGATTGTCTTCGGGTTCGGGCACCAGAAGTTCGATGAAATCGAAGCCAATTTCGGCGGCCTTTGCAAAGTAATGAAGGTCCTTGCCCGTGAACGGTCGGGTGAATTGCATTGAAATAATGCCAACGGGGTTTTTCACTGTATTTCCTTTTCTTATCAGCCTTTGACCGCGCCTTGCGTCAGCCCCGAGATCAGGCGTTTCTGGACCAGCAGGAACAGGATTGTCGCAGGCAGGGCACCGACAATGCCCCCCGAGGTCAACAGGCCCCATTGCACTTCGTATTCGCCAATCAAGGTCTGGACTGCGACAGTGATCGTGCGCACGTTCCGCCCCCCAAGGGTCAGCGCATAGAGGTATTCGTTCCATGATGTGATGAAGATATAAATGCCGGTGGCAATGATACCGGGCAGGCACAGCGGCAGGATGACACGCCGCAGCGCCTGCATTCTGGTGCAGCCATCCGTCATCGCGGCTTCGTCCAATGATCGAGGGATGCCGTTCATGTAGCTGACCATCATCCACACCGAAAACGGAATGGCCACAGTGGAATTCGCGATGATCAGCGCAAGATGCGTGTCCAGCAGCCCCAGAACCCGCATCAATATGAACAGCGGCAGGATCAGCAACACCAGCGGGAACATGTTGATCAGCAGGAACTGCACCATCAGGATGCGCTTGCCGCGAAAGTTGAACCGCGAGAACGCATAGGCCGCAGTCACCGACAGCGACAGCCCCACCGCCACCGTGCCAAGCGCAACGATCAGACTGTCCAGCATGTTGCCTGCAAAACCCACAGTCGCAAACAACCGGGTGTAGTTTTCAATCGTGGCGTTCCAGATTGACGGGCCTTCCGTGAACAAGGTTGATTCAGGACTGATCGAGGTGATGAGCATCCACAGATATGGCCCCAGCGTGAAGCTCAGGATCGCCAGCATGGGCAGATCGACTGTCAGGATTCGGCGCAGGGTTGATCGTTTGCCAAGTGCCATCACTGCACCGCCTTTGCTGTGCGCCGCAGATACAGCAACACAATCACCATCAGCATTAGTGTAAACAGGGTGGCGATGGCCGATCCATACCCGAAATCCAGATTGGTGCGCGCCTTGATGAAGGCATAAAGCGGCAGTGTATGCGTGGCATAACCCGGCCCGCCGCCTGTCATGACAAAAATCACGTCAAAACTGTTGGCCACCCAGATTGTGCGCAACAACACCGCAGTGACGATCACGCCGGAAATCCCCGGCAAGGTGATGTGCCAGAACTGCCGCCATGCACTTGCCCCGTCGATGCTTGCGGCCTCGTAGTAGCTGCCTGGAATGGACTGCAAACCGGCAAGGATCATCACCGCAAAGAACGGAAAGCCCTGCCATGTCAGCGTCAGAATGATGGCCGCAAGCGCTGTGTCGGGATTAGCGAGCCACGGGATTGCCCGCTGGATCAGCCCGACCCGCAACAAAAGCTCGTTTGCGATGCCGTAATTGCTGTCATAAATCCACACCCACATCAGCGCGATCACCACCGACGGCAACGCCCATGGAATGATGACCAGCGCCCGCGCGACAGGACGCCACGGGAATTGCTGGTTCAGCAAAAGCGCCGTGACCAGCCCAAGCAGAAGCTGCGCGGGAATGGTGGCCGCCATCCAGATGATGGTATGGCGCAGCGAAATCCAGAACACTTCATCATTCAGGGCCGCGCGGAAGTTTTTCAGCCCGACAAAGTTGAAGTCATTAGGGCGGAACAGCACATAATCATGCAGACTCATCCATACGGTCTGGACCATAGGAAAGAACACGATGGCTAGTGTAACCAGCACCGCAGGTGACAGCATCGCATAAGGCAACACGATCCGCGAAAGCGGGCGACGGTGCGGCGTGTCGGGGGCATCGGCCTGGGTCATTTGCACACTCTCTCTCGGGGAATCGGGCCGCTAGGGAATGACAGGGCACCAAGGCGGCACCCTGTCAGATCAGCAAAGGGTCAGTTTGCGAACAGATCGGATATTTGCGTGTTCATCTGTTCGGCCGTGATGTCGCCGATCAGAACCCGCTGCATCGCTGTGGCCCAGACCGTGTTCACGAAATCAGATGTTTCGGGCACGTTTGGCAGCAATTCTGCAAAGGGCAGTGAATCGACTGTGGCCTGCACAAAACGCTGCGGATGCAGTGACCAGCTTTCGGTGTCAGCCTTGACCACCGGCAATTGCCCGGTCGCTTCGTTGAACAGGGCATTGTTGCCTTCGGAGGACAGGAAGGAAATCCATTTCCACGCTGCATCCTTGTCTTCGGCACTGGACAGAATGGCAGTGCTTTCATCGCCAAATGCCGTCCAGCGACCGCCGCCACATTCCGGCACGACAGTGGCCGATACGTTGTCGCCCAATGCCTCGACCATGCCGTTGGCCGAACCGATATGGTGGATGGTCATCGCTGTGCGTCCGGCCTTGAACGTGCCGATGATTTCCTGAAACCCGTCATTCGGGGTCGAGGGCGGGAATACCCCGTCTTCGCGGAACAGATCAGCCACGAATTGCGTTCCCGCAATCCCGGCTTCTGATGTCAGGCCTTCGGTCAGGCTTACGCCTTCGCGGCCAAGGGTGAAACTGCCCCAGTGGTCATGCCCGCCACCGGCACCACGGAACCCGAAGCCGTAGACATTGATCTGGCCGTCACCATTGGTGTCACGGGTCAGCGCGCGCGCTACATCGCGGAATTCGTCACAGGTCTGCGGCACAGAAAGGCCCAGTTCCTCGAACATGTCGGGGCGGTAATACAGGTATAACACCACATACTGAACCGGCAGATAATAGGCCTGCCCATCTGCGGCGCGGGTCAGTTCCAGCAGGTTGTCCTGCAACCCGTCCTTGCCCTCCCATGCGTCGATCCGCTCGCCAATGGGTTCCAGTGCGCCCATTTCCACCAGACGGGGCTGGGCAAACATCTTGACCATTGCCGCATCAGGCGCGCTGCCACCGATGATCGCGGTATAAAGCTGGTCGTAATAGCTGTTCCACGGAATATTCTCGGCTTCTATCTTGATCCCGGGATTGGCTTCTTCGAACGCGGCGACCAGTTCATCCATCGGATTGTCGGCGTTGTCAAAATGGTACCAGAACCGCACCGTGCTGTCGGCATGGGCCAGCCCGGCGGTCAGTGCCAGAACCGAGGCGAACCCCAGTGTTTTCTTGAAAGTCATTGTCTTTCTCCCTTGTTGTCGCCCTTGTCAGGCGCTCCTCCCACGAAAAACCTTGCCTGCCCGCGCGAAAGCCTCGCGCGCCTCTGGCAGGACAAGGCCCATCTGCATGAAACCGTGAACAACCCCGTCAACCTTGTCGAACGGGTCATCCCGCCCAAGGGCGCGCAACCGCGCCACCAGATTTTCGCTGTCTGACAGCAGCGGGTCGAGGGTGGCGGCATTCAGGTACAATGGTGGCAGCGCGGCGATCGCTGGATCATCGGCCAGCAACGGCGCAATTTCGGGGTCGCTGCGCAGGTCTTGCGGTGCATACCAGTCCCAGTAGCGTTGCATCTTGGCCCGTGTCAGCCCCGGCCCGGCGGCATTGGCCACATAGGATGCGGTTTCAAAATCGGCACCATAGACACCGTAGAACAGCAACGCCTGCGCGGGCAGCGCGGCCCCTTCGGCAATCAGCCGCAGCATTGCACACAGCGCCAGATTCGCCCCTGCACTGTCGCCCGCAATGGACCAGCGCCGCGCCGGGTCACGGGCATGCCAGGCGTCAATCACGTCGTCCAGCCCGGCGGGCCAGGGGTGTTCGGGCGACTTGCGGTAATCAAAGGTCAGCACCGGGCAGCCACAGGCCACCGCCAAACGCCGCGCCGCGCCTTCATGCGTGATGGGCGAGCAGAAGGCCCAGCCACCGCCATGGACATGCAAGATCGCATCGCGTCCATTGTCATTGGCGGGAACGACCCAACGCGCAGGCAGACCACCAGCATGCATCACATTGCGTGCATCCGCCATTTCAGGCAGGTCTTCGTTCCAGCGCAGGTTCGCAAGCGCGGCCAGCGTCCGGCCCTGCTGTGGATCCAGTGTCGTCGGGTCTGCCAGTTCACGGTCTTCATGTGCCAGACGGGCCAGCACAGCGCGCATGGTGTCGGACGGGGCGTTCATGCGGGGGCGTCGCCGGTCAGGTCGGGACCAAAATCCACGATAGTTGCAATATGATGGGCCAGCAGATTGCGCAACTGCGCCACGTCACGCGCATCCAGCGCCGCAAGGATCGGCACATGTCGTTCTGCTGTTTCCTCCAACGCGCGGTTGGGCCGCGAATTCAGGATTTTGAACCGGTGGTTGTGGATCAGGCAGCGGGTCAGGATCGGCGCCACCAAAGGCAGATCGGCAGCATCAAACAGCCGTGTGTGAAAGGCCCGGTCATATACCGACAACAGATATTCATCGCCATCGCGCGCGGCATTGCGCATCGCATTCAGAAAATCACCCAAATCAGCACGCAAACGGTCATCAGCCCGCGCGACCACCCGATCCAGATGGTCGCATTCCACCGCGCGACGCAGGCCCAGAAGGGCGCGCGCGTCATCCGCATGGCAAGGGGCAACATGTGTGCCCCTGTTGGGCAGCCGCTTTACCAGCCCTTCTTCGTTCAACTGCATCAACGCTTCGCGCACTGTGCCCTGACTGCACTGAAACCGCTGGGCAAGATCAAGTTCGGTCAATGCCTGTTCCGGCGGCAGCACGCCCAGAACGATCTCTTTCTGAAGCGCGACAAACAGGACATGGCTGCGTCGGCTTGACTGCCGCGGAACCAGTTCCGTTACCGAAGGTGTGTTGAAACTTTCAACGGCCATACCTTCGCCGCTCCTTTGGTTTGTGTCTGCTTTGGGACTTGCTTTACATTATCAATAACGATAATCTATAAATTATCAATAATGCAAGTCCCTTTTTTGGAACCGCACGGGAGAGATTCACCATGGCCGACATCAGCCTTAGAAAGATTGTGAAGGATTATGGCGGGATCCGCGCAATCCATGGTGTCGATCTTTCGGTGAATGACGGGGAGTTTGTGGCCTTTGTCGGTCCTTCGGGATGCGGGAAGTCCACCATGCTGCGGATGATCGCGGGCCTGGAGGAGATTTCGGGCGGCACATTGCGGATCGGTGGGCGGGTGGTCAACGAAGTGGAACCCCGCGGGCGCGATGTGGCAATGGTGTTTCAGGATTATGCGCTGTATCCACACATGACAATCCGCGAAAATATCGGTTTCGGGCTGAAGATGCGCGGCTGGAAAGCTGCCGACATCGCGCCGCAGGTCGAAAACGCCGCGCGTATTTTGCAGATTGGTGATTACCTTGACCGCAAGCCGGGGCAGTTGTCGGGTGGTCAGCGGCAGCGTGTCGCCATGGGCAGGGCCATTGTGCGCGAACCCTCGGTATTTCTGTTCGATGAACCGCTAAGTAATCTTGACGCCAAGCTGCGGGTCGAAATGCGCACCCAGATCAAACGCCTTCATGCCATGTTGGGCACCACCACTGTCTATGTCACCCATGACCAGACCGAAGCGATGACGCTGGCAGACCGGGTCGTGGTCCTGCGCGGTGGCCATATCGTCCAGGAAGGCCCGCCGATGGAACTATACAGCCAGCCAAATTGCCGTTTCGTGGGTGAATTCATCGGATCGCCCAAGATGAACGTGTTGTCGGGCACACTCGACCGCTCTGGCGACGGGCCCTGTCTGCGAGTTGGCGACACCGCTGTGCAGATTGGCGAAATATCCGCACCGGATGGTGCCCGGATCGACATAGGTGTCCGCCCCGAGCACCTGATCTGGGCAGAGGCAGAAACCGCCAAGATCAGCCCGGTGGTCGAGGTATTTGAACCGCTGGGGTCCGACACGATGGCCATCTGTCGCTTCGCGGACCACGAAATCTCGGCCCGTCTGGCACCTGATATTCCGTTGCGGCGGGACCAACCTATCCACCTGACCTATGACGCCGCAAATTTGCATTACTTCGATGGCGAAAGTGGCAAGCGGTTGTCGCCTGGCCCATTCAGCAGTTCTGCCGCAAACTGTTTGGCGTGACTATCGCAAGACGAGAAAAGTCAGCGCGAATTTTCATCGGTAGCAGGCGCGCCTTGTCAATCGGCATTCAAAACTGGGCTTAACACAAGTTTGGTGCAGTTCTGGCAGGGTTTTCTAACCCCATATCACAAGGCGGAGCACATCGAAATTGTTGGTAACACGATAAGGGCGCACTCCCGTGCAACGAAAGCTGCGGCAGCGTGTCCGCGCCGTAGCATGGTTTCACACCACGCACACAGCCAATATCATCGTCAGCCTGCCGACCTTCCGGCGCAGCGTTCAACACACGACGGAGGTAAAGAACGCCAGCGCCGCGCCGGACAGGCCCCGCCATCGGGGGCTGAAAAATTTACGCACGCAAGACGTCCCGCCTGACCATTGGTCGGAATCACCTGGGCAAAGCCGACGCTATGCGCGTGGCAAGGATCGAAGACTGACTGACCACTTCAAGGACATAATCCGAAATGCGCGCAGCGATATGCTGGAAAGCATGGCAGGGCGCAGCGGAGGAAAGCCCACCCGGTGCCTTTGCCCATGGGTTTCGGCGCAATCAGGACGCGGTCGCCGCAGCCCTGCGGGAACCGTGCTCGAACGGGCAAACCGAGGGGCAGATCAACCGCCTCAATACGCTCAATCCCCAGATGTATGGACGCGCCAACATCGACTTGTTCAGAGCCCGGCTCATTGCAACCTGACTGAAAGGTGCCAAAAATTGAATCAGACCCGAATTTGAGCGCCGAAAACATCTGTGCCAAGGGTGATTCAACTGCGTCGTCCAGGGCTACGGACAGATGTTCGAATTGCGCGATGTCAATATCCCCGATGCTGGCCGCGCCGCCGATGGGAAGGGTGGTGCCCAGCCGACTCCAAGGCCCGCATAGGTGCAGATAAGGGTGCCCCCTAGTCTGAACGTTCCTACCATGGCCATTGCAAGCAGCAAGCCACCCGTCCCGCGGCAGACGGGGAATTATACCATCGCACAGATTTGGGCAGAACCAAAGAAGTTGACTTCAAAGGCAACTGTTACGCTAGACGGGGGGCAGGTTCTCGGCCAAGTAGATTTCTACTGGCATTACGGCCTGTTCGTGCGGCTGCCCCATGGCCAGCGCCAGCGCGCGCTCTATGATGCGTTCGGGCGCCTGTGTCAGAACTGCATCCATCGTGCCGTCGATAAGCATGGCGCGGGTGTCAGGTGTCAATCCATGGCCAATGAAGCTGACTTCCCCCGCACATCCGGCATCACGCAATGCGCGGCCAAAACCATCAGAAGCGCCGCCGACATTATAAATCCCAGCAAGGTCAGGGTGATCGGCAAGCAGGCGGCGGGTATGTAGGTAATTCTCGTCGCGGTTGTCATGGCCTTCGGCAGCGGCAATAACACGCGTGCCGGGCACGCGGGAATCGATCAGGCTTAGAAAGCCCATTTCGCGTTCCAGATGTGCGCGGTATGCCCAACTGGCGGCAATAAGCGCCAGCGACCCGGGGCGGTGAGGATTAAACCGACACAAGAGTTGCGCCGCAGTTCTTCCCGCACTGAAGCTGTCAATACCAACAAAGGCATCGCGGCTGTCGGCGGGCAAATCTGAAATGGTGGTGATGACTGTCTTGCCTTGATCACGCAAGCGGGCGGCGGCCTCGCGCACTTGCGGATGGTCAATCGCCATGGACACCACGGTGTCGGCGCGCGACCCTTGTGTTTTAATAGTGCTTCGGACAGTGCGTCGGGGTTGAAACTCTCGATGAACAGACTCTGAACCCGCAGCCGCCCACCACGGGTGGGAATGGCGCGGGCCCGTTGGTTGAGTTGGTTAAGATATGGGTTGCCGCCACGCGGCAGCAAAAAGACCACCTTGACCGGTCGCTCCTCGCGAAGGGCTTGGACATCTTGGGGCCGCAAATATCCCAGCGCCACTGCGGCGTCGGGGACCCGCGCAATCGTGGCGGCGCGCACCCCTGCGCGGCGATTCAGCACCCGGTCCACAGTGGCCATGGAGACCCCGGCGGAGCGTGCGACATCATCGATCAGCGGTCGTTCAGACATGTAAACCCTCAAAAACCATCATTCAAATCTCGTTGTCAGGGGAACGACTGAAGCGTAATAGCCAACAAATGCAGATAGGATGGCAAGGCTAATATCCCGACCCATCATTTTGCATCAAAATGGAGGAGGACACCATGAAAACGCAAGCGAAACGCAGCCTTGGTATATCCGGGCTGGTTCTGGGACTGATATTGGGTACAACGGCCACCGCACAAGATGTGGTCTGGCGCTACGGCCACATGAACGCCCCCAATTCCGTTGCCGGATTGGAGGCCTAATGGCTGGCAGAGGCAATCGCCGAGGAAACCGGAGGAGCGGTTTCGATTCAGGTGTTTCCTTCGTCACAACTCGGGCAGCTACGGGAACTGGCCGAAGGGGTTTCCACCGGTGTCATCGCCCTTGCGCACAATACCGCAGGTGCGATGGGTGCCCTGCACCCACGCTTCGCCGCTTTTGACACACCCTATCTTTATCGCGATGTCGAACACCTGATGGCGGCCATGGCCAGCGACTCCCCGGTCATGCAGGAACTGAACGCGGGGCTGATCGAGGCCGCTGGGGTGCGTGTGCTTTATGCCTATTACTTTGGCACCCGCAATCTGACCGCCAATCGTGCTGTGACCACCCCCGAGGATCTGTCCGGTGTGCGTATCCGGGCCATTCCCTTCCCGATCTACATGGCTGCGGTCGAGGGGATGGGCGCTGTTCCCGTGCCGGTGGACTGGGCCGAAGTCCCGACCGCATTGGCGACCGGTGTGGTGGACGGACAGGAAAATCCCCTAAATGTGGTCGTTTCGCACAACCTTCAGGATGTGCAAAGTCACCTGATGTTGACCACCCATATCACCGCCGCTCAGGTCATTATTATTAACGAGGACGCGTGGCAGGCACTCGGAGAGGAGCAACAGGCGCAGGTGCGGGCAGCGGCCGAACAGGTGCACGAGCGCGCAAGCGCCGCACTTCTGGAGGCCGAGGAAGGCGATCTTCAAACCTTGCGTGATGCGGGCATGACCGCCATTGGCCCCGAAGACGGGCAGGATGTCGAAACGTTCCGCACTTCGGTGAATGCACTGGCCCAGACCCGCTTCGCCGAGCAGTTCGGCACGCTGTATGAACAGATCGACGCAATCCGATAAGGCCTGTTGCAATGAGCGCTTCTCCCCATTCCCGGCCCCCCTGACGCTGTTGAACGCGGCCTGACCGCGCTGACACTGGGCTGTTTCTGGCTTGCCGTAGGGCTTTTGCTTGCGATCAGCGCGTTGGTGGCCGGGCAGGTGATTATGCGCAACATCTTTGCGCAGGGATTGCCATGGGCGGATGAACTGGCGCGGTTCTTCGGAATCGCACTGGTCTTCATAGGTGCGCCGCATTTGGCACGGCAAGGCCAGCACATCGCAGTTGACCTGTTTCAGGCACTGTTGCCCAAGCTTGCCCGACGGGTCGCGCTATGGCTTGTCAAACTGACGATGCTGACTTTCAGCGGGGTAATGGTTTGAGGGTTTGTCTTGTTTCTGCGTCGCTCTGCACAGTTTGTCACGCCCGCGCTGGGAATGCCAAATCTGTGGTTCTACATGCCTGCCGCGTTTGGAATGGGACTGATGGGACTGGTTGCGCTATGGCGGTTAACGGCGGTGCTGCGCGGACGACTTGACCTTCTGGAGGAATCCGTAGCATGAGCGTGATGGTGCTTGTCCTTTTCGCCCTTGCACTGGTGCTTGGCGTGCCGGTTTCGGTGTCGCTGGCCTTTCCGCCGCGTTAACGATCTGGTGGTTCGACTTGCCTTTGTCGATACTGGCGCCGCGCACCGTCAACGGGCTGAATTCTTCGCCACTTCTGGCGGTGCCGCTGTTTATTTTCGCCGCCAGCCTGCTTGGTGCCAGCGGTGTGACCACCCATTTGTTCGCACTGATGCGCATGATAGTGGGCCGGATTCGCGGTGGTATGGCGCACGTCAATGTTCTGGTAAGTCTTATCTTTTCAGAAATGTCAGGCGCGGCGCTGGCCGATATCGGTGCCCTTGGTGCGATCCAGATCCGCATGATGCAGGCGCAGGGCTACGCGCGCCGGTTTGCAGCCGGTGTCACCATTGCTGCCGTCACGATCGGACCCATCTTTCCACCCTCGTTTCCGTTGGTCATCTTCGCCTCTGCCGCCGAGGTTCCGGCGATCAAGGTCTTGTTGGCAGGGGTGGTCCCCGCGCTGGTCGTGACTGCTGCACTGATGGTTCAGATCGGGGTAATCGCATGGCGGAAGGATCTTGTGCGTGAAACTGTGCTTGCCACTACAAACATTCTTCTGATCGTTTCGACTGCCGCACTTTTTGCATGGGTGGCTGACTATGGATCGCGTGCCTGCCACCGCTGGCGCCTGGCTGTTGGAACTGTCGGCTAACCCGCTTGTTCTTCTGTTTGTCCTTAATTTCGTGTTGTTGGTCGTGGGCATGGTCCTGGAGGCGATTGTGGCCATCCTGATCATCGCCCCCATCGTGACCCCTGCCATGATGGCCGCACGGGTGGTGCCCAAACAACTGAGCTTGGTGTTTGTACTTAACCTGATGATCGGCCTGCTGACCCCACCAATCGGGATGAGTCTTTACATGATTTCCATCGTCAGCCGCGAAAGCGTGCCGCTGGTCGTCCGGGGGGTGGCACCCTTCTACATTCCACTTTTCGCAGCACTGGCGCTGGTGACGGTCTTTCCGTCACTGTCGACATGGCTGCCCAATCTCGCAATGAGGTAATATCAATGCGCAGGTTCTTGGGGCCTATCCGGCAGATGGGCTATGTTGTGCCCGATATCGAGGCTGCCATGCACTGGTCGTCAGAGGAAATGGGTATCGGCCCTTTCTTCTACAACCCGCGTGTCCCGATTGAGGACTACCAGTATGACGGCCAGCCCCACGATGTGAAGAATTCGGTCGCGCTGGCCAATGCCGGGTCTATTCAGGTCGAACTGATCCAGACCCGCAATGACGCACCGTCAATGTATCGTGTCGCAACGGGTGCATCGGACCCTATTTCCGCGCCGAGGTGGAAATCGCCTATCCCGAGGAGAATGTTGGCACGAACCTTCCTACGCTGGCCGCCACCGTGGCGGGCAACCTTTATGATCTGGGAGAGGTGACCGGGCTGAAACTTCTGGATGGCACGCTGACGCCCGAATACCGCGCGGGGTTTGCCCTGCCCGCATTGGGGACAGGCGGCACCCGCGCGACGCTTGGGGTCAGTGACCGGCCACTTTTCGGCACGATCTTCAAACCCAATATCGGACTCAGCCCCATTGAAACCGCCGATCTGGTCGAGGCTCTGGCCGAGGCTGGTGTGGATTTCATCAAGGACGACGTAATTCTGGCTAATCCACCTGTGGCACCGCTGGCCCTGCGCGTGCCTGCGGTGATGGACCGACTGCGTCGCTATCAGGACCGGACCGGAAGGCGCGCGACGATGGCGTTCAACATTTCCGACGAAAGCGATGCGATGCGCCGCCACGCCGATCTTGTGGGATTGCAGGCATTTGGCATTGCAACGGCATCGCGCAGCCTGCCCTCTGCCACGCTGAAGGCCGAAGCTGCCCGCTTGGGGCGGGAACTGGCAGTCTTGGCGGGTCAGGTGCCGCTTGGACCAGTTCATCTGAAGGTCTGTTCAACCTTCGACAGCGCCGTTGAAATTGGCAAGTTTGTACGGGCTGCACAGGCGTTGGCGCAGGCGCTGGAGTTAAACCGTATCGTGGTGCTGGGTGGTCAACCCTCGCTTGGGCGGCATTGCGTATTTGGCACGCTTTTCGCAGTTGCGTCCGACGGAGCGGTGCACCGGATTGATCGTCATCCTGTGATGGCCAAGCACCCGGTCACACCCATGGCAGAAGCCGATCTGACGCGCCACCTGCGCGCGCTAGGCTTGGGATCGATAGAACTACACGCCTTGCCCACGTTGCGCACAGGACAGCAGTTGCCAGCCAATTGCGGGGCTGTCTTGTGTGATGCCCTGGAAGAGACGGACATTTCGCGGCTGGGCACGCTGTTTCGCGATCAGACAGACCTGTTGTTGGTCGGTGCCAGCAGTGTGGCAGAAGCTTTGGCAGGACCACCTACTCCCGCTCCGGCGGTGTGTCGTCCATGTCACGGGCCGATCCTTGCATTTGCAGGAAGTCGCTCTGGCATCTGTGATAACAAAGGTCCGGCCCGGCGCGCTGGTGATTGCAGGCGGGGACACGTCATCGGTTACGATGCGGAAGCTTGCCCCGCATGCACTGGATTACGCGGGGGCGGTTGAACCCGGCATCGCACTTTGTTTTGCAAGCTTTGTCGGAACGCACACGGTTCTGCCGGTTGTCCTGAAGGGGTGCCAAATGGGACAGATCGATCTTTTCGACCGACTGCATAACGCTGTTCTGCCACGCGTAAGTTGAAGCCCTCCGTGCATCATTAAGATATTGGCCGGTAATCCGAAGTGCTTCGGGCCATTGCTTGTTGATTGCCACCGGGTATTGATGAGGTGGTTCCCCCCTTCCCGACGGAATTGCAATTTGCGAAGGCAATGTCGGTCACATCACAGCAAAGAGCAAGTATTCAAGGATCAAGCTACCCTCATTTGCGTAGCGTGGCCCTTGAGACGGGAGTGCGCAAAACGGGGGGCGCATCATGAACTCTGTGTGTCTTGGCTGGCCCATGCCGGTTTCAGATAAAGTTACGCATTGGCGCGTTCTCGAACATGATGGCTACTTGGCCCCAAACCAGAGAGTTTCGGCCGCATAGCGAACAATGCCCAAAGCCCGCTGCGGGGAATTCAAAAAACCGTCCTTTGGGATCAAATCGAGGAAAGACCTGACGCAATCAGGACTCACCGTCGATGAAAGTGCTGCACCAACACCGCTGACCGTAGTTCTCGACGGTGCCCGGATCCCGTGTCGGCCAGACTACCAACGCCGTCACCTTGATGTCGTGGGGGAAAGATCGAAAGCCCCTATCAAGTCGCCGTTTCGGGTTGGTTGCCAAAGGCGCGTGCGCCATCGCAGTTACAAAAGCCGCCGCCCTCCACGGTCTGCTTGCGGTCTGATGATACAAATGTAGTATCACCCCCAAGTTTTGCCCACTCCCACAGCACGCAGATGCGTGGCGCATACAGTTTCCGGTCAGCTATTCGGCGGCGCGGCGGGACGTGTGGCGCAAGGGCACCAACGCGCCAAGCCCCCGCGCGCCACCGTGGCGTCCAAGGGCCGCCGCCGCCACCGCATGTCCTGCATCAAGGCATTCGGGCAGCGGGCGCCGCGCCAGCCATGCGTCGATGAAGCCTGCGTTAAAGGCGTCGCCCGCGCCGACAGTATCGACGACATGCGCAGCGCGGGCCGGGCGCTGCACCATTTTCCCGCCTGACAGCGCATATGCGCCCCGCGCGCCGTCCTTTACCACCACAAGCGGTGCGTGAACGGCAAGAGGTGCGTGGCGCGCCAAGGCTTCGGCCTCGGATGCATTGGGCAGGAACACATCAACCCCTGTCAGAAGTGCCGGAAGATCGGCGCGTTCCAGCACCGCTGCATCCCACGAGCAATCACACGAAACCGTCATCCCCGCCGCCTTTGCCGCGCGCACAAGCGCCGGATACTCGGCCAGCGTTGCCAGTTCGCCCAGATGCAGATGCCCATAGCCTGCCTGACCCAGCGCTTCGTCCAGTCCTGTTGGCAGGGCAGGTCCGGCACGGCGGGTCAGAAAAGCGCGGTCGTCATTCATTATCATGGCGACGGTAATCTGCGGATCGACGCCCTTTGGGGATGGCCTGCACAGGCTGAGTTCAAGCCCCGCCGTGGCCAGTTCATCGTGCAGTGCCGCCCCGAAAGGTTCGGCAGGAAGATACGCGGCAAGCCCTGCCACCCGGCCAAGCGCCGCACAATATGCCGCTGTGATATAGGCCCCGCCGCCGGCCGCGAGTGTCAGCGCACCGGCATAGACCTCTCGCCCTGGATTAGGCATCACTGGCAGATCTGACATGACCAGATCGCAATACAATCGACCGGCACACAGAATCGCGCCTGTCCGGTATGATGCCGCCGCCAAACGCATCAGCTGATCGCCTTTCCGTTCTGGTCAAACAGATGCATGTTCGCCAAATCCGCCACCAGATCGACATGCGCGCCCAGTTTCGGCGGCGTTCGCCCCGACGCCTTGGCGATCACCTCATACCCGTTGCCAATATCCACATAGGCCAGCGTTTCGGTACCCAAGGGTTCCAGCACATTGATGGTACCGGAAAACAGCCCCGGCGTTTCACTGACGATCAGATCATCAGGGCGGATGCCAACTGTCAGCGCGCTGCCATCCGGAAGATTCAGGTCAGCCGTCATCTGCTGCCCGGCCAGATGCAGCCGCCCGCCCTGCCATCGTGCATCCAGCATGTTCATCGACGGGGCGCCGATGAACTGCGCGACAAAGGTGTTGGCAGGCCTGTGGAACACTTCGGCGGGGGTGCCGATCTGCTGGATATGGCCATCTTTCATGATCACGATCCGGTCGGCCATGGTCATCGCTTCGACCTGATCATGGGTCACAAAAATAATCGTGTTGCCAACACGCTGGTGCAGCTTCTTGATCTCCAGCCGCATCTGGGTGCGCAACTGCGCATCAAGGTTCGAAAGCGGTTCGTCGAACAGGAACACCGACGGGTCGCGCACCATTGCGCGCCCTATTGCCACACGCTGCCGCTGCCCCCCCGAAAGTTGCGCAGGCTTGCGTTCCAGATAGTCCGTCATCGACAGAAGGCCCGCCACCTCGTCAATGCGCTTTTCCTTGTCGGCTTTGGACATCTTGGACGTACGCAGACCAAACCCGATATTCTTGCGCACAGTCAGATGGGGGTAGATCGCATAATTCTGAAACACCATGGCGATGTTGCGCTGCTTGGGTTCAAGATGGTTCACCACCTTGTCACCGATCAGGATCTCGCCTGATGTGACTTCTTCCAGCCCCGCGATCATGCGAAGGGTCGTGGATTTTCCGCAACCTGAGGGGCCGACGAACACGACAAATTCACCGTTGGCGACATCGAGATTGATCGAATGCAGCACTTCGGTCTTGCCATAGGCCTTGACCAGATTGCGTAGGGTAACTGTGGCCATGTCTATTCCTCGGTCAGGCGGCGAAAGGCGGCATCGCGGGCGCTTTCGGCAGTTGTAATACAGGCAAGGCGGGCGGCCTGAACCGCGCGCAGTCTGTCAAGGACTCTCGTATAGCCTGCAAGCGCTGCATTCATCGGCGCGGGCGCAGGCCCGCCAAAGCGGGTGCGGGCGGCGACAAAATGCGCGGGGCTGACGGCCGTTGAAAACGCATCAGCGTCAAGCATGGGTGTGCGACCTATTTCAGCCTCGAAAGCACCAAAGAACGCGGCATAGCCCGCGCCCAGCGGCTGGCCTGCCTTGATAACCGCACGCGCGGTCAGCGCGGCAACTTCATGCGCCTGCCGGAAACTCAACCCTTCGACGCGCACCAGAGTATCGGCCAGTTCGGTGACAGTGACGCAGGCGGCATCCATATTCGCAGCAACGCGGTCAGCGCGCACCCGACAGGCCGGGATCAGCGCGCAGAGCAACGACAGAACGCGCGCACCGCTGTCAAATGCGGCGTAACCCGCGACCTGCACCTCGCCCTCGGAATCGTTCATGTCAGTGAAGGGGGTGTTGTGCATTGTGTTCACCACCGCGTCGCAGCGCCCGACTGTCATGCTGGCCAGATGGCGCAGATGCTCTATCGGTACGGGATTGCGTTTCTGCGGCATGATCGAGGAAACCTGCACGAAACTGTTGGGCACATATAGCTGGCCGACCTCGAATGCGGTCCAGAACTGCAAATCCTGTAGCACGCGCCCCAGATGCAGGAAGATCAGCTTCATCGCCGAATAGAGGCCGGTGACATAATCCACCGCCGCAATGCAGCCATACGCGTTTTCCAGCGGTCCGGTAAAACCCAGCAATTCGGCCATGCGATGGCGGTCGATGGGAAAACCGCTGGTGGTGATCGCGGCAGCCCCCATGGGGCAATGATCCAGTGCGCTGCACGCCGCATCCAGCCGCGCCAGATCCCGCAGCAGCACCTCGATCACCGCACCCAGATAATGCCCCCATGTGGTAGGTTGCGCAGGCTGGCCGTGGGTATAGGCCACGATCAACGTATCGCGTTCGCGCCGCGCTGTGGCAACCAGCGCATCCGTCAGCGCAATGGCCTGCGACATGAACGCATCGACCCGGTCCCGCAGCGCCATCTTGAACACGGTATGGTCCATGTCGTTGCGGGACCGTGCCGTGTGCAGCGCGCCCGCGACATCAGGGCCAAGTCGGCGCTTCAGTTCGGATTCGACCAGAAAGAAGTAATCTTCATGCTCTCCGGTATAAGTCAGCGATGGAACATCCACTTCGGCATCGATAGCGGTCAGCGCACGGGCCAATGCGCCGGCGGTGTCCTGGGCCAAGATGCCGGTTTCTGACAGCATCACCAGATGGGCGCGGTTGATCGCCTGTATATGGGTTGCATAATGCGCCTTGGCCCCTTCGAACAAGGGCGCAAGCACCGTTTCTTGATAGACCGGATCGGGAAAACGGGTGGTATCACTCATCCTTTCAGCCCTGCCATCGCCACGCCCCGGATGATATAGCGCTGGAACACAAGGAACACGATCAGCGTGGGGATTGTGGCAAGCGCCGCGCCGGTCATGATCAGTTCCCATTGCACCGATTGCTCGACCGAGAAAGTTGTCAGCCCCACGGGCAGCGTATAAAGGGCTTGATCGGTTGTCACGATCAACGGCCAGATGAATGCCGTCCAGTTGCCAAGGAAAATGAAGATCGCCAGCGCCGACAATGCCGGGGTCACCAGTGGCATCGCCACAGACCACCAGATCTGGAATTCATTCAACCCGTCAATGCGCGCGGCTTCCAGAAAATCATCGGGGACAGTTTCAAAAAACTGCTTCATCAGAAACGTGCCGAAGGCCGTCATAAGACCCGGAAACATGATGCCCCAATAGGTATCCAGCCAACCGAAATGAAGCGACATCATATACCATGGCAGGATCAGCATCTCGGTCGGGATCATTAAGGTCGACAGGATCGCAATGAAGATAAGATAACGCCCCCGAAACCGGAATTTGCATAGCGTGTAGCCCACAAGTGCGTCGAAAAACACGGCCGAGATGGTTGTAACGATCGCGATCACCAGCGAGTTGACGAACCACTTTATGAAACGCCCGTCTGCAAGCACATAAAGGTAGTTCTCAAAGGTGGGTTCGCGCGGAATGATGTTCAGATCGAACATCTCATGCGGGTATTTCATCGAGGCTGACAGCATGTAGACGATCGGCATCACCATCACGACCGCGCCCATGAACAGCAGCGTCCAGCGTATAATCTGCACCGGATCGCGCGGGGGCTTGTATGTGGTGGACTGGCGCATCAACGCATCGGCGGACGCCCGTATTTGTGTATCACTCATCTCAACGGTCCCTCAGGATGCGCAGTTGAACCAGACTGACCACCAACAGCACAGTGAACAGCACCACTGTCTGTGCGGCGGCATAGCCCATCGAGTAGCTTGAAAACGCGGTCTGATAGATCATCATAACCAGCGGCATTGTGGAATTAAGCGGCCCGCCGGGGTCATTCGTTGTCATATTGAAGACCTGATCGAAGATGCGCAAAAAGCCGATTGACGAAAACACCACCAGAAACACGATGGTCGGTTTCAGCAGTGGCAATGTAATCTCTCGCAGGATTGTCCAGTTCGACACGCCATCAATGCGCGCAGCCTCGTAATAACTAACGGGGATTGCCCGCAATCCGGCCATGAAGATGATGATCTGAAACCCAAGCCCTGCCCAGATCGCGGGCGCCAGAACCGATGGCAGCGCATTGCTGGTCGAGTTCAGGAACCTGACCTGGCCGATCCCCACGCTTGACAGGATGTTGTTGAACAGCCCAATGGGAACCGGTTGGTAGAACCAGCGCCAGACCCAGGCCATCGCAACCGCCGTGGTCAGGAAGGGCAGGAAATAAAGCGCTCTTAATGTGCCATGCAGAAAACGCGTCTTGTCCAGATTATAGGCGATGACAAAACTGATCACCAGCGAGATTGGCGTGCCAAGGATCAGATACATGAAGGTATTGCGAAACACCTTCCAGAACACCGGATCGCCCCAAAGCCGCACATAGTTGTCCAGCCCCGCCCAAGACCGTGCGCCAAGCAGATTCCAGTTCTGAAAACTCAGCACCATTGCATCTGCGGTCGGGTAAAAGCGGATCACAACATAGAAAAATATGGGCAAGGTCAGAAACGCCCACGCCCAGACTGTGCGCTTGCGTTCGATCGACAGGCGGCTGTAAAGGTTCATCAGCATGTCTCCGCTTTATAGTTTCCCGGTCCGCAGCACGGATGACGGAACGGTACGTGGACAGGCACCTGTTTTCAGGTTTTCCGGCGACAGGCCGCCTTCAGCACAATCCAGCTGTGCCAGTCAGACCCAAATCAGGTGTGATCCGGGGCGCGCGCTGAATACGCGCGCGCCAGAATTGCACCTTTCGCACAGGTCAGTTGCCGCCAAGCCGGTCAATGATTTCCTGTTCGGCTTCCTGCGCTACCATTAGGCTATCAGCGGGGGACATACCTTCCAGCAAAACACGCTGCACGGCATCCATAAGGACCTGACGCTGCGCCGTTTCATCCAGAAAGAGCGTCGTTTGCGCTGTGGCCAAGCCTTCAATGAACGGGCCGTAGACCGGGTTGGAAAGGTTTTCTTCGGTTAATGCGACCGAAGGACGGGCCGGAAGCTCGCCCACCACATCAAGCCAGAGTTGCATCGCCTCTTCCGAGGTGACGAACTCCATGAATTTGACCGCCGCTTCCTTGCGTTCACCCTGAGCGCGGTTTGTAATCGCGTTAACCCAGTAGCTGCCGTAATTTGCGGTCACACCATCTGCGCTGGCCGGAAGTGCCGCAACCCCCCAATCCAACCCGCGCGTCCCCTCAAGCGCGCCAATCCGGAACGAGCCGTCGATATGCAACCCCGCACGCCCGGCGCGGAACGCCGCCTGTGGCTCATCCATGAAACCTGACTGGCTCACACCTTCTGTCGCTTCCAGCCCGGTATAGAACTCGAAAGCTGCCACACCCTCGGGGGTAGCGTAATTCACGGTGCGGTAGTTATCCAGATAGGGTTCGGCACCGAATTGACGGGTCAGAACTTCTCGGAACCAGTGATGGTCTTGCGCGTTCATGCCCGATGTGATGCCGACCTGGGTGATGTTGCCTGACCCGTCACGCACAGTCATGGCACGCGCCATGTCGACCATTTCTTCCAGCGTTTCAGGTGGAGAGTCGAACCCGGCAGCAGACATCAGGCGGGTGTTGTAGAACAGTGCAAGCGAACGCACGGCCGTAGGCAGCGCCATATATGCACCATCACGCTTCATCGCGGCGACCATAGGGAAGAACTCTTCCTCGATCATCTCTGGCGAGAAAACGTCGGTCGGCAGAGGTTGCACAAGACCCTCGTCCACATAGGCGTCCAGCCAGCCATAGAAAAGCTGCATCACATCCGGCCCCTGCCCCGCAGGAATCGCTGCCGCAAGGCGCGTTCGGTAATCGGCAAGCGGAAAGGTCGAGTGCCGGACGGTAATTCCCGGGTTCTCTTCCTGGAATCGCTCTATCAGGGTATCCATCGCCTGAACGCGCGTGTCGAAGATATATTGCCAGTATTCAATCTCGACGGCACTGACGGCTTGTGCCGAGATCAGTGTAGCAACGCTCGTGGTCAGGCCAAGCGCCATTTTTCTCATGGATTTCATGTGTCTTCCTCTCCTATCGCTTGGGCGCATTTGGCCCGGTGGCTTGGGGTTCCCTTGAGTGGCGCATGCCCGGGACCTCTTGTTTTCTGAAGTTGAGTGTTGACGGCTTCGCTGCAAAGATCAATACTTAATTCAAATCTTTTGAGTTAAGATACCATGCCGCCGCGCCAGATCCAGATTGCCGGCACGAATGCCGAACGCACCAAAGCCCATAACCGGCGGGTGGTGTTGGGCTATGTCCAGCTGAGCGATGGCGCGGGCCGGGCCGAGATCGCCCGCTCCAGCGGGTTGAGTACGCAGACAGTATCGAACCTGATCGCAGAGCTGGAACAGGACAGGCTGGTCGTCCCCGCCGGACGCAGGCGTTCAGCGCGCGGGCAACCACCTGTGCTTTATACGTTCAACCCTGCTGGCGCTGCGGCACTTGGCTTCGAGGTTCGCCCCGACGCGCTGCTTGCTGCGCTGACAGATCTTGCCGGCGCCGTGCTGTGGCAGGCACAGCGCCCATTGCCAGCATCTGACCCGGAAACCGTGTTTGCCCTGATGGCAGAAATGGCAGCGCAGGCGCAGGCGCAATGTGAAGTGCCCGTGCTGGGGGCGGGGTTGGTGCTGCCCGGCCCCTTTGGTGTCGAGGGATTGAGTGCTGCGGGCGCAACCGTTCTGACAGGCTGGCAGGGTTTGGATGACGCCGCAGCGCAGGCAGCACAGGCGCTCGAACTGCCGGTGATCGTGGAAAAGGACGCAACCGCCGCTGCAATCGGCGAGGCAATGCTTGGTGCCGCGCAAGGGCTGGATACCTTTTGCTATCTCTACTTTGGCGCTGGCCTCGGCCTTGGCGTGATCGCGCAGGGCCAGCCGATGCGCGGTGCCTTTGGAAACGCAGGCGAAATCGGCCATGTCATCGTCGTGCCGGACGGGTTGCCCTGCGACTGTGGCAATACCGGGTGCCTGGAGCAATATACCAGCCGCATGGCATTGCGCCGCCATCTGGCCGCGCGCGGGCTGCTGTCACCTGACACGCCCCCTGGCGGCGGGCAGACCGACGCGGTGGCAGCGCGCCTTCTGGCCGTTGAGGATCCCGCACTTGATACATGGCTGAACGAGGCTGCGCGCCTGCTGGCACCGGTGATTGGCACGCTCGAAAATCTGTTTGACCCCGAAGCCGTCGTGCTGGGCGGTGCGCTGCCCGACCGATTGCTGCACGATCTGATTGCGCGCCTTGATCTGCCGCGCGGGTCTGTCGCGCACCGAAAGGGGCGCCCCCGACCGCGTGTTCTGCGTGGGGCCTCGGGGCGGATGACTGGCGCGCTCGGCGGCGCAGCGCTGGTGATCCACGATACCGTTACACCACGACTGGACGCTGCGCCGTGACGCCCGCGAAAACATCCGCTTCGTCAAGGCGACGCAAGGCCAGCTCACAACTTACAGAAAGGTAATCTCAGTGCCGATGTCAGATTCCGCTAGGCTCCTTGCACAGCGCACCGAACCCGAAGCGCTGATGCTGTGGCGCGCGCTGCAACCTCTCAGGGGCATCGTGCGTTTCATGAATACTGGTGCGCATCCCGATGATGAAACCAGCGGAATGCTTGCGGCGCTGACATACCGCGACGGACTGTCGATTTCCTATGCGTGCTCGACACGGGGCGAAGGCGGCCAGAATGATATCGGGCGCGAAGCAGGTGCCGTTCTTGGAACACTGCGCACTGCGGAAATGGCGCGCGCCTGTGATGTGCTGGGCATGACGATGCACTGGCTGTCGGAAAGCCCCGAGGATACGATCACCGATTTCGGGTTTTCCAAATCCGGCGTTGAGACACTGGCCAAATGGGGTCACACACGCACCCTGCGTCGCTTTGCCGAAGTCATCCGTACTGACCGTCCCGATATTATCTGCCCGACTTTTCTGGATATTCCGGGCCAACACGGCCACCACCGCGCCATGACACAGGCCGCGCATGAGGTGATCACGGCCGCCGCCGACCCGAATTTCGAGGCCGAAGGTAGGCCGTGGCAGGTGTCCAAACTGTATCTGCCAGGATGGTCTGGTGCGGGAACGGCATATGACGACGATCAGCCCCCCCCACCCGAGACAGTGCGTATCGCCGGTCATGGGCGTGAGCCGCTTTCAGGCTGGACATGGGCCGAGATCGGCCAGCATTCGCGTGTCCTTCATGCAACGCAGGGGATGGGGCGCTGGGTCGGCCCGGCCGAAGGGCCTGGCTGGCCGCTGCATCTGGCGATCAGCACGGTTGGTGATGACACAGGCGCGATTACCGACAATCTGCCCGACAGCTTTGCCGCCATTGCCCCCCGCGTGCGCGCTTGCGCCGAACTTGATGCGGCGCTTGCAGAAACTGTCGCAGCTTTTCCCGACCGGGCAGGTATACTCGCTGGTGCCGGGCGCGCGCTGGTGGCGTTGCGTGCAGCGCGGGCGGCCTGCCCGCCCGATTTGACCGATGTGCTGGAGCACCGCCTTCGCCTGAAGGAAGCACAGCTTGCCCGCGTGATCCGTCTTGCCGCAGGCATTCGGGCCGAAGCACGCCTTGATTCCAACCACGCACGCCCCGGCGGACAAGTCGGTGCGCGGCTATCGCTACACGCGCCACAGGGGCCGGTGACAGCGCGGCTGGACTGGGCCATACCGGATGGCTGGCGGGCTAGGGATGACGCGTTGCACCTGCCGCCGGACGCGCAAGCCGCCGATCCCTACCCTGTGTTGCACCAGCCCGACGGTCCTTGCGGTCCGGTAAACATGACCCTGACGATGACCCTTTCGGGGCAAGAAGTGACAGCACATCTGCCGCTGGAATCCCCCTTGCTGGTGCTGCCCGCAACGCTTGCCGAAATCACGCCGCAGGCCATTTTCGTGAACGCGCGCGATCCCCGTGCGACGCCACTTCGTCTAAGCGATGGCGCGACCATCAACCTGCCCAGTGGCTGGGCATGCGAGACGGCAGAGGGTGGCCTGACACTTACCCCACCGCCCTTGCCAGTGCCGGAATTGTCCCGTCTTGCCGTGACCGTCGCGGGCAACCCCGCCGAGGTGGCCACGCATATATCATATCCCCACACTGGCCCGCTTCTGCATCGTGCCCCCGCCGTGTTGCGGCTACGGGTTGCCGATGTGGCGCTTGCGTCGGCGCGCATAGGTTATGTCGGTGGCGGCAATGACCGCGCCGATCACTGGATGCAGGCGATGGGCGCAGATGTGACCGTACTGAACCCGTCTGCGTTAACATCCGGCATGCTTGCAGGACTCGACACGCTTGTTGTCGGCATATTCGCCATGAAAACAGTGCCGAAGCTTGCAGGATTCATGCAGGTCGTAAAGGGATGGGTCGCCGGTGGCGGCACCTTGCTGACGCTCTATCATCGGCCGTGGGACAACTGGAATCCCGACACGATTCCGCCCGCGCGGCTGGAAGTGGGGCAGCCATCGCTGCGCTGGCGCGTCACCGATGAAACGGCGACAGTGACGCATCTTGCCCCTGATCATCCGGTGCTGACCGGTCCCAACCCCATCAGTCCCGACGATTGGGGCGGCTGGGTCAAGGAACGGGGGCTATATTTTGCCAAAAGCTGGGATATCGCCTATACACCCTTGCTGGAAATGGCGGACCCTGAAGAGGCCCCGCATCGCGGCGCGCTGTTGTCGGCCGAAATCGGTGCCGGCCGCCACACCCATTGCGCCCTGATCGTGCATCTGCAAATGGAAGCGCTGGTTCCGGGGGCGTTCCGGCTGATGGCGAACATGATCGCGCCGCGCAGGCGGGACTGAATGACGCCCATTCCCCGCCCCGGACCCGGCCCGCCCCCCCTGCCTGACCCCGCGCCCCAACGCAACAATCTGCGCGGGGCGGCATGGCTGCTGGCCGATATGGGGCTGAACATCTGGGCGCTTGCCATCGTCAAGGCGATGGGTACCGATTTTCCCGCCATACAGATCGTGTGCATCCGGGCGCTGACCGGGCTTGTGCTGCTGTCCCCCTTCCTGTGGCGGGGACGGGCCGAATTGCGCACCAGCCAGCCGGGACTGCACGCGCTGCGCGTCGCGTTATCGGCCACGGCCATCGTGACGAGTTTCTATGCCGTTGCGCGATTGCCACTGGCCTTGTTCACAGCGATCAGCTTCACCCGCCCGCTGATCATGATGGCGATGGCCGCGCTGTTGCTGCGCGAGGTGGTGCGACCGGCACATTGGCTGGCGGGCATGGTTGGGCTGGCAGGTGTGCTGGTGGCGGTGCAACCGGGGGAAATAGCAGTCAATTCCGGCCTTTGGGCGTTGATGGTCACAATTTTCGCAGGGACCGGCGCAATCATCGTGACCCGCAAGATGCGGGAGGAATCCGCGCTGGTGATGATGCTTGCCTACACCGGAGGAATTGGCGCAGTCACCGCGTTGCCCGCCGCGCTGACATGGCAAGAGCCGGGCACACTATGGCCTGTTCTGCTGCTGATCGGGGCTTTCGCTCAGGCTGCACAATATTGCTTTCTGCGCGCCCATTACTGGGGTGACTCCGGCGTGCTGGGACCGCTTGGCTACAGCTCGCTCGTCCTGTCGACTGCTGTCGGGTATTTCTTTTTCGCCGAAGTGCCAACGCTCCACATGCTTGCGGGCGCAGCGATCATTATTGTCGCGACGCTGGCAGTGACGCGGCGATGACCAGTGCAACGCAGTGTCGGACCGGCATCAGGCTGCGCCGCCACGCTAACTTTACAAAAGCCCTATGAATGAATTGCGGATCAGGTCAGTATAGCACGGCGTTTGTGCTGCCAGGATTGGGAGACAGGACTATGAACAAAACCTTCCTTCACGAGGACATCTCTTCCCCGGCAGTCGCCGCTGGTGACACACGCTTCATCAATTTTGCGCGGGCCTGCACCCTGGCCGTTGATCATGATGACACGCAAGCAAGGGTTGCCGATCTGACGCACGCTTTCGTCGCGGACTGGAGGATGCCGGATTCGCGGTTTCTACAACTTCAGAAAGACGCGCCTTACGCGTCATACCTGCTGTACCTGTCCGAGGCTGCGGATCTTTGCATCGTTCTTGACGTATTCATGACCCAACAAGCGGCCATTGCCCATAATCACCTGTGTTGGTGTGTGTTCTCGTGTCTGGAAGGTGTCGAACGCGAATATCTGTACAAGGTGCCTGATGATCTGTCTGCGGCCCCTGTCGAGATACTGTCACGCCTGCGCAAACCTGGCGAAGTAACCATGGCAGATGCCGCACCCGGCGCGTTTCATCAAGTCGAATGCGCACAAGGAGATATGGCAGTCAGCCTTCATATTTATGGCGCGGATATTGGCCGCCTCCAGCGCCATATGTGGAACAGGACAGACGCGGAATATGTCCAGTTTCGCAGTGATTATTCGAATAGCGTGGTCGGCCTGCCTGCATATTTGTCCACAAAAGATGTCGCCAAGGACGCACGCCAGGCATGACCAACGAGCGGATCGGCCTATCTCTGAACCGAAAGGGGATTCCCATTTTGGGCTTGGTGTGATGCGCAATCCATGCTGGTGAGGGAGGGCTGCCGTAGTGTCGCCGCGCGGTTTGGCGTTTCTTCGTCGCACGGGGTGAAGTGGGCGCAGTGCAAACCGGGTCTGTTACCCCCGCAAAGAGGGGCGGCTATCGCCGGCCCATTCTTGAACTGCACCGGGTCTGTCTTCTGGATCAGGTGCGCGCCTGCCCGCACATCACGCTGACTATGCGTCGGAATGCTCTGTTCAGGAACAGGGAAAGGCTACAAATCCGGCACTTGGTCAACAAAACCTACAGCGCCCCGACTGTGATATGCCGCGATCTTACCCTATGCGAATTTCCGTTCAGTAAAAAAACTGAACATCTTTCCTGTCCCACTATCGACCATTCCATTCACTTGAGCTAGAAAGTTAATGAAATCCAGATGCTGCCCATTTCAGGCGTGGGAATTTTGCGCGACGACTGCGTTGTTTCGCGAGACATTGTCTGTCGGCAACGCAGATGCTGCCGCTTTTTCAAGCGGCCCTGTTCGGAGGTCGCAGTACAGACTGTCGACAAAATGAAATGACAAAAGCCATCAATTCCCGGGATACGGGGCAGGCAGGCGCCAAGTCCCAACCTCATGACCCGCGCGAAACATTCCGCCGCACCCGCGCAGTCGGGCGCGAGGAAGGTCTGGGGGCGATTTACCGCATTACACGGATGTCGCTGCATTATCCGGCGCGTTTCTGGGTTGCCCTGATTGCCACTGTCGCGGCTGTTCTGACGCAGCTGTCAATTCCAGTCCTTCTGGGCCGGGCGGTTGATGCAACACAAGCGATGGCCGTGCAAGGCAGCACCGCAGAACGTGACGCCCTGATCTGGATTGCACTGCTTTTGCTGCTGGCCAGTGTCTTGCGTGGGTTATTCACTTTGGCCCAGAATTATTCTGCCGAAAGTCTTGGTCATGCCATGGCACGGGATCTGCGTATGGCGGTTTACAACAAAATTCAGCGGCTTCCGTTCAGTTTTCATGACCGCACCCACTCCGGTGATCTTATCACGGTTGGCATGCTGGATCTTGAAGGGGTGCGGATGTTCTTTTCCACCGCGTTGGTGCGCACATTGCTGCTGGCGCTTCTGATCGGAATTGGCGCCTGGCTGCTGCTTTCCACCAATCTTGTGCTTGGTCTTCTGGCGTTGTCTTTCGTGCCTTTTGCAGGCTGGCGCAGTTCGGTGATGCAGTTGACCCTGCGCAAGACATGGCTGATCCTACAGGAACGGCTTGGTGTTCTAAGCCAGGTTATGGAAGAAAACCTGGCCGGAACACGGGTCGTGCGCGCCTTTTCAGCCGCAGACCATGAGATGAAGAAATTTGACCGCGCATCGCAGGATGCGCTTCGCCTGAGCCATCAGCGCATCGACATCCGCGTGCGCGATACGTCGGCGATGACGCTTAGCTTCTTTGTCGCCATGGGCCTTGTGCTGCTGTTTGGCGGCCGACAGGTTGCGGCAGGCGAAATCACAGTTGGCACACTTGCAACCTTCCTGACCTTTATGACGCTGCTTCAGATGCCGGTGCGCCAGCTTGGGCTGATGGTCAACGCCTATGCGCGCGCATCGACCTGCGGGGCAAGATTGTTCGCCCTTATAGATATGCCGGTTGAGATTGAAGATGCACCGGACGCCGTGCCGCTGAACCTGACCGAAGGCACATTGCGGCTTGAGAATGTCACATTCTCCTATCCCGGACATGAGGGGAACCCCGCCATCAAGGGGATCAGTCTTGAAGCCCGCAAGGGCGAGACCATCGGCATTGTTGGCGCCCCCGGTTCGGGCAAAACAACATTGATGCATCTGATCCCGCGCTTCTACGATGTCACCGGCGGAAAGATTACCATCGACGGGCAGGACCTGCGTGATGTAACGCTGTCGTCGGTGCGGCAGGCGGTGGCCGTTGTGCAGCAGGATAGTTTTCTGTTCACCACAACCATCGAGAACAACATCTCCTACGGGGACCCGTTTACCGATGACAGCCGCATCCGTGGCGTCAGCGAAAGTGCGCAGCTTCATGATTATATCCAGCATCTGCCGCAGGAATACCGGACCGTGGTGGGCGAAAGGGGCGTGTCGCTGTCAGGCGGGCAACGCCAAAGGCTGTCAATCGCACGCACACTGATGATGGAGCCTGCGGTTCTGATCTTCGACGATTCCACCGCCGCCATCGATGCAGGAACGGAAGGCCGTATCCGTGACGCCATGCGCCGCTATGCGCAGGGATGCGTGACCCTGATTGTTGCCCATCGCCTGAGCAGTCTTATGCACGCCGACCGTATTCTGTTTCTTGAAGAGGGGCGCATTGTCGAACAGGGCACGCATGAAGAATTGCTGGCCCTAAATGGGCGCTACAAGGCGTTACACGAATTGCAGATGCGCCCGGAAGGGGATGTGCTGAACCGGACGGAGATCAGTTCATGAGCCACACACGCGCCCCCGAACCACGCGATCCCCATGATGATGGCCGTGCCCGCATGCGGGCTGTCGTCGGGTCCCACCGGATCGAGGAAGAAATCTTCGGCAAGGCTTTCGACGGTCGCATCGTGCGCCGCCTGTGGCAATTCGTTGCCAATTATCGACGTGACGTGGTTATTGCCGTTATTGCCGTGGTCATCTTCACCTGCACACAATTGTCGATCCCCCTTCTGATCCGCTATGCTATCGACCATGGCATGGGGGCCGGTGGTTCCGGGGGCAGCACCATCAATATGCCGGTCCTTTCCATGATCACCACGATCTTTGCGGTTGTCATCTTAATCAACTACGTCGCCTCGCGCCTACAGGAGCAGGTGACTGGGCGGATGGCCGAAAACGTGCTGTTTGATATTCGCCAGAAAATGTTCGCCCATTTGCAACGCGTCTCGCTGTCGTTTCTGGACAAGACAGAGGTGGGGCGCCTGATGTCACGCCTGCAAGGCGACGTGAATTCGATGCAGGAATTTCTTGAAACCTCGGTCCTGTCGGTCGGTGACATTCTGCTGCTGCTCGGGATTGTTGTGGTCATGCTCTGGCTTGACTGGCAGCTTGCGATCCTGGTCCTTTCGGTGATCCCGATCCTGTTCCTTGTGCGCGTCTTCTGGCTGTCCAAAGCCCGTGCTGCCTTCATGGAATCACACGAGGCCAATTCCGTGACGAATGGTGCGCTGGCCGAAGCCATCAATGGCGTGCGCGCAGTTCAGGCGTTGGATCGCGGGCAACTGAACGAACAGCTTTACCAAAGGCTGGTCGACAGAAACTATGCGGCGCAACTGCGTGGGTCACGGATTGCACAGGTTATGGTGCCAATCGTCGATACACTGACCGGTCTGGCCATGGCTGTCGTTGTGCTGGTCGGGGGTATGATGGTGGTCAGGGCGCAAATCGATGTCGGTGTGATGGTCGCCTTCTTGTTTTATATCCAGCGGTTCTTTGACCCGATCCGGTCTTTGACAATGCAGTATTCGGTCATGCAGCGTGCAATGGCGTCAGGACACCGCCTGACAGAAGTTCTGGATGTTGCCGTAGACGTGCAGGATGCACCGGGTGCGACCCCCCTGACAGATGCAGATGATGGTTCGGTTGAGTTCCGCAATGTCACCTTTGGCTATGACCCCGCAGAGCCGGTGTTGCAGGATGTGTCGTTCCGGGTCGGTTCCGGCCAGACGGTGGCCCTGATCGGCCCGACCGGGTCGGGCAAATCGTCATGCATGTCATTGATCCACCGCTTCTATGACATTCAGGACGGCGCAATTCTGGTCGGGGGGCGGGATGTGCGCAGCGTTACGCAAGAAAGTCTGGGGCGCCACATTGCGATGGTTTTGCAGGAACCGTATCTTTTCACCGGAAGCGTGATGGAAAATATCCGCTATTCGTCACATTGGGCCACAGATGATGATCTGGTCGCTGCGGCGAAAGCCGTGGGCGCGCATGACTTTATCATGTCCTTGCCCCAAGGCTATGAAACGCAACTGGATGAACGCGGTGGCAATCTGTCGCTTGGGCAAAGACAGCTTGTTTCATTCGCACGGGCATTGGCCGCTGATGCCAAGATCCTTATTCTTGACGAAGCGACTGCGAATATCGACAGCTATACCGAAATGCTGATACAAAAAGCGTTGCAACGACTTCTGGAAGGGCGCACCGGCCTTGTTATCGCCCACCGGCTGGCAACGATCCGGAATGCCGACAGTATTGTCGTTCTACAACAGGGACGACTGATAGAAGAAGGGAACCATGATCAGCTGATGGCCGAAAATGGCCTTTATGCAAAACTGTATTCCCTGAACTTTGCCAGCTTCGATGATTTGACTTCGTCAAGCGGCGATGCACCCCGTTCTGTCACATCCTGAAATGCGAAGGATCACCAGAGCATGCATTTCCCATGAGCAGACCTGTCGCCATTGGCATATTATGCGGCTTTGCTGCATTGTTTCTGGCGGCAGCCTGGTGGGGCTGGTCTGATTTCCGCGCCCTGCGTCTGGGAATTGCGGCATGCATCACGCCGCTGACAGTCGATCAGACATCCTTCTGGATGATTGGCATGGCCGCGATTGCCGTGTTGCCTTTTCTGGGGCTGACATCGGATGTGCGGGTGCATCGTGCATTATTCGGCCTGCTCATCATCTGGGCTATGGGCGTTCCGATTGCCAGCTACATATCCCTGCTTTCTGGTGCCGCAGCGCAAGGGTATCTGGTGCCCACCGGTGCGCGTATCTTGCTGTTTTCAGACTTTACACTACATGCCCCGGCCTGTGGGGATGTATAAGCTTCACACAGGATATGCAGCCCTGCGCCTGACGCAGTTCTTGCTACAGTGCGCGCGCTACCTTACCGAACGCATGACGGCCCGCGCCCCAGCGCGAGTCACAGGCGGCTGGCATGCGTCGAACCATAGCAACGACACAGCGCGGCGAAATTGGGGCGATTCATTTCCACCGCTCGGACAACGACAGCTTCACCGGATGGCATCCAGTCGCTATACTTGATGCATGCAGCGTTCGGGTCGCCTTCTCCAACTCCTCCAGACACTTCGCGAAAGACGCAGGGCCGTCACCGCAAAAACATTGGCGGAACGGTTCAACGTTTCCCAACGCACCATCTATCGCGATATGGAAACCCTGCTGGAACTTGGCGTTCCGGTCGAGGGCGAAGCAGGCACGGGTTTCATTCTGCGTCCTGGTTTTTTCCTTCCGTCGATGGCTTTCACCCGTGACGAGGCAGATGCGGTTCTTCTGGGTCTGCGCTTCGTACTGGCGCGGGGTGACAGCGAGCTTGCGAAGGCAGCCGAGTTGGCATTGCTCAAGATTACAGATGGTATGGGACGCGATGACGAAGCTCGGATGCTTGCGAGTGGCCTGACGGTTGGCCCTTCCGTGAATAACAGGCAAACCGAATTGGGATTGGTCAGGCGGGCCTTGCGCGACCGCCGCAAGCTGGAGATCGCCTACCGACCGCAGGGAAAAACACCTGGCACCCGCGTCGCTGGCCTGTCGCGTTCGGCTATTTTGACCATGCGGAACTGCTCGCCGCGTGGTGTGAGCAACGTGATGATTTTCGGCATTTCCGGATTGATCGCATCGAGAACCTGGCTTTGCTGGATGAAAACATCCCCCGATCCCGCAACAGTCTGCTGGCAGCGTATCGCCGGATCGAACCCCACGCAAACGTCTGAATGCGGGTTCCTGACATTTTCTGTCAAACCTGCCTGATAAGCTCTGATCGGGAATCGAAAAGGAGATCATGATGTATGTGACACTTGGCGGAACCGGGCAGGTCGGATCGGCGACGGCGCGCACCCTCTTGAACAAGGGTCAGAAGGTGACAGTTGTTACCCGTGATGAAAGCCATGGCGCAGATTTGAAGGAGGCCGGAGCGAAGATCGCAGTTGCAGACATTCGCGACGTCGAGGCTACGCGTCGCATCCTCCAGACCGGCAAGCGTGCCTTTCTGCTCAAGCCGCCAGCGGACCCTACGGGCGATACAGACGAAGAAGAGCGGGCGAACGTGGCCGCGATCATCTCAGCCCTTGACGGCTCGGGCCTTGAAAAAGTGGTCGCGCAATCGACCTACGGTGCCTTCAATGGGGAACGATGCGGCGATCTGACAGTGCTGCATGAATTCGAGAAAGCCCTGGAAAGACAGCCTGTCCCTGCTGCGATCAACCGGTGCGCCTATTATATGAGCAACTGGGCAGGAATGGCAGAACAGATGCAGGAGAGCGGCATTTTACCGTGCTTCTTTCCCGCCGGTCTTTCCATTCCGATGGTGGCACCGGCCGATTTGGGGAAAGCGGCCGCCAGGCGGCTCATGTCCGGAATCGATGATGTGGGTATCGCGTATTTTGAAGGGCCGGAACACTATACAGCGCGAGATGTCGCGGCGGCCTTCGCAGAGGCGCTGGATCGTGAGGTTGGAATTCAGGAGATCCCGCGCGATGCCCTGGAAGGCACCTTCTGCAAGTTCGGATTTTCGGGCAAGGCGGCGGCCTCTTACACTTGTATGACATGCCGCATGATCGACGGGATGACGGATGCGATGGATAAACCAAGCTGCGGTGAGACCTCTTTGAAGAGCTACATCGCTTCAATCATGGGCTGACAAAGCGCCCGCCACTTGCAGACTTTCGCTGCGCTTTGTTGAATGTACAGGAAGGTCCGCCCTCTTGCCTTGCGGCGGTGCAGTGTGCAGATCGGTGCCCTCAATGATTGCCTGCGTTCATAATTAGACGGCTTGCAGCCGTTTTGCAGACGGTCGTTGTTTCAGCTGCACTGTGCCTGCACAGGTAAACCCAGTCTCGAAATAATAAACACAAAGGCACGGTTTCCAGCCCGAGGTCGTGGTCCCCGGCAGCGATAGCACCTTCAATCCTCTGCTCGGGCAGCTTCCCAAGGGCGCTGAACAGCACACCCTGCATGTCGATGGTCAGCACTAGAAGGCGATTGAGGAAGGTCGTGATGGCGGGCAAGTTGTCCTCGGGCCAGAACAGCCCCTGCCCGCTGGTCTGGCTCTGACCCCGCGTGATCGTGATCAGCGCTCCGCCTCGCGACATTCCACCGGCTGGCCATCGCGCGTGACATGTTGCATTAGCTGCCAGTGAAAGTCTCAAACAGCTGCACCGGGACAGAATGCTGCGAGTAAGCAAGGCAGCTCTCCCTCGGCGTAATATCAACCCGAAAATCATTGGTTTCGTTGCAAAGGTTTTGGGTTTCCTGCTGGCCGTGCATTATGCATCTTCAAATGAGATGATTTCGCAGCGATGGTTGATTTCAAAGATGCGCATTATGCGAAACCTGTGATCCTGTTCGTGATATTTTTCTATCTGTGCAAGCCCCGTGTCCTGTCGCAACCTCGGAGAGACAATGGAAAAACGCGGGGCCGATATTGACCCCGCAACCCCGAACTGTTGTGTGGAAGCGCATGCCCCCTTGGCCGCGTTTCAGCAGCTCGCAGCATAACTATGTCCAGCGCAGGCCCACACCCAACCCAGGCACAAATTTTGCGACAGGATCTTTCGGATCCGCCATTTACCCCCTCACGGCTGCTGCCGGTATAGCACCATGCCTGCATGATGCAGGACGTTGTCATCGACAAAAACACCATCGGCCGTGAAGCCGGTGTCATCCCAATAGTATATCCATTGCTCCGTGACCTCATAGCGCCCCTCATAGGCGCGCTCGCGACTGCCGCGGGCTTCGATATACCGGTTGTCGGGCAGCAGTTCGTGCCGGATATATCCATCTGCCGTGATCCACATGCCGACATAAAGGTGGTCACCTACCGCAGTATTCTGCACAAGAGCGGGCTGGCCGGAAGTGGCAGCAATAACTGCCGCAATTAGGTTCTGTTTCATGATTGCAATCCTTGGCGCGCTTAGTTCGCCGATGCGGTCGGGCGGATGGTGATTTCGGTTGTGTCCACACTGGCGGACGCCTCTATTACCTGACGCACGGCGCGGGCGATATCGGCGGGTTGCAGGGCAATTGCGCGGTAAGCATCCATCACGGCCAGTGTCTCTTCATGGGTGATTGTCGAGGCAAGGTCGCTTTCGACCACGCCCGGATTAACGCAGGTGACGCGGATATTTGTGCTTTCCTGCCGCAACCCATCGGAAATCGCCCGCACCGCGAATTTCGTTGCGCAATAGACCGAAGCACTCGGCACCACCTGCAATGCCCCGATCGAACCGATGTTGATGATCTGCCCCTCCCCCTGCCGCTCCATCGCGGGCAGCACCGCGCCTATCCCCCACAGAACGCCCTTGATGTTCACGTCCACCATCCGTTCCCATTCATCCAGCTTGCCTGCGGACAGCGGCGACAGCGGCATGATGCCCGCATTGTTCACCAGCACGTCGATCCGGCCCCAAAGCTCCAGTGCTGCCTGCGCGAAGCCCGCCATCGCCACCCGGTCGGTGACATCAAGCACACGCGCCTCTGCCACACCGCCGTTCGCGCGGACGTCGTTCACGATGCCGTCCAGCCGGTCGGCGCGTCGCGCGCCCAGCAAGACCTTGGCGCCTGCCGCTGCAAGTTCCCGCGCGATGCCTTCGCCAATTCCGCCAGAGGCACCGGTGATAAGAATAACCTTGTCCATCGAGTGTTCCTTTCCTTCGATTGCCAAAAGAATGGACGAATGCGATTGTCGTGGGTACTCCCCTATTGATGAACTTCATGGTTAGTGTGGCTTGACAATGATCGATCTTAACCTTCTTCCGCTTTTCCGTGCTGTGGCCGAAGAAGCAAACTTTCGCGCGGCGGCTGACAGGCTGGGCGTGACACGCTCCGCGGTCAGTCAGAGTATCCGGCGGCTGGAAGACAGCCTTGGTGTGGCGCTGGTCACGCGTACCACCCGCTCGGTCCGGCTGACCGAGGCGGGGACGCGGTTGCACGCGGAACTGGCGCGGCCACTGACGGAGATGCTGAGCGCGCTGGAAACCATCGGTGCCGAGGATCGCCCGCGAGGCCTGTTGCGGATCGCCGTCACCTCCATCGCCGAACCCTTTCTGTCCGGCCCGCTGATCGCCCGCTTCGCGGAAGGCTACCCGCAAATCACACTGGACATCACCGTGACCGATGCTGAATTTGACATTGTTGCCGCCGGGTTCGATGCCGGTGTGCGGCTGGGCGAGGTGATCGAGCAAGACATGATCGCCGTGCCGGTCGGCGGCCCGCAGCGAGAGGCGGTCGTGGCAACGCCCGCCTATCTTGCCGCGCATGGCGCGCCAGAGCACCCGCGCGATCTTGTGCACCACCGCTGCATCGGCTGGCGTCCCGCGCCCAATACCGCGCCTTATCGCTGGGAATTCGTCGAGAATGGCGTTCCGTTCGATGTGGCCGTCGCCCCGCAGATCAGCACCAATGACCTGCGGGTGATGCTGCGCACCGCACTTAGCGGTGGCGGGATTACATTTGCGCCGGTTGAAACGCTTCAGCCGCATATCGACACTGGCGAGTTGATCCCGGTGCTGGAGGACTTCCTGCCGCCATTCCCCGGCTTCTACCTTTTCTTTCCGCAACGCCGGAACATGGCACCCAAATTACGCGCGCTTGTCGACCATGTTCGGACATGGAAATGAACCAAGCTTCTATCCGGCGGCATGTGTGAATACCCGCAATCGGAGCATATTGAAGCTGGCTGATCTCCCGATAACAATCTATAGGAGCGATTTTGCCTGTCGTAGTATCCCGTTAATACCCACAACCCAAGCACCTGCCCTACCCTTGCGGCTACCGTCAGCAAGGGAGGATGCAAGATGGCGAATATCCTGATGATTACCGGCGATTTCACCGAAGACTATGAAACCATGGTCCCGTTTCAGACTCTTCTGGCCTGTGGCCACAATGTCGATGCCGTATGCCCTGACAAGAAGGCCGGTGACACGGTCAAGACCGCGATCCATGATTTCGAGGGCGACCAGACCTATTCCGAAAAACCCGGCCACAATTTCGCGCTGAACGCGGATTTCGATGATGTCGATGTTGCCAGTTATGACGCGCTGGTTGTGCCGGGTGGCCGTGCGCCGGAATATCTGCGGATGAACGCGCAGGTTCTGGCCATGGTGCAGCATTTTTTTGAAGCCGACAAACCCGTCGCCGCCATCTGCCACGGCGCGCAGCTGCTGGCTGCCGCAGGGGTGCTGAAAGGACGGACCTGCTCTGCCTATCCGGCCTGCGCCTATGAGGTGACAGCTTCAGGCGGGACATTCGCCGATATTGCCGTGACAGAGGCGGTAACCGATGGCAATCTGGTCACAGCGCCCGCCTGGCCCGCGCATCCTGCCTGGCTGAAGCAGTTCATGGCGCTCCTCTGAACCGAAACGGGAGGCTCCGCGATGTGTGAACTCTTTATCAAGGCCGATGCCGGACAATGGCAGAGCCGCACCCATAGTCTGCGCATCGACGGGGTCGCCACCTCGATCCGGATCGAAAACCATTTCTGGGACACGCTGACCGAGATCGGCGCGCGCGACGGGATGACGGTCGCGCAACTGATCACCCGGCTTTGGCACGAGGCGATGGATGCCGATCATGATCTTGGCAATTTCACCTCATTCCTGCGAGTCTGCTGCGCGCGCTATCACGCATTGATCGCCGAAGGCGAAATATCGGGTGATCCCGGCGTGCCGATCGCCGGACATCCGGCACAGGACATCCTCGCGAGAGAGACGGCGCGGCGCGGCCTTCGCATGGTTTAGGTCTGCGCAAGGCTGCTGTGTTCCCGGAATGCCCAACGGCCAACGTTCACTGAATTCATCTATCCACAAATGAACGCTTCAAACTGGGCGCTCCTTGGTAATCACTGCGGCAAGGGTCCACATGAATGCGCCACCGAGCGCCAGCAGGATGCCGGTTGAATAATCGGGCCAATGTCACCAGCATCCGGGCGGACTGGGACAGCAGCGCAAGGTGCAGCGGCAACGACTTGTGCACGATACCGTCATCCAAAACCTCTCCTGTCAGACAACCCCGCAGGGATTTTTACACCCGTTCCGCCGCGGGGTGCACGGCCTGTGGTCGCGCGCCGGAAAACAGCGGGCTGGCCTCATTGAACAGGGTCGCAAGTCGTTCGATCACGCGCCGGACCGGCGGGCTGTGGCGCTCGTCGTGATGCGCGACAAGCCATTGCTCGGTGCTCAGGTCGGTGATGATTGGCCCCATCCTGCACAAACGCGGGTCGTCATCGCCAATAAAACACGGCAGGACAGACAGCCCGGCCCCCTGCACCACAAGCTCGCGCACCGCATGAACCCCATTGCCGCGCAGCCGCATCCTGTGGCCAAGCTGTGCGGCCATCCACCGTGCCGATGGTGATGTGGACGTATCACCCGACAGCCCGACAATGGAACTGTCCGGGCTTTGGTCCATGGTGCCGAAAAGCGCAAATGCGACGCTGCCGATCTTGCGTCCGGCCAGATGTGGATCGGTGGGACGGGCATTGCGGATACCGATATCGGCGGCCCTGTGCCCGATGTCGATACGCGCATTGGCCGTGACAAATTCGATGGCCGGATCGTCAGTCCGCCAGATGGCGTGAATATTGCGCACCAGAAAGTCCGTGGTCCAGTTGCCCGCGGAAAGCCGGACGCTGCGCTGGGTCTGGGTGCCTTCGCGCCAGCGCGACACCACCAGCATGGCGCGTTCCACATCCTCGGCATGGGCCAGAAGATCCTGCCCGGCATCGGTCAGCGCATAGCCGGTCTGGCTACGGACAAACAGCGGCACACCGATCTGGCGTTCAAGCGCAGTGACCCGCCGCCCCAATGTCGCCGGGGACAGGCCGGTTTTCTGCTGTGCAGCGCTCAACCCGCCAAGGCGGCTGACAGCAAGAAACAGCCGCAGATCATCCCAATTGTCATCCATTTTTCATTTTCGAAAAATCTGTTGCGATCCTGTATGTAGCATGATCGCGGATTTTTGTGCAATTCTAAGATCATCCAAGGGGCCAATGGTCCGGATTGTTTTTCAGAACTCCCGGCATAGCGATGCCTGCTGCGATCACCGATGAAACGGTGGCACGACTGCCAGCGTGCCGCGAACCAGACGGAGGATTATTATGCTTGCCTCACTCAAGGAAATGGCCGTGATCTGGTGGGAGTATCGCCGGACGCTCTACGCGCTTGAACAGCTCGGGCCGCGATCTTTGGCCGATCTTGCTATCGATCAAGAGAGGCTTCGGGACGTGGCGTGGACGGCGGCGCGTAATAGCAGCAGGTTTTCGATGAATGACTTGAACGCTGACCAGTATGAGAGCACTGCCGCGCTGCCTGCGAGTTGTGAAATGACAGCTTCAACGGCTGTGGCTGCCCATTGCTGCGGTCAGCATCAGACACCAGTGTTCGGCCCTTCGGGTTCCACACATCAAAGCCGCCCTTTGAAACGGCGCGGACCATCAATGGATACGGCCCAACGACGTGATGCACGCGCAAATAGCGGGTAGTCGTTTTGACCCGCGCCATGAGTATGCTAAGCAGTGTCAGTTGGCCTGATATGGTGTAGCCGCTATATAGCGCAACGGTATCGGGCCAGCGGTTTCTGGATTATTCGAGGGTTTTGAAGCGCCAGCTTTCGTTGCTGGTCTCGACGATGTCGTAATGATGGGTAACGCAATCAAGAAGCGCGGTGGCGCCGCGTTCGCGGCCAATACGGCCTTTGGTGACACCTAACTGGCGAGACCACCCGGTCAGGCTGCTGCCGCCATGGTCTGACGCGGGTTGGCGCTTCTCTCAGGCAGCAGATATTCGGGAACGTCCAGCATCCTTGAAAACGCGCAAATTAATGGCCCGCGAGGGCATATCCGCCCGACTCCGGGCATTGCCTCGACCGTAGACACCGCTGGGGACGAAAACACTTGACTAGCCAGCAGCTTCAGGCAACTTTGGGATCACGCGATAATCGCTTTGGGGAATGTCGGTTACAATTAGACTGAGGAAAGATAATGAATGTTCGCCGGATCAAGATCTATGGAGAAAGGAATACAGGGACGAATTTTGTCGAGGATCTGCTCGCAGCGAATCTGCCTCTCACGATCTGTGCGGGGAACCTTCCGTCGCCAATTCGGAAAATGTACAAGCTTGCCTACAAGGTCTTGCCATACGATATCGCCTACAGACTGGTCGAGGATGATCGGGATCGGCGCTACGCGCAGCGTTTCGCAGCCGAACTCGGCTGGAAGCACGCCCGCATCCCCAACGGTCCTGAAGGGCAGGCCTATCCCGATGACGTCGGATTTATTGCCCTGATGAAGGATCCCTATGCCTGGCTCCTATCGTTGCACAAGCGCCCCTATCAGAGTAAACTGAACAACCATCTGCACAGGATCAGCTTCTCCGAATTCCTGCGTGCACCGTGGCGGACGGTGGGGCGCGAGCACGGTCCTGCGGAATATCCGAACCCAGTGGAATTGTGGAACGACAAAGTTTCCTCCTATGCGCAGCTCGCCGAGCACGGTCCGGCAATGCTCGTGCGCTACGAAGAGGTGATCGAGGACATCAATGGCTTCGTTCACCGTGTAGCTGAGTCGTTTGGGTCGGAGTTACCGACGCAGGTTAGTGTCCCTACCAAGTCAACCAAAAATGACGGGCGTAGCACTGCGGACATCGTCGCTTTCTACAAGGATCGTTCCTGGGTTTCAAAGCTGTGCGCGACCGATATAGAGTTCATAAATAGCCAGCTTGATCATGATCTGGCCCGACGTTGTGGCTACCAGGTAATCTAGTACTACAGTTGCATATGATGTGGATATCTGATTCATTCCCGCCTGAGCGATTGGGGAGGATTGATGATGTCCGTATAGGACTGGGCTGGAGCGGTTTCGGATTGGCGCGCAGCGCTCGATGGAATGAAGGCGCGGATTGCATCTGCCTTCATCAGGTCTGAACAGCGTGCATCTGCTGGGGCCTTTATCGATGGCCTCTTGTCCGGGGCAGAACGCAAGACAGGTTGGATGCTGGCTGAGGAAGCTGGCCTGGCGCGGCCTTACAAGATCCAGTCGCTGCTGGGCCGATCAAGCTGGTCTGCAGATGCTCTGTGTCAGCGAGTTCGCGACTACGCGCTTGATGCCCTCGCTGATCCTGATGGGGTTCTTGTGATTGATGAAACAGGTTTCCTCAAGAAAGGCGCTCATTCGGTTGGCGTCGCGCGACAGTATTCCGGCACGGCGGGACGGATTGAGAACAGTCAGATCGGTGTGTTTGCGAGCTATGCAAGCCGCTGGGGGCACGCCCTGATCGACAGAAGGCTGTATCTGCCGAAATCCTGGGCCAATGATCCTGAGCGGCGCGCAAAGGCCTACGTGCCTGAAGATATTGCCTTCACCACCAAGCCAGCCATGGCGTGTGAGATGGTCACGCGCCTGCTCGACGAAGGTATTCCATGCGCGTTTGTTCTCGCCGATGCCGTCTACGGTGCGGATTATCGGTTCCGGCATATGCTGGAGGAGCGCCAGCAGACCTATGTGCTGGCAGTGCGCAGCAATCAGACATTGCGGTTCATGGAGGAATGGACGCTGATCCAGACTGACCCGGTCACGATGATTGCCGCGCTGCCCGATGACGCCTGGATACCGTTGAGCGCAGGTGAAGGTGCAAAGGGACCCAGATTGTATGATTGGGCCCGTGTCCAGCTCAAATACCAGGCTCCGAACGGGTTTGCCCGCTGGTGTCTCGCAAGGCGCAGCCTGCGCAATCCGGGCGCAATTGCATATTATTTTGCCTATGCCCGCTCAGACACCACGCTTGCCGAGCTTGCGGCGGCCGCCGGTTTGCGCTGGACGATCGAGGAGTGCTTCCTGCGCGCCAAAGACGACCTCGGCCTCGACCATTGCGAAGCCCGCTCATGGCATGGATGGCATCGCCACATCAGCCTTGTCATGGCAGCCGCAGCTTTCCTCGCTCGCCTTGGCGCGGATCAGCGCCGTTCGGGTTTGCGTCAGCCGAACAAAACGAGTCCGGACAATCCCGTTGCGGCGATCTGAACTCAAGACGAGCCGATAACTTCACCACGGCAGAAATCCGGTACCTCCTCGCCCGCTTGCTGCCGCGTCCCGTCCTCACCACAAGGTTCATTTGGGCTTGGTCTCTATGGCGACGACGTCACCAAAACTTAGCCGCAACAGCCCATCGGAACATTCGACATCATGTGCAACTGTAGCATTAGTGATGACAAGCTGAATGGCGGATGCAAAGGCGCGTTCGCCGCAGACGGGTTGACAAGGGTGGCGGCAACATGCTTAGTTGCGCAAACGTTATCCCAAGTGCCGCATGCTGTACGACAGGGCAGGTATTTCAATGGGTAATGGACGGGAGGAGCCACCATGCGGGTTACCATTCGCGATGTTGCATTGCGTTCGGGGGTCAGTGTCACCACGGCTTCCCGCGCCCTGAACGGCGAAGGGCGGATGGCCCCTGAAACACGTGCCCGCGTTCAGGAAGCCGCGAAAGCGTTGAGCTATCGCCCCAACTCGATCGCGCAGGGGCTGGTGCGCAAGCGCTCCTTTACTTTGGGCCTTCTGACCAATGACACCTATGGCCGCTTCACCTTGCCGGTGGCGTCCGGCCTGTCCAGCGCAGCGGTGGATCGCGGTGTATCAGTCCTTCTGGCGTCTTATCAGGACGACCCAGAGCTTGCCCGCATCAACCTTCAGGCGCTGGAGGACAGGCAGGTTGATGGTTTGGTTCTGGCAGGCAAACGAATTGACCGCGCGCCCCACGAAAGCCTGCGTAAATCGGGCATCCCGACTGTGCACGTCATGTCAGCCTGCGATGAAGATGGCATCGCCTTTGTCCCCGATGATGCGGGCGGGGCGCGCATTGCAACGCAACATCTGCTTGATCTGGGCCGACGTAGCATTGCCCATGTTACCGGGCCAGCAGCCTTTGCCGCCGCATGTATCCGCGCCGAAAGCTATGCCCGGACATTGGCCGACAATGACGCAACGCCTTGGGGCGACGTGATATTTGGGGCATGGTCAGAGCAGCATGGCTTTGACATTGCGCGCCTCCTGTTTGGCCGCAATCAGGCGGCATGTGCCCCCGATGCAATATTTTGCGGCAACGACCAGATTGCACGGGGCATGATCGACGGGCTAACGCATCTTGGCGTGTCTGTGCCGGGTGATGTCGCCATCGTGGGTTTCGACAACTGGGAAATTTTCGCGGCGGCAACCAGGCCGCCACTGACAACCATTGACATGGGACTTGTGGAACTGGGGCGGCAGGCAGGCCTGTGCTTACTCGACCTGATTGAGGGGCGCGAGGTTCCGCCCGGCCTGACGCATACCCCAAGCCAGCTTGTTATCAGACAGTCATGCGGCGCTGATAAGACAGTCATCGCCGCCTGATCATTTCATCGGAAAGCGGAGGGGCTTTTCGTCGTAACTGCGCAAACGTTCTCTCAACTTTGGGAGGCACCATTAGGGAGGAAGACACATGAACTTTCGGACACTGACAAACGGGGTCGCGCTTGCAACCCTTGGCATGGGTTTCGTGCCGGGGATCGCCGCGGCAGAGACATTTTCACTTTGGGTGCGCTCAGACGGATCGGAGTTCATGCCGCCGCTGGTCGAGGCGTTCAATGCCGCGGGCGCGCATCAGGTAAACCTACAGATCGTTCCGGTAGATGAGCTGGTGCAGCGCTATGCCATTGCCAGCGCTGGCGGTTCCGCCCCCGACGCCTTGTCGCTGGACCTGATCTATACGCCCGCCTTTGCCGAAGCAGGCCAGTTGCGTGATCTGACAGATTTCGCGCAGAGCCTGCCCTACTTTAACGAATTGTCGCCTGCGCATCTGTCAGTGGGCACTGTTGGTGACCAGATTTATGGCGTGCCGTTCTCAGGCGACGCGTCTTTCCTTTTGTGGAACAAGGACCTGTATGAGCAGGCAGGGCTGGACCCCGAAAAAGGGCCTGAAACATGGGCAGAGATCCGCGAGCATGCCGAAGCAGTCAGCGCGCTGGGGGCTGAAACCTATGGTTTCTATTTCTCGGGCAATTGCGGGGGTTGCAATATATTCACCTTCGCGCCCTTGATCTGGGCGACTGATGGCGACCTTCTGGCCGATAATGGCCGCACGGCAACGCTCGATTCCGACGAGGTTGTCGCCGCAATCGCGTTTTACCGTGGCATGGCAAATGACAATCTGGTCCCTGCCGGGGCGCAGACCGACAGCGGTTCCAACTTCTTTGCCGCCTTTGCAAATGGCAATATCGGCATTTCACCGTCAGGGTCTTTCGCCATCGGGGCGCTGAACAACAACTACCCCGACCTGAACTATGGCGTCACTTTCCTGCCGGGGCAGGAATCGGGCCAGTTTTCCAGCTTTGCAGGCGGCGATAATTTCGTCATCTCCGCGCGCACCGACGACAGCAAGATCCCGGCAATCGAGGCGTTCATCGAATTCGCCTATTCGCTGGAAGGGCAGAAAATTCTGGTGGCCAACGGTGCCGTGCCTGTCCGGGGCGATCTGGCCGGGCAGGTGTTCGAAGGGCTGGACGAACGCTATCTGGTTTCGGCCGAAGCCATGGCGAATGGCCGCACGCCCTATTCGACCGTCTTCAATGACATCATCAATTCGCGCAACGGGCCATGGATCACCACGCTGAACCGCGCCTTCTTCGCCCAGAGCGAAGAAGAGATGATGCAGGCCGTCGCAGATGGTCAGGCCGAAATGCAGGCGATCATCGACGCCGCCCCCTGACCGGATGCTGGCGGGCCACCCCGGCCCGCCACCCTTCCTGCCGGAGTATCCCCCGTGATGTCCAACACTGTGCCCGATCCGAGCCCGGATGCCCCACCCACGCCGCGCGCGCCGCGCCGCACCGACTGGCAAGGGCTGGTTTATGTGCTGCCCGCGCTGGGGCTGGTGGCAGTGTTCTTTCTGGTGCCTTTGGGCATGACTATGTGGATGTCGCTGCATGACTGGCCGCTGCTGGGCAATCCGCGCTGGATTGGCACTGCAAACTACACGCGGCTTTGGGGGGACACCAGTTTCTGGAACGCCATGCGCTTTACCGTAATCTATACCATCGTTGCGACCATCGGGTTGATGGGTGTCGCCATGGCGCTGGCGCTGATGGTCCAGTCCGAGGGGCGCGCGATCACCATGTATCGCACCGCCTATTTCCTGCCGGTGGTTACGGGGTTTGCATCCGCATCCCTGCTATGGGCATGGCTGGCCAATGTAGATGCGGGCCTGTTTTCACCGCTGGTACAAATGCTGGGCATAACCGAAGGGCGGGTCAATCTGCTGGCACGGTTCGATTTGGCCTTCTGGTCGGTGACGATCATGGTCGTGTGGAAAATGGCCGGGTTCTACATGGTCATCCTGATGAGCGGGCTGCAATCTATCCCTTCTGACTATCAGGAAGCCGCGCGCATTGATGGGGCAAGCTGGTTTCAGCGTTTCCGCTGGATCACCATGCCGCTGGTGCGCCAGCCTTTTGCCCTTGCACTGATCCTGTGTGTGTCGGGGTCAATGCTGGCTTTTGACCAGTTCTATATCATCCTGAATGGCGGTCCGCGCAATCAAACCATCACGGCGGTTTACAAGATTTTCAATGAAAGCTTCGTGTCCTTCCGGCTGGGCTATGGCTCGGCGCTGTCGGTGGTGTTGCTGATCATCCTGATGGTGTTGTCGGCGATCCAGCTTTGGTTGCTGCGCGACAAGGGGGACAAATAATGACCATGGCCGCCCCCTATACCCCTGCGCCGACCGCGCGCGGCGGGCGCATCAAGGGACACCGCATCGTGTTCCATGTAACGGCGGTGCTGGTCGCGCTGATCTTCCTTGCGCCCATCTTCTGGGTTGCAATGGCCAGTTTCCGGCCCACGGCAATGTCGCTGCGCCCGCCCCTGCCACCATGGCCCACCGATAATTTCACGCTGGACAATTATGTCCGGCTGGAAAATTTCGGACAGTCGATCCTGCATTACACCGCCAATTCAGCGATTGTCGCGATTGGCACAGCCGTGCTGACCATCGCTGTGGCCTTGTTGGCAGGCTACGGGTTTTCGCGCTACCGCTTCCCGCTTAAACCGCTGGCTTTTGTGCTGATCCTGTCCACGATCATGATCCCGTTTCAGTCGATCCTGACGCCGCTGTTTTTGTTGCTGGCGCGGATGGGGCTGCAAAACTCGCATCTTGGGCTGATCCTTGTCTATACCACACTACAACTGCCCTTTTCTGTCTTCATGATGAAGAACGCCTTTGACGCAGTGCCCAAGGAAATCGAGGAAGCGGCCCGTATGGATGGCATCAAGGGCATGCGCCTGCTGTGGCAGGTGATGGTGCCACTGGTGGTTCCGGGCATGGTAACGTCTGGCCTGTTTGCCTTCCTGAATGCGTGGAACGAATTTCTGGCCGCCCTTGTGCTGCTGTCGGATCAGGACAAGTTCACCCTGCCGGTGCTGATGACGGCGGTGCGCTACGGGCGCTACGGCGCTGTTGACTGGGGCGCGGTGCAGGCGGGCGTGACGGTCATGATGATCCCCTGTCTTGTCCTTTTTCTTATCCTCCAACGCTCCTACATCCGTGGCCTGACGGCTGGCGCGGTGAAGTGAGCAGCTGTTTTCCAAAAGGTTTCCCATGAACGAACATACCCCCACCGCCCACGCAAAATTCCGGCCCCTGTCGGTTGACAAGGTCCATGTCGGCGGCTTCTTCGGCCCGCGGATCAACACCATATGCGCTGTCACCGCGCGCACGCTGTTTGATCGCTGTATCGAGGCACGGATGCTTGATCAGGTGGATCCAGACCGTCCGAACCCCGGTCTGGTTATCCCCTTTCAGCATGGCAATACTGTTACCACCCAGATGTTCTGGGACAGCGATTTCGGCAAATCCATTGAAACCGCCGCCTATGCGCTGAACCACTGCCCCGACCCCGAACTGGAAGCAATGGTGGATCAGGTGATCGACGCCTATGGCCGGTTGCAGATGGAAGATGGCTATCTGAATTCCTGGTATATCCGCATCGAACCGGGCCAGCGCTGGACCAACCTGCGCGACCGGCATGAATTGTATAATGCAGGCCATCTGATTGAAGGGGCGGTCGCCTATTTCCATGCGACGGGCAAGCGCCGGTTTCTGGATATCATGTGCCGCTACGCCGACCATATCGCGCAGGTCTTCGGCCCCGGTGACGGGCAGCGCAAGGGCTATCCCGGTCACCCGGAACTGGAACTGGCCCTGGTGAAACTGGGTCGGGTCACCGGCGACCAACGCTATCTTGATCTGGCGAAATTTTTTGTCGATCAGCGCGGCCAGTCGCCCAACTATTTCGAGCACGAAGCGCAGGCGCGCGGCGAGGGGGAAGGCGGGTTTTATTTCGGCACGCTGGAATATTGTCAGGCCCACAAGCCCGTGCGCGAACAGGACCGGGTGGTGGGCCATGCGGTGCGCGCGGCCTATCTTTATGCGGGTATGGCAGATGTCGCGACTGAATTTGGCGATGACACACTGACCGAACCGCTGGAAAAACTGTGGTCGCATCTGGTGGATCGCAACCTGTATATCCATGGCGGGTTTGGCCCCTCGGCGCAGAATGAAGGGCTGACCTTCGATTATGACCTGCCGAATGCCACCGCCTATGCCGAAACCTGTGCCGCAGTCGCGCTGGTCTTCTGGGCCAGCCGCATGCTGGGGCGCGGGCCGGACGGGCGGTTTGCCGACATCATGGAACAGGCACTTTACAACAATGCGCTGTCTGGCCTGTCACTGGACGGGACCAAATTCTTCTACGACAACCCGCTGGAAAGTCTGGGCGATCATCACCGCTGGACATGGCACCGCTGCCCCTGCTGCCCGCCCAATATCTCGCGACTGGTGGCATCGATCGGGTCATATTTCTACGGTGTTTCAGACAGTGAAATCGCGGTGCATCTATATAATTCCAGCCGCGCCGAAATCGCGCTGGCCGGGGGCAATGTGACGCTGGAGCAGGTGACAGACTATCCCAATGACGGCACCATTCTGATCAGCATGCAGACGGACCGCCCGCTTGATTTCGCGCTGTCGCTGCGCATACCCGGCTGGGCAAGGACGGCCACAGTTACGGTCAATGGCGACCCCGCAGCAACCGCGCCACGCGCAGGGTATATCCGCATACAGCGAAGATGGCAGGCGGGGGATCAGGTTGTGCTGACACTTGATCTGTCGCCGCGCAGGGTTTTCGCCCATCCGCGTGTGACCATGAATCAGGGGCGCGTCGCGCTTATGCACGGACCTTTTGCCTATTGCATTGAAGAGGCAGATAATGGCCCCGACCTGAACAGCCTGATCCTTGCCGATGACGCACCCCTGACCGCCGAACCCTCCGGCGATCTGGGCGGAATTGTCCGGCTGGGCGCGTCAGTCTTACGCGAAGGGACTGTGTCTCAGGCGTTGTATGACAGCGCACCACCCGCGCGGTCCCCTGCAACGCTGACGGCAATTCCCTATTATCTGTGGGACAATCGCGCACCGGGTGCCATGCTGACCTGGATACGACGGGAAGGATGAATGCCATGAAAATGCCAAAAGTCAGCGCAGGTCGCGCCGCTGGAGTCACCCTGAAACGGCTGCACAAATCCTTCGGCGCAGTGGAAGTTCTTCGTGACATCAACCTTCAGATCGCACCGGGCGAATTTGTTGTCTTTGTCGGCCCGTCGGGGTGCGGAAAATCAACCTTGCTGCGCCTTATTGCGGGGCTGGAAGATGTAACAGCAGGGGATGTGTTCATCGGCAATGAGGACGTGACCGAAAAAGACCCATCCGACCGGGGCATCGCGATGGTGTTTCAGACCTACGCGCTTTATCCACATATGAGCGTGGCGCAGAATATGGGCTTCGGACTGAAAGCAGCCGGATGGCCCAAGGCCGAAATTGCACAAAAGGTCAGTGATGCAGCCGCCGTGCTGAAGCTGACAGACTATCTGGACCGCAAACCCGGCCAGCTTTCGGGCGGTCAGCGCCAGCGCGTGGCCATTGGGCGCGCCATCGTGCGCAACCCCGATGTGTTCCTGTTTGACGAGCCGCTGTCCAATCTGGATGCCGAACTTCGCGTCGGCATGCGCCTTGAAATCACGCGCCTGCACCGGGAACTGGGGATCACCATGATCTATGTAACCCATGACCAGACAGAAGCCATGACGCTGGCCGACAAGATTGTCGTTCTGCGCGCCGGCAAAGTGGAACAAATCGGCGCGCCTGCTGATCTTTATGAAGACCCCGATAATGCCTTTGTGGCTGGCTTCATAGGGTCGCCCGCGATGAATTTCTTTCCCGCCGTGATGGCGGAAAATGGTCAGATCGCAGTGGGGGACAGCAGGATCGCGGCGCCCCCCCTGACCCAACCGCCCGCCATCGGTACGAAAATTACGCTTGGCGTGCGTCCGGAGCATTTTGAAATAGGGGACAACGGGGCTGATCCGCACGCGCTTGTTTTCGATGTGGAATTCACTGAATATCTGGGCGGTAGTTCCTATTGCTACGGCACAACCGGCAACGGTCTTGCCTGCACGCTGGAAGCGCCGCGCGGTCTGAAATTGCCTGCGGGTCATCGCACACCGCTTCGCGTTGACACGCGGTATTTGCGCATCTTCGCCGCGGACGGCCAGCGTATCCGTTAACATACTGCTAAAAGATGTTTGTGTTCGCCATTTTCAATCCTGATACAGATATGAAGGCAGCGTCAGTGGCCCGCCCTGCCATGATTTCAGTATCACCCCTGTGACAATACACACGAAACCTGCCCCGTGGCATTAGGTCCGCGCGGCGGCCGTCACATGGGCCCTGCGCCCTGTGTCCAGGGTTCGGCGCCCTTTATGTCCACGAATATGCAATAAACCGATGTTGTTGCGGTAATGAACAGCCGGTGACCGTCAGGCCCGCCGAAACACAGGTTCGCCACCACCTCTGGCACCAGTATCTTGCCCAGAAGGCGGCCATCGGGCGCGAAGCAATGCACACCGTCTGCTGCCGATGACCACAGGTTTCCCGCTTCATCGGTGCGGATGCCATCGGGCAGGCCGTGGTCAATATGGGCAAAAACGCCTGCATCAGTCAGCGTGCTGCCAGCGACATCAAACTGGCGGATCACGGATGCCACGCTGTCATCATGGCTCGACCCGCTTTCGGCAATATAAAGGCGGGTTTCGTCGGGCGAAAAACACAGCCCGTTCGGCTGCACAAAATCCGACACAACCGGCGCGGTGATGCCGGTTTCGGGATCAATGCGGAACACATGCCGCGCGTCCTGTTCGGGATCGCAGCGCCGCCCCTCAAAATTGGAATCGATTCCATAGGTCGGATCGGTGAACCACACTGCGCCGTCCGAACTGACAACCACATCATTGGGCGAATTCAGCCGCCGCCCCTGATACGCGGATGCCAGCACGGTCAGGCTGCCATCATGCTCGGTGCGGGCAACATCGCGGGGCCCGTGGCGACAGCCGACCAGCCGCCCCTGCCGGTCGCGCGTGTTGCCATTGTTGAACCCCGACCCCTGCCGGAACAGTGCCACCCCATCGGGCGACCAGCGCAGTATCCGCTGGGACGGGATGTCGGAAAACAACAGGCAGCCGTGATCACCAAACCAGACCGGCCCTTCAACCCAGGTGAAACCGGTGGCAATCCGTTCCAGTTGCGACATGGGGTGGACAAGCGAAGCAAAGGCATTGTCATGGATTTCCAGATGCGGCGGTGTCGAGATCATGGGCGCGCCCTCCGCGTGCTGGCAACAATGACAATGCCGATGATGATAGAGCCAGTCAGAACCAGCCGCACGCCCGCGCCGAAGCCATAGGAATTCAGCATCGACACAACAAGGAACATGAACAGCGCGCCCCCCCAGACACCGGGAACATTGGAATTGCCCCCGGCAATCGATGTGCCCCCGATGACCACCACCGCGATGGACATCAACAGATATTCCTGCCCCATATTCAGTGATGCGCCACCTGAAAAGCTGGCCAGCAGATAGCCCGCCACTGCCGCCAGAACCGAAACAGTAAGGTAAGTGACGGCGCGCACCAGCTGCACCGGAACACCGGCCAGCCGCGCTGCGCGCATGTTCTGCCCCGATGCCAGCAGCCAGCGCCCCCAGATGCTGCCTTCCAGCACCACCCAGACCACGACCGCCAGCACCAGCCCGACCAGTGCGACATTAGGAATGCCCAAGGCGCGGCCCGTGGCGAAATCGGCAAGCGCTTCGGGCGGGCGGACGCGCAGCCCCCGGTTCGACCAGATCGCAACGGACTGATACACCAGCGATGCAGCCAGCGTGGCGATAATGGGCGGCAGACGCAGCAGATAGATCAGTGCGAAATTGGCCCCGCCCGCCCCCAGCCCGACCGCGACCGCGACACCCAGACCCCAAAGCTCAAGGCCCGGAACAGACCCCATGGCCTTTAGCGCAAGCGTGCCCGACAGCGTCATCACAGCAGGGATCGACAGATCAACATTGCCCGGACCCAGCGTGATCACCATCATCTGGCCCAGCCCGACAATGGCGGCAAAGGCCCCGAACGACAGCGCGGCATAAGCAAGCTCGCCCGCGCCGCGCCCTTCGGTCAGCAGCATCGTCAGCATGAATGCGCCACCGGCGGCAAGCCATGACCAGATCCAGGGGCGTGAAATAAGCGTTGTCATGTGCCCCCCTATCCGTCGCGCGCGTTGCGGCGCGTGAACAGCAGCCGTGCCATCAGCACAATGATCAGGATTGCGCCCTGCGCGCCTATCTGCCAGTCGGGCGACAGGCGCAAAAAGCTAAGGAAGGATGCCGCCAGCGTCAGTGTCAATGCGCCAATCACTGCGCCCACCGGACTGACCTTGCCGCCGGTAAATTCGCCCCCGCCAAGGATGACGCCTGCGATGGACAAAAGCGTATAACGCAGCGCAATATTGGCATCAGCCGAAGTTGTCAGCCCGACCAGCGCCATGCCCGCAAGAACGCCGAACAGTCCCGCCAGACCATAGGCCAGCGCCTTCAGCCGGATCACCGGCCAGCCCGCGCGCGCAACCGAACGCGCATTGCCGCCCACGCCGCGCAGCACAGTGCCGATGCCGGACCGGATCACCAGCAGATGCGCCACGGTGGCAATCACGACCGACGCCACAACAGCCATCGGCACCATGGGCGGGGTCGATGTCATCATACTGCGCAACCAGCCCGGGCTTGCCCCGCCCGGCGTGGGCAGGATGAACAATGCCAGCCCACCCCAGACAAACGACATGCCCAGCGTCACAACGATTGCAGGCAGTTCCAGCCGGTGGATCACCGCACCCATCACCGCATAGGCCGCGACCAGACATGCCAGCACCGCCACCCCCAGCGCCGGTTGATCGTTCAGCAGCGTTGCCGTGACACAAGCGGCCAGACTGACAAAGGCCCCCACCGAAAGATCAATATCTTCGACCATCATGATGCACATCTGGGCAACCGTCGCCAGTGCGATGGGCACGGCCAGATTGAACAGCAGGTTCACCCCGAAATAGCTCATGGTGCGGGGCTGCATATAGAAGGTTGCCACCAACAGCAGCGCCAGCGACACAACCGGAAGCAAAATGCGATACTTTGAGAATAATCTGCGCATGCTCAACCGTCCTGCATTTCAAACGAGGCGCGAAGGATACCTTCTTCGGTGATCGCATCGCCGGTCAGCTCCGCCGAAATCTGGCCGTTGCGGAACACAAAGACACGGTCACACTGGCAAACCTCGTCGGTTTCGGTCGAATACCACAAAAAGGTGCGGCCCTTGGCGGCCTCGGCGCGGATCATCGCATAGACCCCTTGTTTGGTTCCCACATCGACCCCGCGCATCGGATCGTCCATCACAACCACTGGCGCAGTCGATGCCAATGCACGCGCAAACAGCACCTTTTGCTGATTGCCCCCCGACAACGACAATATGTTATTGGCCAGATCACCGGTGCGAATGCCAATGCGGTGTTTCCAGTCCTCGGCAAGTGCGGTTTCTGCCGAATGGTCAACCAGCCCGCGCCGTGAAAACTGCTGCAAGACGCCGATGGATATGTTGCGCAGGATCGACCACAGCGGCAAAATACCATCGCGGGTGCGGTCACCGGCGACAAAAACCATCTTTGGGTCGCGACGCGCACGCCATGCCGATGTCGTGCCCAGATACAGGTGCGCAAGTGCGCGCGCCTGCCCGTGACCTGCCAGCCCCGACAGGCCCACGACTTCGCCCTTGCGGGCGGCCAGCCCGTCATCGGTGCGCACCACTTCAGGCCCGAAATCGCGCGCAACGGCGGCAACGGCGGCGGCGTCGGCGACATGACCCATCGCATCGACCAGCCCCTGCCGCGTAAATTCCGCAACAGGGCGGTCGGCCACCACCTTGCCGTCGCGCATGACCAGAATGCGCGATGCAACGGCGAACACCTCGCCCAGCATGTGTGAAATGAAAATGACTGCCCCGCCCTGCGCACAAAACTGGCGGACATAGGCAACCAACTGGTCTGCAATCGCCGCATCCAGCGACGATGTCGGTTCATCAAGGATTACCAGCCGGACATCCTGCCCGCGCGGGGCAAACCCGATGGCGATTTCAACCATCTGCCGTTCGGCAATGCCCAACTCCTCGACTGTTGTTTCGGTGTCAATTCCATGACCGGGAAAGACTGTATCAAGCGTGCGCGCAATCTCGGCCCGCGCAGCACGCCGCCAGCCCGGCCCGCGCAGGCCCGAATGCGAAATACGCAGGTTCTCGGCAACCGTCAGGTTAGGACATAATGATAGTTCCTGAAACACCGACCGCACCCCGGCGACCAGCGCCGTATCCGCGCCGGATGCCGGAAAATCGACACAGCCCGATGTGGGGCGCAGACCCCCGTTCACAACATTGACAAGCGTGGATTTCCCCGCGCCGTTATGCCCCACAAGCCCGAGGCACTCCCCCGGTCTGATCGACAGGCTGACACCGTCAAGCGCCCTGACCGCGCCAAAAGATTTGGCCGCATCGGTCAGGGCAACAATCGGCGCAGACTCTTGCGCTACTGCGGTCATGTCGTGTCAGTCCGCCTCGGCGATCACAGCGCGCGCATCGTCAAGCGAGTAGGTGACATTGGCCACCGAACCCGCAGGCGTTTGCGCCAAGGCATCATCCAGTGTGTCTTGCGTAATTTTCAGGAACGGCACGGTCAGGTCCTTGGGCACGTCCTGCCCGTCAAGGATCTGTTGCGCCACCCAGAACGCCAGCGTGGCAACACCGGGTGCAATTGACAGCGACAGCGTTTCATAGCCGTTGGCATCACGCTGGTCCGCCCACCACTGCATTTCGTCCTGACGATTGCCCAGCACAATGATCGGCATGTCACGGCCCGCCGCGCGAATTGCCTGTGCGGCCCCGTAGCCATCGCCGCCCTGTGTCACAACACCGACAATGTCGGGCAGCGAAGGCAGAATGCCTGAAACAGCGCGCTGCGCCACTTCCTGCGCCCAGTCGCCATGAACCGCGCCTGCGATGTTGAACTGGCTATGCTGCGCGACACCTTCGTGAATGCCTGCCGAAATCTCGTCATCGACGAACACACCGGCAAGACCGCGTATTTCCAGCAGGTTGCCGCCATCAGGCAGTCGGCTGGCCAGATAGTCCACCTGCTCGCGGCCCATTTGTTGAAAATCAACCGCGATACGCCATGCGCAGGGTTCGGTGACAATGCCATCAAAGCTGACGACGACAAGGCCCGCATTGCACGCCTCGGCCACAGCGCCGTTCAGCGCGGTTGGCGACGCGGCATTCAGCACGATGGCATCATACCCCTGCAAAATCAGGTTCTGGATCTGCGCCGCCTGTTCGGTGGCCTGATTTTCGGATGTGGTGAACGCATCAGCTGCCGCCACAACACCGTCCTGCGCCGCTGCGCCAGCGATTTCGGACCAGGATTCCAGCATTGCCTGACGCCAGGAATTGCCCGCATAGTTGTTGGACAGCGCAATGCGCTTGTCACTGGTGTCGGCGTGCACCGGGGCAACGGTCGCCATCATGGCAAGCGTTGCCGCACCCAGAAGTGTGGTATTCCTCATGTTTCCTCCCTTCGCATGCAGCAGATTGCCAGCATGCTCCTCCCTGTCGTGACCCGGACATACCGAGCGTGGGAAAAGGCTATGGGGGCCTGTCGGGTCTGTAAAGACAGGAAGCCGCATATCTGTTGCGGGTTCCCGCATATCAGGTGCGGATTCGGTTATTTCTTTCTGCAATACATGGCTATATGCTTGCGGGTAAGCGCAGCCAAGTCATGGAGGAAGCCTGTGTCCACCGCATCAGCCCCGCTGGCACTGGCCGGACATGATGTCTTCATGCGTATTTCAGGCCATCTGGCGGGCGAAACCGAAATCCCCTCCGCGCTGGCGGCGGTCGCAGACGAAATCGCATCACTGATCCCGTTCACGCATGCTGATATCTGCCTCAACGACTCGCCCGGCTGGACAGTCAGCTATGAGGTTGGCATCACCACAAGCTGGTCGCGCAAGCGCACCCGTGTTCAGAATTCGCCTGTCCGTGATCTTCTGACCGCGCGGTGTGACGCGATGCTGACTGCGGACGCCACCCAAGATCCGCGCTATACTTTTGCAGGGGCGCGATGCGAGCCGATTTTCCGCCATGACCTGCGGTCGCGGGTCAATGTGCCAATGAAGGTTATGGGCAGGGTGATCGGCACGCTGAATATCTCACATAATGCGCGCGGCCTTTATGACGGGGCAACCGTGACGCGGGCGCGCCATCTGGCGGATATGCTGGCACCCTATTTTCATGCCCTGCACGCGTCGGAAAAGGCACAACAGGTGGCGCGCGCCCGGGCCGAAGCGCAGGCACGCGAAGAAGGTTTGCGGAAAGGCGCGCTGGACCTGACGCAGGAACTGGAACGCGAACGCCAGCGCATCGGCATGGACCTGCACGACCAGACGCTGGCCGACCTGACGCGCTTGTTGCGCGATCTGACCGCAGACACGGCGACACCGGACCGGCAGGTGCTGGCAGAACGCCTTGGCCACTGCATTGATGACCTGCGCCGGATCATCGACACGGCGGTTCCGACACTTGTGGAATTATTCGGCTTTGCCCATGCGGTTCGCGTCCATCTGGAACGTGCCACGGGGCATGCGCCGGTCGTGGTTGACGTGGACGACCGGACGGGCAACACCCCCGACCGGCTGGACACAACCACGCGCACCGCGCTGTTTCGCATCACGCAAGAGGCGATCAACAACACCGCGCGCCATTCCGGTGCAACGCGCATTGGCGTCATGATCGACCATGACCCGACCGGACGGCTGCGCCTGACAGTTCAAGATAATGGCTGCGGTTTTTCGGCCACCACGGCCAGCAGGCAGTCGGGCCTGTCGCATATGCGCACCCGTGCCCGCCTGATCGATGCCGATCTTGAAATACTGGAGAACGCGGGCACATGTGTCGTGGTGACGCTGCGCGGGGCCGGAAAGGAGGGCCGCACATGAAGGTTCTGATTGTCGAAGATGACCAGTTCCATGCGTCCTATCTTCAGGATACGCTGGCCGAGGCATTGCCCGAAGTCACCGAGACACTGCACGCCGTCGACGGGCTTGCCGGCACCACAGAGGCCCGCGCGGGACGGATAGAAGCCGTGGTGATGGATTTGCAGATGGACAAGCAGAACGGGATAGAGGCTGCGCGCACCATCTGGTCCGAACGGCCCGACACCCGCATCCTGTTCTGGTCCAACTATTCGGATGAGGCATATTTGCGCGGCATCAGCCAGATCGTGCCCGAAGACAGCGCCTATGGTTATGTCCTGAAAACCGCGACACGCGAACGGTTGAAACTTGCGTTGCGCGCCGTTCTGATCGAGGGGCAGATCATGGTTGACCGCGAAATCCACCGCTTCCAGCGTCGCACCACATTGCCCCGCAATGCATTGGATGACAGCGAATATGCCGTGCTTCTGGACCTTGCGCTTGGGCTGCAAGACCGCAGTATCGCTGAACGCCGCGGCATGTCATTGCGAACAGTGCAGAACCGCTTGTTGTCGCTATATGAAAAACTTGGCGTTCTGGATGATGAAACTGGCGACACAGCGGGCGGGACGGGGTTCAACAAACGGGTGCGGGCGTTGAACCGTGCAATCGCCATGCGAATCCTGAATGCCGAACTGCTGGAAACATCGCAGCGCGATTTTGACCGCTGGCGTGCACGGCGCACGGTCCGGACTTTGCCTGCACGGCCGTAGGTTTCAGATGGGGCTGTTGCGTTAACTGCTTGCTGTTTGACATTAGGTCGTGAAAGGACCTTGCATATGTCAAGCACACAGCCGTTCAAACGCCACCGGTTTCCTGCAATGATCGTCTTGAAGGCCGTGCGGATGTGTTTTTGCTACCCGTTGTCCTATCAGGATATGACGGACCTGCTGGCGGGGCGTCATGTTAGCCGCGCAAGCCTGAATTGATAGTTGGATGAAGCCTATACCCGTGTTGGCGCCAAAGACTGCGGATCACCGATACCCGCGATCTCGCGTGTCCACCCGTCAGGAAGTTGCGGGGCGCTGTTGCTTTCGGGGCTGCGCAAATTGCACAGGGAACATCGCCAAGACGATCACCGCCTATAAACACCGGCAAAGCGCAAAGGCCCGCGCCAAGGTGGAAGCTTTCGCAAAGGAACCGGGCATTCGCTGGCCGAACTCATTGGCGGCGATGTAAAATCAGGCGCGCGCGTAGCGCTGTGCTCCAAGGTTTGAACAAAGCCATGGCGCATCTCGGAATTAGCGTTCAATTCGAATACTGGCACAGCAAGGATCCTTCAGATGGAATTCCTTAATATTTCTGCACTGTGCTGAAGCTATGTGTGTCGGCGTTGCTGTCGCCGCCTGCACTCGACCGACGCGCTGATCGTGCGGAGTGGAACAGGCTGGCGGCGCTGTAACCACGCGATCCGGCTCGTTTCAATCCCGAAATGTTCGCTGGCCCATCTGCCAGTCGATGGAGGTCCGCCAGATCCTCGTTGTGCCCACTGGTTTCGTCTGGGCGATGAGAACCCGTGGAGGCATGCCGGTTTCTGGATTGGATAGCGGATTCTGGACCCGTTTCGTATCTTGGGGCTTATCCCGGCGGCGCGGCTGGGCGGTGATCCCGATCACACACATTTTGCGCGAACGGGGATATCCATACATGTGCACATCGCCTCAATGAAAACATCATCCGCGAAAGTCGGTAGACACCCTATTGTTTTAGCTTCCGGCACGGCGTCCCCCAAGCGCGACTTTGCATACGATGTTTCTAAGCACCCCTGCCACAGAACGGCCTGCCGCAAATCTGCGAAGCCGTTTTTCCGAATGATTGCATTGGTTAGTACACTTCTCAATTATCATACATGTTTCAAATTACAGAACAAATAAAGGATTCCGCAATAGCTGGCTATGATGTCGCTTGCATTGCAGGCTTCTTGACTCAAGTGCCCAAATGAAGTGAGATGTATCAAAATACGCATTTGCGTTCTGATATACGGAACATTTGGGAGGCAATCTTGACCAAACGAACAAACACCATTGCAATGAGCCGCGTAATTTCTCCGAAATCCATCGCCCTGATCGGTGCCTCGGCGGATTATGCAAAGTTCGGCGGGCGCATCCTGCATCACTTGATTGATCACGGATTCGGCGGAAAAATTTATCCCATCAATCCCAAACGAGAGAGTTTGCTGGGTCTGACCTGCTACAAATCCATAACGGACTTGCCGGAGCCGTCGGATATGGCGCTGGTGGCCGTTCCGGCGACCCTTCTTGAAGAAACCGTCGAAGCTTGCGGCACGGCGGGGGTGGGCGTCTGTGTCATTATTACTGCGCAACTGGGCGAATTCAGTGCGGAAGGTGCCGCACTGGAGGAAAGGATAGTCGCGATTGCGCGGCACCATAAGATGCGGCTTGTTGGGCCAAACTGCATGGGTATGATTGTGCCACAGGCGAACATTGCCCTGTCCTCGACGCCGACGCTGCGCCATGCGGCAACATTGCGCAAAGGGGGCGTAGCCTTCATCAGCCAAAGCGGTGCGATGATGGGAACCCTGTTCTTGCAAGCGCATGATCACGGCGTCGGTCTGTCGGGCATGGTCAGCATCGGGAACCAAGCCGATCTGGAACTTTGCGACTTCCTCGAAGCTTTCATCGACGAAAAAAAAACGCGGGTCATTTGCCTCTATATCGAAGGTCTGAAATCGCCCGCGCGCTTTCGTGAACTGTGCCTGAAAGCGCGGGCTGCGGGAAAATCGGTTCTGGCGGTAAAGGCAGGACGAACAGAGGCTGGCTCGCATCTGGCGAAATCGCACACGGCAAGCCTTGCAGGTTCGTTTTCCGCATTTGAAACGCTTTGCCTAGAGGTTGGCGTGGTCCTGCTGGACGACCCGGACGCCATGATCTTGTGCGCAGGTGTCATGTCTGCCAACCCGCGACCTGCTTGTGCCAACGTGGGTATCATCTGCGCTTCGGGTGGCGGCGCGGCGATTATGGCCGACCAGCTTGCAATGCGCGACTTGCGCGCAGACGTCTTTTCCGATGACACACGACAAAGACTGAAGCAAGACTATCCCGCATCGCACCAGAACAACCCGCTGGATTTGGGCGGGCACAAAGGCGGTCTCGAATTCGGTATCTTCGAGCGGGCGATTAACGCGGTGCATCAGGATACGTCAACCGGCGTTACCGCGTATGTCATGACCCCGCAGCCCATGATGATGCAAACGCTGGACCACGCAATCGGTATCTGGCAACGGCAGGAAAAGCCGTTCGTGCTGGTCTTGAATTTGTCCCGTTTCGGGGATGAACTAAGGGACCGCGCACTGGAAGCGGGCATACCATTCGTGACACGCACCGATGATCTGTATCGTGTGCTTCAGGTTTACCGCGATGATCTGGCGGGGGCATCGGCTATACGCCAGCGCGACCCCGCGCGCCCTGCCGATCTGGACACGCCACAGGTGACAGCAAGCGGCTTCCTGACAGAACCTCAGGCCAAGGTGCTTCTGTCAGCCTACGGTGTTTCCGTTCCGGTCGCAAAACTGACAACAACAGTCGAAGAAGCAACCGTCGCAGCAAAGGATTGCGGGTATCCTGTGGTCCTGAAAGGCGTGGTGCCGGATGTTGTGCACAAAAGCGATCTGGGCCTTGTCAAAGTCGGGATCAAGACGGAACAGGCGCTGCACGCGGCATTTGCCGAAGTCGCGCAGGCCATCGGACACGCCGCAAGCGGTGCACAAACGCAGATTGATGTGCAGCAAATGATTGCACCCGGGATCGAGCTGATCGTCGGGATGACGAATGAACCGGGATACGGGCCGCAGCTTGTGCTGGGCGCAGGTGGCATCCATGTGGAGCTTTTGCACGATGTGGTTCAGCGTCGCGCGCCGGTCACACCGGAAGATGTACGAATGATGCTGGAAAGCCTTCGCCTATGGCCACTTCTGTCAGGGGCGCGCGGACAGGCACCGCTGGCAATCAACGCGGCCTGTGAAGCAATCGCGCGGCTGTCTTGGCTTGGTCCGGATCTGGGCGAACAGCTGCGCGATTTCGAGGTGAACCCGTTCCGGATTACCGAAACCGGCGCCTATGCGCTGGACGGGCGGGGAACGCTTGAGACGCCGACACCTTGATTGACGCCAGACCAGGCACGCTCGATCTGCGCGGTGTGGTCATGCAATTCGGCCACAAACCGCACGATCAGCGCATCGCTCAATTCCTCCATCGGTCCGGAAATACTAAGTGCCGCGACAACATCCCCATGCAGCGACCGGATCGGCACCGCCACGCCGCGCGCGGCTTCGTTGATTTCGTGGAACGCGGTCGCATGGCCTTGCGCGCGGATCGTCGCAATCTCCTGCGCAAGGCGATCGGGGTCGGTGATCGTCCTGTCCGTGAACCTGACGAGGTTCTGCGTCATGTCCGCGATGATCTCCTCTGGTGCGAAGGCCAGAAGCACCTTGCCCCCCGACACCGCATGGAGTGGTGCGCGTGCACCCAGATATGCGAAAGTCCGCACGAAAGCACGGCTTTCGATGCGGTCTATGACAACGCTGGTCAAGCCTTCGCGCACGCTGAGCATAACATTTTCCGAGACTCGTTCGGACAAGGCCTGAAGGACCGGATGCGCGACAGAGACGAGAGAGTTCGACGCAACCTTGCGCGCGCCAATCTCGAAGATTTTGAGCGTGAGGTCATAATGTGATCCGTCGCCCGTCTGCTGGACATAGTCAAGATCGCGCAATGTCTGAAGCATCCGGAAGGCGTTGGAGCGTGTCAACTCCGATGCCTCCGCAATGTCGCGCAGCCGCATCGGGCGATCCGATTGCGACAGAATTTCCAATAGGCGCAGCGCTTTGTCCACCGACTTGATCATGTGCGTTCTGTATTCGTTTGAGATACCTTGGTAAACTCTACTGCGTCCTGGTGAAAAACGGAAGCAGCAGCAGCCAGCGTCGCTTCAAGCTGATTTGGAAGGCGATCTTCGGAGAACCGCATAGCCGGTCCTGTGATGCCGATTGCACCAATGACAGTATTCCATTCGGAAAGGACCGGCGCGGCCAGTTCAAAGATGCGCCGCGTTTCATGACGTCGGATCAAGGCATATCCATCGATACTGGCGCGTGCGACCTGTTGCACTGTCTTGTCCGATGCACCGGACGACGCAAGCAGTGCCGCACGGGCGTCTTCCGCCAATGCGGAAACAAGCGCAATGCCAAGTGCGCTGTCATCCCATCGCAGTGCCAGGTTGTCGGGAATAACCGAGGCTACGGCGACCGACGGCAAGGCATTTGCAAGAAATACGACGCTGCTGCCATCCAGCAAAGCGAAATGCGCACTTTCGCTGGTTTCCCGGACAAGAGCTTGCAGGAATGGCAGGACCGCCATTCGGAACGGAAAGCTGGCAGCGACCCGCGTTCCCATTTGTGCCAGCTTGAGTGATGGAAAATATCGCCGCGAATCGGGATCGAAGCGCAAATAGTCTGCCTCGCGTAATGATGCGACTGTGCGATGCACATTGCTTTTTGGTAGGTCAAGCTTGCGCGCAAGCTCAGATACACTCGCTGGTTCGCCCCCAGCGACGATTACTTCAAGAATATTTAGCCCTTTCAACAGTGTAGTATCCATTTCACCTGCCTTCGCCACGTTCAGTTTTGCATCATCGATTCGATTATTGTTCTGTATATTAGAACAAAACAATTCATTGAGAAACATAAATCTCCATGCTAGCATTTACCCGGAGGACATGCGGCCCAGTCACGCCGCGTATTGGTAACGGGAGGATACACCATGATTTCCAGAACATTCGGTCTTGCAATTGCAGGTATGTCGCTGATGACGGGCAGTGCATTTGCACAAGACTGGCCGTCAAAGCCTGTCACAATGATCGTTCCTTACAACCCCGGCGGGACGACCGATATTCTCGCGCGCCTCGCAGCAGAGGCGATATCAGAATCCATCGGCCAGCCTGTCGTTATCGACAATAAACCGGGCGCTGGCGGCGTCGTCGGGGCCACGCTGGCCGCTGGCGCACCGAATGACGGCTATACGATTTTTTTCGGCAACAACGCCACCAATGTGGTGCAACCTATCATCAATCCGGCAGTAACCTACGATCCGGTAAACAGCTTCGACGGGATTGCCACAACGGCCGATTCACTGGTCTTCGTCGGCGTGAATGCGGGTCTTGGTGTGTCTGACCTTGATAGCTTCGTGGACTATCTGAAAGACAATAATGCCAAATACGGCTCGGCGGGCGTTGGCTCCATGGGCCAGTTCTCGACAAACTATTTTCTGGATGAAGCAGGGGCCGAAGCCAGACACATCCCCTATCAGGGGTCCAACAACGCCGTGACGGCCATTCTGTCCGGTGAAATCGAATTCATGGTCGACCCTGCTGTGACACAACAAATCGACAATCCGGATATGAACGTTATTGCGGTGATTTCTGACGCGCGCCACCCTGCCTACCCTGACGTTCCCACAACCAAGGAACAAGGCTATGAAATGTCGCTGAGTGGCTGGTTCGGCGTTTTTGCGCCAGCGGGCACAGATTCCGACGCTGTTGCGAAGATGAGCGCCGCACTTGAGGCGATGGTGGAAAGCGAAGCCTATCAGGCGCGAGTCCTTCAGATGGGTCTGCTTCCGGCCTATCGCAATCCGGCACAAACGGACGAAGCCGTGGAATCCGACTTCGAAGTTTTCATCCAAATCCGTGACGCCGCTGGCATCTCCATCGACTGAGAGTCCCTGTCGACCTGACCGCCTGCATCCGCAGGCGGTCTTTTCCCGGTTCTTCCAAAGGTTGCCGAATGAACTTTGAGAATATCCTGTATGAAGAGGCTGACGGGATCGCAGAGATCACCATCTGTCGCCCTGAGAAACGCAACGCGATGACTGGCCAGATGTTCGCGGATTTGCGCCAGTGCTGGGACAGGTTTGACGGCGGCGATGCGCGCGTCGCCATCCTGAAGGCCTGCGATGACAAGGTTTTCAGCGCCGGGGCGGATCTGAACGACCCGCCAGAGTTGTTTTGGCATGCAGTGCCCGAATTCGGATTTCGTTGCGACAAGCCAATCATTGCAGCGATTAGCGGCAAGGCAATCGGGGCAGGGATGGTCTTGGCAATGATGTGTGATTTCATCGTTCTGACGGTGGATGCAGAGCTGATCTATCCCGAAGCCAAGATAGGGGTTGCCAAGGGTGCGGTATCGGCGCTGGTCAAGCGCGGACCGCTGCGGGTCGTGCAGGAGATGATGCTGCTCGGGGATCCTATTTCCGCGCAGCGTGCCCATGAATGCGGGATGGCGAACCGTCTTGTTGCCCCGGGCACGCATGTTGACGAGGCGCGAAAACTGGCGCGACGGATTGCAGATAACGCACCACTGGTTGTCGAGATGCTGAAACGCATGAGTCTGGATGCTGTGGGCGACACACCCATCCAGACCTTGTTTGACGTCACGCGCAAGGTCGACACTGTCATGAACAGCCAAGACGCCGCCGACGCGCTGGAGGCATTCCGCAACAAGCGGGCACCGGTCTTTCACGGACGTTGAACAGACAGGAGCCGTCATGCACAATAAGATATTCGCAGCACTGACATCGCGCAGCGGCCTTGGTGCCGTGTTGATGTTCGCCGTCGCCGCTGTAACCTTCATCCAGGTATCCGGCCTGCGTCTGGGCACTGCGGACGCCATGGGACCGGGCTATTTTCCTGCATTGCTCGGCGGGTTGTTCCTTCTTTTCGGGCTGATGCTGTTGATCGAAGGTTGGCAAAACCCCGATCAGCGGGTCGCGCCCGGCCTGTTGCGCCCGGTGATCTATCTGTTGGGGGCCATCATCCTTTTTGGTGTGTTCTACCCCTTGCTGGGCGGTGCCATCTCTATCGCGGTGCTGGTCACGGTGTCGGCATTGGCTGAAACCGGCCGGACGCTGCGCGAAATCGCGCTGCTGGTTGTGACTGTCGTGGGCCTGATCTGGGGTATCTTCGTTTTCGCGCTTGATTTGCAGTTGCGGATGATGCCGCCTTGGGTGCTTCCATGATCGACAACCTTATGCTCGGATTTCAGGTGGCCCTTTCGTGGGAAACGCTGATGTTCTGCTTTGTCGGCGTCTCCATCGGCATGTTTATAGGCGTGTTGCCCGGCGTAGGTCCGCTGGCAGCAATCTCGATGTTACTGCCGCTGACTTATTACATTGCGCCAACCGACGCGCTGATCATGTTGGCGGGTATCTATTATGGCGCCCAATATGGGGGGTCGGTCGCGTCGATCCTCTTGCGCCTGCCGGGAACCGCCTCTTCGGCGGTGGTCTGCATAGACGGCTATGAGATGACGAAAAACGGTCGTGCAGGCGCGGCCTTGTTCATTTCGGCGGTTGCATCCTTCATTGGCGGAAGCATCGGCATCTTGCTGATGTCGGGTTTCGCACCCGCGCTGGCAGCTTTTGCATTGCGCTTCGGCAGTCAGGAATATTTCCTGCTGATGTCGCTTGGCCTTGTCGCGGCTTCTACCCTTTCCGAAGGGTCTGCGGTGCGCGGCCTTGCCATGGTGACTTTGGGGGTTCTGCTGGGGATCGTCGGGCTGGACACAACCTCGGGGACCATGCGGTTCGTCTATGGGCAGTTTGAACTGATGGACGGCATCAGCCTTGTTGCATCGGCCATGGGTTTGTTCGGCCTGTCCGAAATTCTGGCGAATATAGGGCGTGCAGAACGCAGGCGGCCCACGGGCAAGATCTCGCTGCGATCAATGATCCCGACACGCAAAGAACTGAGCGACAGCTGGCCGGCAATCTGGCGCGGCTCGGCCATCGGGTCTTTCTTTGGCACCCTGCCGGGCACCGGATCGACGATCGCGTCGTTCTTTTCTTACGCAACGGAAAAGAAGATGGCCCGCAATCGCGCCCGCATTGGTCAGGGTATCGTCGAAGGGGTGGCAGGTCCCGAGGCTGCGAACAACTCCGCAGCGCAGACAGCCTTTATTCCGACACTGACGCTGGGCGTGCCCGGTGATGCTGTGATGGCCCTGCTTCTGGGCGCAATGATCGTGCACGGGGTCACACCAGGACCGCAGATGCTTAGCAATACACCCGAAATGTTTTGGGGGCTTATCGCCAGCTTCTGGCTGGGGAACCTGATCCTGCTGATCTTCAACATACCCATGATCGGGCTTTGGGTTGCGATGCTGCGTATTCCCTACCGCCTTCTTTACCCGGCAATCCTTGTTCTTGTGGTGATTGGCACCTATTCAATCCGCTATTCCGTCTTCGACATCTACCAGCTTCTGGCTTTCGGGTTTCTGGGCTATATCCTGCGCCTGCTGCACTTCCCGGTGGCGCCTCTGGTTCTTGGCCTCGTCCTTGGTCCGATGATGGAGGAGAATTTCCGAAGATCACTGATGTTGTCGGACGGGGATCTTTCGACCTTCATCACCCGCCCGATCAGTGCAGTCCTCTTTAGCTGCATCGTTCTCGTATTGCTGGCGCAAATAGCAGCACCCCTCTTGCGGTGGATACAACAGAAGAAAAAGGTTTGAACTCATGACCCTTTCCAACGATCAGCGCGTAGCGCTTATACAATTGCTGGGCGCGCGTTTGTCCGAACGGCAAGCAGACCGCGATCATCATGCGGGCACCGAAGCCCATCACGATCCTGCGCCACCTGACGCCGTGGCATGGCCGGAAACAACCGAAGAAGTCGCCGCAATTATGCGGGTCTGCAACGCGCACCAGATCGCAGTGATCCCACATGGCGCAGGTTCCTCGCTTGAAGGAAATACCAGCGCATTGCGCGGCGGGCTTTGCATCGACCTGAGCAGGATGGACCGTATTCTTGACGTGCGCCCCGACGATCTTGATTGCACAGTCGAGGCCGGTGTGACCCGCGAGGCATTGAACACGCATCTGCGCGACACAGGGCTTTTCTTTCCCATCGATCCCGGTGCGAATGCAACGCTTGGCGGCATGGCCGCCACCCGTGCGTCTGGAACAAACGCTGTGCGCTATGGCACAATGCGCGAGAATGTCCTGAACCTGACCGTAGTGACGCCAGAAGGTGAAATTATGCGCACAGCGCGGCGGGCGCGCAAATCCTCGGCGGGCTATGACCTGACGCATCTTTTTGTCGGCTCCGAGGGGACATTGGGCGTCATCACCGAGGTCACGCTGAAGCTTTATGGCAGGCCGGAGGCAGTGCGGGCCGCTATCTGCACCTTCCCCAGTCCCGACGCTGCCTGTCAAACCGCGATAGCGGCCATTCAGGTCGGCCTGCCGCTGGCAAGGGTGGAATATCTGGATGAAGGGTGCATCCGTGCAGTCAACGCCTTTTCGCACCTGAACGAAGTGGAAGCAGACACGCTCTTCATCGAATTCCACGGCTCGGAAGCGGGTGTCAAGGAACAGGTCGATATGTTCAAGGACATCGCTGAAATGAATGGCAGCGCGAACTTCCGCTGGGCAGAGCGGGCAGAGGAACGAAACAGCCTCTGGCGTGCGCGCCATTCAGCCTATACGGCAACGGTCAATCAGCGCGCAGGGTGCCGCGGCTGGGCCACTGATGTCTGTGTTCCCCTCTCTGCGCTGCCTGATTGCATAGACCACGCCAAGGGCCTGCTGCGCGACTGCCCCGTTCCGGCCTCGATCATGGGCCATGTGGGCGACGGAAATTTCCATGTTGTGTTTTCCGTTGACCCGGCTGCAAAGGCCGAGTTGGATATTGTCGCCAAGATTAATGAAGCCATGGTTGCGAAGTCCCTGTCATGTGATGGCACCTGCACGGGCGAGCATGGCGTGGGCACCGGAAAACGCAAGTATATGCAGGACGAACACGGTCCTGCCCTGACGTTAATGCACCGGATCAAGGGCGCGCTTGATCCGGTGGGAATAATGAATCCCGACAAAGTCCTGCCTCCGCTGAAGAAGGCCGCCGCATGACCGATCCCATTGTGAAAGCTGATTGGCTGGCAAAAAACCTCGACCGTGTGCATGTTCTGGACGCCACATACTACCTGCCGGCCGATCCGACAAGAAGCCGGCTGGAGTTTGAAACCGTGCGAATTCCCGGAGCACGCCTGTATGAAATCGACGAGGTTTGCGACACGCAAAGCGACTTGCCGCATATGCTGCCCGACGCAGCCACATTCGCGCGCGCCATGGCGAACCTGGGCATCGACGGGCGTAAGCCTGTTGTCGTCTATGACCGCAGCGCCAATCATTTCAGTGCACCCCGCGTGTGGTTTACGCTTCGGGTATTCGGAATTATGGAGAGCTTCGTTCTGGATGGCGGTTTGAACATCTGGAAAAGATCCGGACATCCTGTATCCTCGGGTGCATGTGAGGCAACCACCGTGCCGGAGCGGTCATGGGTTCTGGATAAAAGCCGCGTTGTGTCTGGTGCAGATATGGCCGCGCTCGTTGCCGCGCGCTGCGAAACAGTGCTTGATGCCCGTGCGCAAGACCGCTTTGACGGCAAGGCACCTGAACCGCGCCCCGGCCTGAAATCCGGCCATATGCCGGGTGCGCATTGCATCCCGTTTACGACATTGACCGACGGGGATGGGCGCTTCCTTGATGCGGTGCGCTTGCGCCAGCGTTTCGGCGACACCGCCGCTGCTTCTATTGTGACATGCGGCTCGGGCATGACAGCCTGCGTCCTTGCACTTGGTCTGGAGCGTATCGATAGTCACGCACGGCTTTACGACGGCTCATGGGCAGAGTGGGGCAAAGGTGAATTAGGCCCTATCAATTCACTCGTCTAGGTTGCTGGGCGGCGGCGCGCGCCAATAGGCGTGCATCTGATTCTCCGGGTTATGGGATCAGGGCGATGGCAGCTGTCTGAAAGGCTACCTTAGACACGCGAAGGGGGCGACCGCGCGCATCCGCGTTCGTGCGCCCAATGATACAACCCTGCGCAGCATTGCCGACCGGCTGCACGCCATCCAGCGACGCAACTTCTACCAGCTTGTCGCCGAAACCAGCCATCGGGGTCACTATTACCACGAATACTGCATGTCCGTGGACGTGACGCGCGACGACCCGGCAGCCGCCCACCGAAGATGCACGGGGCTTCCGGGGTCTGGTCGGGCGGGGGACTTGCATCCGGGTCTTGTCATCCTGCCCTGTGTGTCACGAGATCAGTGCGTGCGCATGAACGCGGCACCGGCTGATCACATGGTCAATCGGGTGATCGAGGTGGAGGTCGCAGGGCATTGTCGTATCTATCGACTGCCCCTGCCTACCACCTGATCCGCGCCTCTCACCTGTTCCCATCGATCCATTTCGACATCAGCCCCTTGTCGCGGAAGCATTCTTCCGGGACGGCGCGGCGTTTGATGCGGGCGAGGCGCTCGGCGAAGGCGACCTGTTTGGACGACGGCAGGCTGTCCAGCGCTGTGGCGGGTTTCATCCTGGCCTGCGTGTCGATCCATGCGCTGAGAGCGCGCCGGTCCTGCTGCACCTCCCATGGCAGAAGCGTCTGGTTGCGCAAGGCGAGTGCGCGCGCATAGGCGATCTGCTTGGGGGTCGCGGGCAGAGCGAATGTAGTGCTTTCCATAGGGGCGTCTCCCTTGCTGGCGTGTCTTCCAATGTAGAACATAAAGCGAACAAATGCAAGCCCCCTGTCGTGTTAACGTGGATTTTGAGAGCTTGAGGAGGGATGGGGCGGATCGGGTTTGAGCCTGACTGAAAAGGGGGCTTGGGCCATCACGGACCGGATTTTCGAAAAGCACCTGATCGATGATCCAAAAAAAAGCACATTCCCTGACGCTGACGCTTAAGGGCATCACGCCCGCGCGGGGCATTCTGAAGCACGGGTTCTGGACGGCGGCGTGATGGATGACGCTGTGCGGGACAGGGCGGTTGTTTGCCCTCGCAAGCGCGGCACCACTTCACAGCTTCAGTCGCATGCGGTACGCGCCGCCGGCTGCGAAGGAGCCGCTGTGATTACTTGTACGTTCATTGAAATCAGCCATGAGCAATGTCGACTCCGAAGCTTGCTGCGCTGGAGTCGCGCAGGTATCGCGAACCACAGATTGAACCGCCTGGATGACCTCACGTCCGTGAACTGTAAGCCGCATAAGTCGACGCAAATCAGGCCGATCATATACGTTCGGAGAATGCCCGGCATTTTTGAGCATGACCACAGGCAGAGGGCTTATACACTGCGCACTGGCAGCGGGTGGCGGGGGCACACGCCTGTTCTAACTTGACTTTTCTGGTGGGATTATCGGACGGTAGAGGCCGCAGATGACCGTCCCGCGTTGACACGCGAATTTCTTTCTCTGGGCGTTTGAATTGCGGAACAGGATTCTGAGGGAACGCGCCAATGTCAGTCGTGACTGAAATAGAAGAACTGCGGCGACGCTACCAGCGCCGTGTGCCCAAGATGTTCTACGACTACGCCGTTTCCGGCAGCTGGACGGAACAAACCCTGCGCGAGAACACCAGTGATTTCAAGCACATCCGACTGAAGCAACGTGTCGCGGTTGATATGTCAAACCGCTCGACACGCGCGCAGATGATAGGGCAGGATGTGGCCATGCCCGTGGCCCTTGCGCCGGTGGGGCTGACCGGGATGCAGTCGGCGGACGGAGAGATCAAGGCTGCCCGCGCCGCCGAGAGATTTGGCGTGCCTTTCACACTGTCCACCATGTCAATCTGTTCAATCGAGGATGTGGCCGAGCATACGACAAAACCCTTCTGGTTTCAGGTCTATACGCTGAAAGACGATGAGTTCATGCGCCGCTTGTTCGACCGCGCGCGCGCGGCCGGATGTTCCGCAATTGTGGTGACCGTCGATCTGCAAATCATGGCACAACGCCATAGGGATCTGAAAAATGGTCTTTCCGCCCCCCCGAAACTGACGGTGTCTGCAATGATGGATCTGCTCACAAAAATCCCGTGGGGGCTGGAAATGCTGGGCACAAAACGGCGGTTCTTCGGCAATATCGCAGGACATGCCAAAGGCGTGGACGATCCGTCATCGTTGGCGCCCTGGACCAACCAGGCCTTCGACCACGCTCTCGACTGGCCACGGATTGCACAGTTCAAGAAATGGTGGGGCGGCAAGATGATCATCAAGGGCATCATGGACCCTGAAGATGCCCGACGCGCCGCCGATATCGGCGCGGATGCGATTATCGTCTCGAACCACGGGGGGCGCCAGCTTGACGGTGCAGCCAGTTCAATCCGCATGCTGCCCTCGATCATCGAGGCTGTGGGCGACCGGGTCGAGGTGCATTTCGACAGTGGCATCCGTTCTGGGCAGGACGTACTCAAGGCACTCGCACTGGGGGCGAAGGGCACCTATATCGGCCGCGCCTTCACCTATGGACTGGGCGCCATGGGCGAGGCCGGGGTGACAAAGGCGCTGGACATTCTTCATAAGGAACTCGATGTCACGATGGCCTTATGCGGGGAAACCGATGTAAAAAACCTCGGTCCACATAACCTCTATGTGCCGCGCGGATTTGGTGATCCGACCGTGCAATTGTCCAAGGGGACGACCTGATCCAACACCGGCATTTAGATCATGCAGGTGCTTGCCCAATTACCAGCGCGTCCGTCAAGGCCGCAAGAAAATCCGCGCAATCGTGTAGCTGTTCGACACTGACATACTCATCTGGCTTGTGCCCCTGTGCCATATGGCCGGGGCCACAGACCAGCGTGGGCAGGCCAAGGCTTTGCTGAAACAATCCGCCCTCGGTGCCAAAAGACACCTTGGTCAACGGATCGTCGCGCCCCAGCAGCGCACGCAGCCATGCGATTGCGGGAATGTCGGCAGCGGTATCAAGGCCGGGATAACCCGAAACCTCTTCGATCTCGATCCGGGCGTTGGGGAAACGGTTGCGATGAGGGGCGGCAATCGCTTCTGCATCCTGACGAATATCGGCGATGATGGCATCAGGGTCGTCGCCCGGGACATTGCGCAATTCGAAATCCAGATCGCAGCGGTTAGGCACAATATTCAGTGCAGTGCCGCCCTGCATGACACCGACATGTAGGGTCGAATAGGGAATCTCATAGGCGGCATCGCGCGCGCCATTGGCTTCCAGTGCGTCCTGACGTGCCTGAAGCCGCGTGACGAAGGCCGCCCCCAGATGCAGCGCATTCAGCGCCTGCGGCGCAAGCGCGGAATGACCTTCCTGTCCGTGACAACATGCCCTGAGCGCGCGTTTCCCCTTATGGCCATGTGCAATCCGCATTCCCGTAGGTTCACCGACAATGCACAACGCCGGTCGCGCAGGACGGGCCGCCAGCGCCCCAAGCATGCCACGCACGCCAAGGCAGCCGATTTCCTCATCATAGGAAATGGCCAGATGCAGCGGCTGTATCAGGGGCCGTTCAGTAGCACGCAACATGGCGTGGATGGCCACCGCCAGAAACCCTTTCATATCCGCCGTGCCGCGCCCGTAATAGCGCCCCTCTTCCAGATGCAAGGCAAACGGATCGCGCGACCATGCCTGTCCCGCCACTGGCACGACATCGCAATGGCCTGACAAAACCACCCCGCCCGATCCCTCCGGCCCTACACTGGCCCAGAGATTGGCCTGGGTCGCATCTGTGCTGAAAAATCGTTCGCAGCGGATGCCAGCTGGACGCAGAAGAGACTCCACATATTCCAGAAGCTCCAGATTCGACTGGCGCGATAGTGTCGGAAAGGCGACCAGACGCGCGAGGATGTCAACAATGTCAGGTGTCATGACGCTTTGCTCAGGTGACTAGGCCGGGCAGCTGATTTGCGGCAGCTGCCTCGCGGCAATGATCGATGAAGGCCTGTATCTTGCGCGACACATAGGTCGCTTTCGACGTGGCAAGTCCCAGATGAAGTGGCGGGACCGTGGTTTCAAGCGGAACGAATTTCAGCCCTTTCCCGTCCATCGAAAATTCAGAAACTGTTCGCATATTCGAAATGCCGAAGCCGAAGCCATTGGCAACCAGACTGCGCTGTAGTGCAATTTCAGGTGTGCGTTCCGAAATACGCGGTCTGCGCCCGACGGCACGGAACATTGACAGGAAATACTCTGCACTATGGGGCATATCCAGTAGCACCATATCTTGATCGACCAGATCCTCGGCGCTCAGGTGTTTGTGCCCCGCAAGCGGATGATCGGCGGCCAACATGACATAGGTCGGCAGCGTGCATAGGGGTTGGAATCTGATGTCGCTGGGCAGCGCCATGTCATAGGTCAGCGCAAGGTCTATCCGCGCCGAAGACAGCGCATCAAATATCTGGCCCTGATCCAGCACGATCTGGAAAAACTCGATCTGGTCGTATTTGTTTTCAAAGCTGCGGCGCAGTTGCGGCACAATGAACTGCACGAAGGTTCGCAGGCATCCAACCCGCAGCGACCCGCGCACGCTGCCAGTATAGATATTGGCCATGTCATTTAGCTTTTCGGCATCTTCCAGAACGACGCGCGCCTGCTCGATAAAACGCTCTCCGGCGGGGGTCAGCGCGCATCCCTGTGCGTGGCGCCTGACCAGCAGTTGCACGCCGAACGCCCCCTCAAGCTGCGCGATCGCAGAAGACATGGACGGCGCAGTCACATTGACCTTTTCCGCAGCCAGCGCAATGCTGCCCGACTCGCCCACCGCGATAAAATATTCAAGCTGGCGCAAGGTGAATCTGAGCGGCATTGTCTGTCTCGCTTTCAAAATCCAGCCGGATGGCGCCTGCGCTGGCCGCGCGTTTGGTCATTCATCGCCCGGCACACCGTAAGACGGGGCAAGGCCGGGGTCGAGCGCGCGGGTCACATATGCAGTCATTTGCGGCGCATAGATCGTCCATGCGGTTTCCAGCGCGCGGATCGGGCAGTCTTCGGACCAGTCTATACGCAATTCCACCAAAGGCCAGCTATGTTCATCGACCACCAGCAATCCTGCGGAATGGACGGGTCCGGCCTCTCCGCCTGCATCGCGCCCGGCGACCAAAGCGCCCAGCAGCCGCGCGCCCAGATGGCCCTGCGACGTGCAGAAATGCTGCACCATGGCCTGCGGCACATCCGTAGTGGCCAGCAAATTGCCCGCCGCCGCCGTGTGCGGCCCCAGCGCTTCTGACCAGTTGCCCAGCACCTGAGTGCCCGAATGGATCGCGCTTTCCCCCGATGGTCCGACCGCCAACACCTGACGGAAATCCATATGCGCGGTGGTCCGTTTCAGGATTGCCAGCGCCTCGGCCGGTTCTGCGCCGCGTTCCATCAGATCCAGCGCGCGCGGGCCAAGGCGCGGATCGGTCACGTTCTGCGTGGCAACTGCCCCGACTTTTGCCCGTGCAAAGGAACAGCGCGCCGCGACCGCGGGCGAAGATGACGAGATCGCCACCCCGAACATCCCTGTTTCCGTGCAATGCCCGATAATCGAAAAGGTCATGATGCCCCCCAAAGTTGAAGTGATATTGTGGCGGTGTCCGCTGCCATGTCAGCCGGTCTGATCTGGAATGACTGCCGTTGCATCAATCTCTACCAGCCATTCGGGCCGCGCAAGCGCCACGACAACCAGCCCCGTGCATACAGGAAATACGCCCTTAATATAGGCGCCCATCGTGCGGTAGACCGCCTCGCGGTGGCGCACATCAGTCAGATAGACAACCAGCTTGGTCACATGGCTCATGTCGCCACCGCATTCTTCGACCAGTTGCCGGATGTTGGACATGACCTTATGCGTTTGCTCAACAGGATCACTGCTGGAAATGTTTTCCGCTGTATCAAGGTCTTGCGGACATTGACCGCGCAAGAAGATCATCTTGCCCCCGTTGGTGACAACGGCCTGACACAGGTCATTGTCCAGATTCTGTTCTGGATAGGTTTCCTTGGTATTGAACTTTCGATGGCGATAATGGGCCATGATTGTGCCTTTCGTTAGGGGCCGTGATGCCAAAGCGGGGGCGCGGCCAGATCGGGTGATATGGATCGGATTGCGCGGCGTTGTCAGCCACGCGGATGGGTTGCACGCATGGCGGGGCGTGTATCGAATTGCGTAAACCAGGCGGCAAGCTCTGGCCGGGTGGCGCGCCAGCCGATATCGGGGAAACGGAAATCCAGCCACCCTAGTGCGCAGGCACAGGAGATGGCCCCAATATCAGCGCATCCTGCGCCGGGACAGTCGCCCTGCATCGCATCCAGCGCATCTTCGACCTTCTCGCGCTGTTTTTCGATCCAGAGCGGCCATTTCAGCGGGTCTGGCCGGATCAATAATTCATACCGCACCAGCAACGCCGCATCGAGCAAACCATCTGCCAGGGCCTGTCGTCGCAACGCGGTCCAGCGCGCCGGCCCGGGCGCGGGAAACAGTGCGCCGCCCGCCATGTCATCAAGGTATTCGCAGATCACCCGACTGTCATACAGAAGCGTCCCATCTGCGCAACGCGCGGCAGGCACTTTCGCAAGCGGGTTCACACCTTTCACGCGCAGATCACGATCAATCGGGTGGGCCGCAGTGTTGTAGATCCGGACACTGTCCTGCACCCCCAATTCATGCGCAACAACCATCACCTTGCGCACAAAAGGCGATGCAGATCCCCAGAACAGATCGATTATCATTATGGCATCTCCTCGACCACAAGGACGATCTTGCCGAAATTGCGCCCGCTTTCCAAAAGGGCGTGCGCATCCACCACCTGTGACAGCGGAAACTTCCGGGACAGCACTGGCCGCACGCCATCCGGGCCAATCAGGGGCAATAAATTATGCCGCACCGATTGCGCGATAGCAGCCTTTTCGGCGTCGCTCTTGGGTCGCAGCGTCGAGGAGCTGAGCCACAGGCCCTTGCGCATGGCCAGCCCCAGATCGACCTGTGCGATCATACCCGTCATGAAGGCCAGCCCGATATGACGCCCGCCCGCTGCCATCAGGGCAAGATGCGTGTTCACCATGTCCCCGCCAAGGATATCCAGCACGACATCGACCCCGGCATCGCCAGTCAGTTCCATTACCCGTGTGATCAGGTCCTCATTGCGGTAATCAATAGCATATGCGCCCATCGCTTTCAGGCGTGCGCATTTGTCTGGGCCGCCCGCTGTAACGATGACATGCGCGCCATAGGCCCGCGCAAGTTGCAGCGCCAGCGTGCCAATGCCGCTGGCCCCACCTTCAAGAAGCACCCACTCACCCGGTTTCAGCGCGCCGCGATCAAACAGGTTATGCCAGATCGTAAACAACCCCTCTGGAAGACAGGCCGCTTCGTGCAGGTCAAGACCTTCGGGGATGGGCAGACAGTGATCGACCCGGGCCGTCACATAACTGGCATAGCCACCTGCCTTAAGCAGCGCCATAACAGATGTTCCGACAAGCGCAGGGTCACCCCCCTGCCCCACGGCCTGCACCGTGCCCGCAACTTCCAGTCCCAGAATGTCAGACACACCGGGCGGCACAGGCAAGGCACCCGAGCGCTGCATGATATCAGGACGATTGACACCGGCGGCGGCGACACGCAGCAACACCTCGCCCGGGCCGGGTGCGGGAATGGGCCGCTGCACAGGTTCCAGAACGTCCGGCCCACCCGCGACACGGGCAATGATTCCAGTCAGACTGTCAGTCATGCGTCCCCTCATTCCTTGGGAAAGATTGCCGGACCTTGCTGCGGCAAAGCGATGCCGACAGCGGTGCCCGGTGCCATCACTGTGCTTGCTGGCACGCGCAGCATCGCCCGTCCGGTGTCGGCGAAGGGGCAATCCAGATAAAGTTCCGTATAGCTGCCCTGATAGACCGCAAGCGCAACAGTCGCGGGCACAGCGCCGGGGCTGCCTGCTTCTGTCAGGCGGCAATGTTCAGGGCGCACGAACAATGTCACTGGCCCCGGCGCGGGCAGATCGGACTGATAGGTCGTCAGGTCCAGTCCCACCTCACCCAGTTTCAGGCGCACATCCTTGCCAGAGCTGGAGATCAAGGTTGCGGAAAACAGGTTGGCATCACCCACGAAGGTTGACACGAAGCGGCTTTGCGGACGGTCATAAATTTCGTCCGGGGTGCCAATCTGCTGAATTTGTGCGCGTGACATGACCGCGATACGGTCAGACATGCTTAGCGCTTCGCTTTGGTCATGGGTCACGAACACTGTGGTCAGCCCTAGGCTTGACTGGATTTCGCGCAATTCCACCTGCATGGCCCCGCGCAGGTTCCGATCCAGCGCGGAAAAGGGTTCGTCCAGCAACAACACTCGTGGGCGGATCACAAGCGCCCGGGCAAGCGCTACGCGCTGCTGCTGGCCCCCCGACAACTGGCGCGGTCGACGGTCAGCGAAATCCTCCAGTTTGACCAGCGCCAACGCCTCGCGCACCCGCTCGGCGATTTCCACCTTGGAAACGCGGCGCGTGCGCAAGCCATATGCCACATTCTGCGCAACGCTCATATGTGGAAACAACGCGTAATTCTGGAACACGATCCCGATTTCCCGCAGATGCGGCGGCACGCGCGTGACCAGATCGCGGTGAATGAACAATTCCCCGGCATCGGCTTCCAGAAAACCGGCAATCAGGTTCAGAAGCGTTGTCTTGCCGCAGCCCGATGGCCCCAGAAGGGTCAGAAATTCGCCGCGTGCAATTTTTAGCCAGATCGGTTTCAGCGCGACAGTTCCGGCAAAGGATTTGCCGACACCATCAATCTGCACCGCGACCGGATCACCGGTCTTTGAAGCCGCTTTGGGCAAGGTATCACTCAACATTCAGAACCCTTTCAAGGCGGAAAATCCGGTGGAGCACCAGCAGCAAGACTGCAACCGCCAGCGCATACATGACCGAAATCGCAGCAAGTGTCGGGTCCGCGTATTCCCGGACATAGTTATACATCGCGACGGGCAACGTGGCGGTGCCACGGTTGACCACATACAGTGATGCGGTGAATTCGTTGAAAGACAGGATCGCTGCGAATATGCCCCCCGCAATCAGGCCAGGCAGCAGCAACGGGGCCGTAATTGTCAGCAGAACATAAGCCGGGCTGGCCCCAAGGCTTTCGGCAGCATTCTCATAATTGCGTTCCAGATTCTGTAGCGACACATAGACCGATCGCACGACGAAGGGCAGCACGATGATCACATGCACCGTCACCACGGTCCACAGGTTGCGGGGCAATGACGCCGAAGCCGTCAGGATCAGGATGCCCAGGCCAATGGTGAAATTCGGAATAATCAGCGGCGACATCAGAATTGCGTTCAGCCCCGATTTGCACCTGAATTCATAGCGCTGAAACACATAGGCAAAACCTGCCCCGGCAATCAGCGCGATCCCGGCACCAATCGCTGCGATCCGCAGAGAATTGCGCAATCCGGCCCCGAAATCGCGGTATTCAAAGGCATTGACATACCATTGCACTGACCACGCTTCCGGCGGAAAGGACAGGATCGCCCCTTTGTTAAAAGATGCGATGGCGACCACAAAGAACGGCAGCACCAGAAAACCAAGAATTGCTGTCAAAAAAATGCGGCCGGACCAGTCAAGCAGGTGGTCAGCAAGTGACTTTTTCATGATCAGTGCGCTCCGTATTTTTCAAGGCGGCGAATGCCGGTGTTAAACAGCGCCAGAACAGCTATGGCAAAGAGCAGCCCCGTCAGTGACAGGGACGCCGCAAGCGGAAAGTTGAAGGACGCAAACCCGACCTGATAAACCATCGTAGAAATGGTCGAAACCTGCCCTCCGCCGATCATCTGTGGCGTGGCAAATGCAGAAAATGTCCATGCAAAGGCAGTGGAGGTAGCCGCCACAACGCCGGGCATCGACAACGGCAAGGTGACCGTGAAGAACACCCGCACACGCCCTGCCCCCAGCGAGGTTGCGGCCCGTTCAAGGTTCCGGTCGATATGTGACAGTGCAGCTGCAAGCATCACCACCACGATGGGCAGTGTGAAATGCACCAGCGCGATGACCACCCCTGTCATTGTGAACATGAAGCTGATCGGGCTGTCGATCAGCCCGAGTTTCAGAAGAACAGAATTCAGGAAGCCACGATTTCCCAGAACGATCATCCAAGAATAGGTGCGCACGATCTCGCCCATGAACAACGGCGTCAGCGATATCAGCAGAATCGCGCTGCGCAGCGGGCCCGACCGGGCGCGGATCATGGCATAGGCGAGAGGATAGCCGATCAGCAGCGCAAAAACGGCCGTCCAGACACACAGAAGCAGACTGTTCATAAAAGCCCGGCCATAAGCCAGATGCCAAAGTGTTGTGAAATTATCGAGAGTGAAACCGCCGGGATCAAGCGAGCCGGGCACATGCGCGCGCAGGCTGTACTGAATGATCGCCAGAAATGACGCCGTAAGCCCAAAAGCGATCAGGATGGACGGAGAGGCGAACCAACCCAGAAAGGGACGTTTTGACATCAGAGACCTTCCGAAACTTCGTTTATTTGGCAGCGCATACAATTCTGCATGGTTGGTGTATTGCCTGCTCGCGGGAGCCGCGCGCGCGGCCAGGCATCGTCCCGGCGGTCAGACCGCCGGGACATGGCGGTCTCAGTTGCCGCCGATCATGTTTTCGGAAAACCACTGACGCCATTCAGCGGTTTTCTCGGCCCGCAACTCATGCGGAATGATCAAGGCTTCTTCTTCCCATTGTTCGGGCGTGGTGAAGATGCCCGGCAGCGATGCCAGTTCTTCGGACAATACGGCATTCGACACCACGGGGCTGCCTTTCTTGATTTCGGTGATTTGTGCCTGAATTTCCGGATCAAGGGCGATGTTGATGAACTGATAGGCCAGATCGACCTTGTCCGACCCTGTGGTGATGGCCATTGTATCAACCCCCAGCACTGCGCCTTCTTCGGGGATTGCCAGTTGCACATCCACACCTTCCGACTGGATATGATAGGCGTTCATAGACAGCATGATCTGCACAGGCGTTTCCCCTGTTGTCAGCAATTGCTGCGAATTGGCGTCATTGGTTTAGAAGGCGCGGAAATTGGGGCGCAACGCCATCAGGCGGTCGGTGGCGCCCATCCAGTCTTCGAATTCCAGCCCTTCAAGAACAGTGGACACCGCGATGATATGTGACGGATCGAAATCAGGGGCAGCAATCATGCCCTCAAGCTCTGGCGACCATAGATCTGCCCAGCTGCTAAAAGTGATCCCCTCCGGCACTTCATCCGGCACATAGCCGATCGTGTAGACATAGGCCCAGGCCCCGATATGCGACGGGCTGATGATGGCTTGTTCGACCAGATTGGCCGCATTGGGGATACGCGACATGTCCAGTTCTTCGAACAGCCCGGCATTGCGATACAGCCACCCCACATGCGAGGTGGTGAACGTGATGTCGCTTTCGGGCGTGTCCCGGTTGAACTGGGCTTGATTAAGCCGGTCAATCGTACCGCCGGTGATGAATTCGACCTCGACACCGGTTTCTTCGGTGAAGCGGCGGGCGATTGTTTCTTCAATCATGTCGCGCCAGCTTCCGCCCCAGCTGCTCACAACCAGCGTTTCGGCAGTGGCTACAGGCGCAATCAGGCTCAGGGCTGTGGCTGTCAAAAGTAGGTTCTTCATTGTGGTGTTCCTGTTTCTGGATGGGGTTTGATGCGGCCTAGGAATGCGCCGCTATGAAGCCAGAACCGCGTGAAGGTCTGACTGGTTTTCCTGCCCGGACAAGGCGGCCCGAGCAGGGAGTTCGTATTCGCCCGGATGAGATTTCGAGACAGGCCCCACGGGGTATGTACCAAAGGGCCGCCTGACCGCACGAAACGACAATCAAGCTTCGCTTTCGCCTGCATGACGTGACATTTTTGGATGTTTGTCTTGTGCATCTGCGTCACAGTTCCTGACCAGTTCTCATTTCCTTAATCTCAGGTAGATCAAATCGTATTCACTAATTGGAAATAACTGATCACTGGAAAGTTTCTTCCAACGGTTCCATTTAATGTTCTGATATGATTTACTTATTTTCAATTCGTATGTTTTCATGGTTGCGTCGAAGTGGAACATTGATGGCAAATTGCTTAATATCCGTGCACCCGTGAGACAGTGTTGCGCAGTTCGTCCCCGCGCCGGATCGCGCGGATATTGGCAGCGATTTGCGGCGCAGCGCTTTTCGGCAGCGCGACAGACGCCAGATGTGGTGTGATCAGTACCCCCGGAAGTGACCAAAGCGGATGATCCGACGCCAGCGGTTCCTTTTCGAACACATCGAGGGTCGCGCCCGACAGGTGCCCCGCTTTCAACGCAGCAACAAGCGCAGCTTCATCTACAACCTCTCCGCGCGACACATTGATGAAAGATGCGTCCTGTCTCATCCGGGCAAAACGTTCTGCATTCAGAAGTTTGCGTGTGCGCGGGGTCAGCGGCAGCATACTGACCACGATATCCGCCAGACCCAGAAGCTGATCAAGCGCATCATCGCCATGGTGAACCGTCACGCCCGGCAAATCCTTTGGGCGCGTTGGCCAACCATGGGTTACAAAACCCTGACGCGCGATTTCCTTGGCAGCAAGCGCCCCCAACTCGCCCAATCCCAGCACCGCGACAGATATTTCGATGGCCGGGCGTGGATGCTTATAGGCCCATTCACGCCGCATCTGTGCCGCTTCGAAAAACGGAATGTCCCGGGCATGGCGCAACACGGCGAACAGCACGAAGCTGGCCATCATGCGCCCCATTTCTGGGTCGGACAAGCGCGTGATCGGCACGTCAGGCAAATCGTCGCGCGCCACCAGTCGATCAACACCGGCCCCCAGATTGGTCACCAGCGACAGGTTGGGAAAACGCTTGAAAAACCCGTCTGGTGGCATCCAGACCAGCGCGTAGCGCACTTTTTCAGGGTCGGTAATGGCATCATGGTTCTGGATCTGCACGGCGTCACCCAGATGGGGCGTTAAGGCGTCGCGCCAGTCTTCGAAGGGATCAAGCGCGCTGTAGAAGACAAGCGTATCCGTCATGTCGCCTCCACGCTCAGCACTCCATGCATCGCATCAATCGCCAAAAGATAGCCGCGCAGCCCCAACCCCGCGATCACGCCAGTGGCCGCTTTGGAAACATAGGAATGGCTGCGAAAGGCTTCGCGCTTCCAGATATTGCTCATATGGCATTCGATGACCGGGCCGTCGAAGGCCAGCAACGCATCCAGGATCGCCACCGATGTATAGGTCAGTCCGGCCGCATTTATAAGAACACCTTCACAGCTTTGCCGCGCTTCCTGAATCCAGTCGATAAGCTGGCCCTCGTGGTTGGATTGCCGGAAATCAAGCGTCAGGCCAAGCCCTTCGGCACGCGCCAGACAGGCATCCCTGATCTGTGGGAAACTGTCCGTCCCGTAGGTGCCTTTCTGATCCAGACCGTATAAATTGGCATTGGGACCATTCAGAAACATCACGCGTGTCATGTCGGGTTCCTTTTTCTCAGGGACGTGCGCGGGCAAGTCGGCGCCAACTCGCGGGTGTTCGTGCCGCGCCCCGCGTATGCCCAGACAGGGTATGGGCGGTTTTCTGATGTCGGGGCCAGCCCCCGGACGCAGGGTGGACTACCCTGCTTTTTCATAGGCGGAATAATTCCGCTGAACACCGATATGCGTTGCAATGTATTTCGCATCGTACCAACACCCATAGATGAAAGACGACGCACGGTTGGTCAGTTCCGGCAAGCCAAGGAAATAGATGCCCCGTTCCGCCGCAATCCCGCGCTTGTGCACGGGCGCGCCCTTTTCATCGAAGACATCAACTTCCAACCAACTGAAATCGAACTTGAAACCGGTCGCCCAGACGATGGCATTGACATTGCCCTCTTTCAGATCAAGCCGCTGCAACGGGTTCTGAATACAGGGCGCATCCGGTTGTATTTCCCAGGCTTCCGGGTCCGACGGCAGTTCAACCCCATTGCGCTCGACATAGGCGTCGGCCTCGCGCAGCATATCAAGATATGCGCTGTCACCATCGGCCAGATTGGTCACCAGATCATCTGCGAAATGCACGATACCATCATCATAGGACGCGGTCTTGCCGACAATGGTAATGCCCTGATTGGCGAATTTCCTGAAATCGATGGTCTTGCCACCATCATACCCGCTGACGGCAAAGGCGACATGTTTCTTTCGGGATTTGGTGTTGATCTCGTCCCACTTGCCCAGCACGCCCAGCCACCAGACATAGTCACGCCCCCGATAGCACCGCGGTGGACGGTAATGCTCGCCGATGGACAGATAGACCTGACGCCCCGCGCGGTGCAGTTCTTCGGCAATCTGCGCGCCGGAGGCGCCGCCACCAACGACCAGAACGGCCCCGGCTGGCAGTTGATCCGGGTTTTTGTAATCCGAGGAATGGATCTGCATCACCTCTGTCTCTTGGGGCACAAGATCTGGGTAATCAGCCACTTGAAACGGCCCGGTCGCCGCAACAATGCGCTCTGCCGCGATTTCTCCGTCAGATGTGGTTGCGATAAAGCCAGTCTGCCCCTCGCGCTTGCGCACGCTTTTGACGTCGACCCCGGTGCGGATTGGCGCGTTGATCATATTTGCATAGGCTTCCAGATAAGACGCCATCTGTTCTTTCGGGGGAAACGCGTCCGGGTTGATGTCTTCGAATTCCATGCCCGGAAACCGATCATGCCATGCAGGGCCATTCGCTACGAGCGAATCCCAGCGTTCGGACCGCCACCGTTCGGCCACCCGCTTGCGCTCCAGAACGATATGGGGAATGCCCAGATCAGTCAGATGTTCGCTCATCGCAATTCCGGACTGACCGCCCCCGACAATCAGCGTATCGGTCTTTTCAACCTTCATACTCGAGTCCTCTACTGGCATTTACGCACGAGATTGGTGCGAAACGATTTTCAGTTCTTGAGCTGCCACCGCATCGCAAAATGATGTGCGCAGGATGTGCAAAAGCTGAACCCAATACCGGAATGAGCAAAGTAGATTATTTCTTGTTAAGTATTAGATTTCGGCCGACCCAAGGTGAAAACCCTTTGTATCCGAACATCTGGATGCGACTTATCCAAGCACCGAAATTGCCGTTTTTTATTATTTATCAACCTGTTGCTAATTTCGGCAGGCAGCCAGTCGGGCTGGGCTTCATGATATAAATCCCCCGATCCCACATGACGTCTGCACGCAAGATATCCGCGTGACAGTATCTATAGCCAAAAAATTGGGCACGAACGCAGGCCTTACCGATGCTCCGCCCGGCGTGGCCGCCAAGGCGGTTCTGGTTAGATTATGCATTCGTCGCTGCGTTCGTCCCGGCCAGTGTCGATCTCGCCATCCACGTCGGCTTGCAAAACGCTGCCGGGGGTGGATTCCACGGCGCGGAGGTCTGAAACTTTCGTCTTCAGTTCTTCATTCCCGCTTAGATAGCAGATCTTCGTCCCAGTTGTGCTGTCGAATAAACTCGCATCAGAATGACACCTGAAGTTGCGCGTTGAAGCGATGCTCTTGGCCGTGACTGCTATACCGCCCTCCATAAGAGAGGCCAAAATCTACGTTTTCGCGGACTTCCAGATTAAGACCAGCCTCTATAAGTGCTGTGTCCTTTGCAAGCGACGTTCCGGACACGTCAAATACATCGCTGCCAGCAAAAGAAAAGTTCATTGTCGGAGTCGTGTCGCCGATTGCGCGACGCCAGCCCACCATACCATGTACTGTTGCTCGCATGCTTCCCATATCGATCTGCGACAAGGCCCGTAGTCCCAGCGTCGAAAAGCTTGTTGCAGTCGTGCTTCTTAAGGCGGTCAGTGCAGCCGGGCCACCATTCTCGCTGAAAGAATTTGTTTTGTTGTGAACATAGGCCAACCCTGCAAACGGCTCAAGGCTGAGCGTGCCAGCACTGAGAGTGTCTATGTCAAACATATAGCCTGCCTCGCCAAATACCTGAGCGGTATGTGATCGGTAAGAGGCGCTGAGACTGTCGGAGAAGCCTGGAAAAGCGACGGTGCGCAGGGTGTCGATGTTATGCCAAGTATACGCTGCACCAACGTTCAGGCGCATACTGTCGATCGCGGCCCCCCCATAGAACCCCAAATGAAAGTTATCGCTCGACCCTGACGAGTTTCGATCCCGGACGCTGAAAGTAGAAGGGCTATAGCCAGCAAACACCCCGAAGCCCCAGACATCATTCAGGTTAGTATCGGCACCAATCAGAAAGCCACTTTGACTATAGCGCAGGCGCGCGGTGTTTCCATCACCATCAAAACGACTTTGCGAGCCGAAAACATGTCCCCATACATTCAGATCGGTTACTTTTTCTTCATCTGACGTCAACCCCAGCGCGCTACCATTGTTCGCGCGGGTGGTAACCAGCGATGCGGCCAAAGGTCTTCCACTCCCGAAACGTGACCGAAAGCGGCTTAGCACGACACTGCGAATTGTGCCGCTATTGCCAATCATAGACGTAATGGCCGAAGCATGTGGCTCGCCAGAGAGCATATCGAAGCCTTTTCGGGCGGCAGGCTCATCCAGCATGACGATAGCGCTATTGATGGCGTTGCCGATTGGAAGGCTGTCGAGGCCGCCCGCAGTCGCCCTCTGGTTCGGTGTTGCTGCCACGCTCGAAAAGGAGACGTCGTTCCGAGCAAGGCGCAGTGTGACATCATTTGTGCTGTAACTTAGCAAAGACTCCAGGAAGGTGTAATCTGATCTTACTTCGTCAAAGGTCGTGCCGTCAAAGCCGCCTGTCGCAGTCAGAATTTTATATTCGGAGTAGGGCTTATAGTCACCATCCTCACCGATATGCAGCACGGAACCCGCAAGATATGCGGTTCCATTGACAGCAATCAGGTCGCTTCTGGTTCCTGTCGGATCAACCTCCACACGGTAAATGGAGCCGGGCTCAAAAGTCAGGTCGCCATCAACTGAAAGTGTATCGATAGAATTTCCCGGCGCGATTATGCCGCCTGAATTTACTCTCGTTTCGCCAACCGAACCCGAACCCATAAGCAGCCCGCCATTCGCGATGTTGACTGTTCCTCCGAGCACTCCGTTTACGGCGAGCTCTCCGCTCATGATCTCTGTAGAGCCACCAAAGCTTCCAGAATTTCCTGTTAGAATTGTCCGCCCAGTTCCAACCTGCCGCAAGGTTCCAGAACCAGTGATTTCGCCACCATAGGTATACGAACTTGAACGGTCAAAAGCGAGTGTTCCCCCGGACATCAACACGTCCCCGCGCCCCAAAGAGCCAAGAGCACCACCATTCCCGATCTGTAATGTGCCAGCGGCAATTGTCGTCAAGCCGGTATAAGTGTTGTTGCCAGCGAATATAGTGGTTCCAGATAAGATATTTACCTCACCATTGCCTGAAACATTCGAAGAAAACAGATACTGCGGGCTGGTATGGTTGAAATTGATCGTGCCAGTCCCATTCGAGAAATTGACACTCCCGGTCTCCAGAGTTCCAGCTGAAATCGCTTCCTCGCCCGCAGCAGCCCCGATATTCAGCGTGCCCTCGCCGTCGCTAAGACGACCGAGGAAAACCGAACTGGCTGAGACGTGCCCGCCATCAGATATCGAGAGCTCGCCATTGCCTCTAAATCCGATAGTCAAAGCACCACTACTATTCCATTCCGAACCAGCACCGGTTACCTGAACTTTACCTGTTCGATCAAGCTGACTGCCAATGGTCGCGGTGGCATTTGACACAACGCCACCCTCTTCGATGGCCAAGGTGCCGCTTCCGCTTTGCCCGATGGTTAGTCCGCCGCTGTTGATCCATGTTGTGTCAGCACCACGGATTGTCACCAAACCAGTGCTACCAGTCTGAGCCCCGATCGAGCCTTCTGCATTTGAGACGGAACCACCCGAAGTTACGGTCATTTCCCCCTGACCAAACAAGCCGATCTGAAGGTCTCCATCATGCGTCCAACGCGAATCCTCGCCAGAGACCAGGACGATGCCTTCGCCCGCGTTGACAACATTCCCGACTGCGGCCGAACCAGCACTGGACACCAAACCTCCATCAGAAATGCTTAAGGTCCCGGAACCTGCGCCACCGATACTCAAGCCACTCGTATTATTCCATTCGGACCCGGCACCGGTAACGTTGACTATGCCTGTAGCTGTCTGTTGAACCCCGATAAATCCAATGCCATTTGTTGCAAAACCGCCGTTTTCGACGTTCAAGGTACCTGCACCGCCCCGACCGACTTGAAGGTTTCCGGTGTTTGTCCAGCTTGAATTCGTGCCCGTAACCGTGACATTTCCAATGCTCCCTTCAGCATCAGCAATTCGATTCAAGCCCGCGTCGGAGGTCAACTGCCCTCCGTTCCGAATTACGAGTTCCCCAAGTTCGGCCCCCCCGACCCTCAGCAATCCGGATTGGCCCGTTCCTTCGAGAACAGGAAAAGGGTCGCCCGCACCTGTTGCAAGATCAATTGTCACGTTCTCGCCGGAGGGAATGCTACCACTCCAGTTCTCATGAGCGGCCCAGTCGGACGATATTTCACCGGTCCAAGTATTCTGTGCCTCTGCGGAATTCGCCATCGGAAATAAAACAGCTATGGCGAGTCCCGCCGCAGAACCTAATCTTCTGCCTGAACAGACACTAATATCCCGTTTGACAGATCCATTTGATGAGAAATTCTCAAGCTTTTCTGCTGACCATGCCATTGATACTACACTCCATTCCATTTTCGTTCGTGACTTAAGAACCTGCTGCTGCAATCAATCAGCGCATTGCCGACCAGTTCGGTGATCGCGACGGAAATCACCTTCGTGAAGCTGGAGGCACTGCGCGTCAGATCCAGAATGCCGCTGCCCGTGTTTTCGATGGCATTGGACAACCCACACCGCCAGAAACCGGGCGCCCGTGGCCAGCGTCGAGATGCTGCGCGGTCGGGCCACATGGCTGCCTATAAGGGTCGGTAGCGGCGGGCGTTCGGTCACACGGATGTCCTTGTCCAGCGGAGCGACATGCGCCACCGTCAAATGTGTGTTGCATCAGGTTCATAGCTTCGAAATAATCACGGCGGAACACGCCAAGTTGAAATGATGAACTATTGATAAATGAAATGACCGACCCCACGGCCCCACCCAGACGTCGGCCGAGGCGTCTGATGCAGCTCGACATCAAGCATCTGCTTGCCTTTGATGCTATCTATGCGACACGCAATCTATCCAAGGCGGCGAAGCTTTTAGGACTGGCGCAGCCCACCGTGTCGAACCTCTTGGGACGCATGCGCGAGGTGCTGGACGATCCTTTGTTTGTCCGCCGTCCCGGCGGTATGGCCCCGACCACCCGCGCAGATGAACTCATCGGCGGGGTGCAACGGATTCTGGAGGAATGCGAGCTGATGGGCGAACCTTCAGCCTCCTTCGACCCGGTGACGGCCACGCGCGACTTCAGGCTGCACCTTGTCGATATCTTCGAGACGCTGCTGATCCCGGAACTGGTCTCGCAATCGGAACGCTTTCCGGGGATATCCTACAAGCTACTGCTCGCCCCCAAGTTACCGATTGGCGAGGCTCTGGAAAGCGGCGAGGCCGATCTCGCTGTCGGCATGGCCCCGCCGAACAACCAGCTTCTGCGGTGGGAAGCGATAATGCCAATCGAACTGACAGCGATTGCCCGCCGGGGTCACCCGGAAATCGACGGGCAGATAACCGCGGAACAATTTCGCAAGATGGGGCATGTGTCGCTTGATCTGGAGTCCGGCGCTCTGGCCAATGCCGCGACTTTCCGGCCGTCTCACCGTATCGAGCGCAGGGATGTTGTGCGCGTAACCCGCCCGGGCAGCGTGCTGGAGATCGTCGCGCGAAGCAATCTCGTCGGACTGGTGCATCCGATCCAACTGATGACCTCGCCGCATCGCCACTTTTTGCAACGGCTGGACGTGCCGCTTCCCACATTCAGCCAGCAATTCCAGATGACCTGGCATCAACGCAACACCGAGGATCCGGGTCTGGTCTGGCTGAAAGGCCGGATCCGCAACATATTGCGGCAGCGTCTTCACGCCGCAACGCCCGAATAGTTCAGACGTGAATTGGCGACAGATTGGCAAACCATCCTTAGCCGTTGCGCTGCGCAGGATATCTGGCCAGTTTAAGCTGATGACGGGTTCCCTGATCTTGCCGCCGATCAAGCCTCTCAACTCTTTCGGACAGGAACCTGGATCAAAGAGGTGAAGGCGCCTGAATAGCAGATCCCGGATGCGGGCGATGGCCTGAAAGCGCGGAAGCGCCGTGACGGCCAGGACATGCTCGGTGAGAGGGCCTGTAGGATTCTGCCCGCTCCGGCATCAAACCACATAAGGACGTGGACGATACGAGCCAAAAGGCGTTCTTGAAGACAACGCGTGCAAGGTCTTTAAAGTCTGATCCGCCTGACGGCACATTCCCACAGGGGCAGCACCAGCAATGCCGCCCCTTTTCCTTGGTATGATCGCCCCAAAATGAAACCACCCGGAGCCATAGCTCCGGGCAAGTAATGCTTGGATAGTTGCGCTGAAAGCGCGTCTCAGAACGGGTAGTGCTGTTTGTGCGGGTCTTCGATGGTCAGCCAACGCCATTCGGTGAAGGCGTCGATTCCCGCCTTGCCGCCGAACCTGCCATGCCCAGACGCTTTGACACCGCCAAAGGGCATCTGCGCCTCATCCGAAACGGTGGGACCGTTGATGTGGCAGATACCAGACTTGATGCGGTCTGCCACGGCCATCGCACGTTTGAGATCACCACCATGAACCGCTGCTGACAGGCCATATTCAGTATCATTGGCCACGCGCACCGCGTCGTCATCGCCCTTCACGCGGATGACGGACTTGACCGGACCGAAGCTTTCCTCGCTATAGATGCGCATTGCGGACGTCACCCCGTCCAGCACCCCTGCAGGCACCACAGCGCCCTTGCGCGCGCCCCCTGCCGTCAGCTTCGCGCCCTTGGACACGGCATCATCGACCAGCGCTTCCATCTTCTCGGCGGCGGCCTCGGATATCAATGCCCCAAGCGCCACCTTGCCACGCGGATCACCCGCAGGCAGCGACGCTGCACGCGCCGAAAGCTTCGCGACAAAATCATCGGCAATCTTTTCGTCAACGATAATCCGTTCGGTGGACATACAGATCTGGCCCTGATTCATGAAGGCCCCGAAGACAGCGGCGTTCACTGCACCGTCAATATCGGCATCATCCAGCACCACCAGTGGTGCCTTGCCACCCAGCTCCAGCAACACGGGTTTCAAATTCTCGCCCGCAAGTCGCCCGATGATCCGCCCGATGGCGGTGGACCCGGTGAAGTTCACATGTTTAACCGCATCATGGCCAATCAGCGCCGCCACCAGATCGGCGGCATCTTCGGGGGCATTGGTCACGACATTCAGCACACCTTTGGGCAGGCCGGCTTCTGCCAGCACATCACCAATCAGCCGATGCGTGCCGGGACAAGCCTCTGACGCTTTCAGGATCACTGTATTGCCACAGGCCAGTGGCATCGCGATTGCGCGCACGCCCAAAATAACAGGCGCGTTCCAGGGCGCTATGCCAAGGCAAACACCCAGCGGCTTGCGCTGGCCCATAGCCATGGAACCGGCCTTGTCGGACGGAATAATCTCGCCGGTGATCTGGGTTGTCATCGAAGCTGCCTCGCGCAGAACGCCCGCCGCAAACGCGACGTTGAACCCGGCCCATGGCCCGGTCGCGCCGGTTTCCGCGATGATCAGGCTGGCGAATTCATCCGCCTTGCTTTCAAGAATATCAGCGGCCTTGTTCAGAATCTTGCGGCGTGCATTCGGCCCGGTCCGGGACCAGCTTTCGAACGCTTCCTGCGCCGAAGCCACAATCCCCGGCACATCCTCAGCGGTCGCGGCCGCTGCCACTGTCGCCACCTCACCGGTGAACGGGTCGATACGTTCATAGGTCTTACCGCTTTTCGCGCTGACGGGTGCGCCGTCAATCAGCATGTCGATCTTCATGGTTCTTCCTCCTTGGGCCAGGAAATCCTGGCCTTCTGATGCAACACTCAAAGTTGGTGAATGACTTTCGAGACAAGGCACGCCTCGACCCCTTCCGGCCCATCCTCGGCCCCGTGGCCGGAATGCTTAACGCCCTGAAACGGGCTGTCAGGTGCGGCCATGACGACCGCGTTGATCCCGACCATACCACTTTCCAGCGCCGCGCCAATCCGGTTGGCCAGCCGCCCGTTTTCGGTGAACGCATAGGCAGCCAGTCCGAAAGGCAGCCTGTTGGCCTGGGCTACAACTTCATCAAAATCGCTGAACGGCAGCGCAGAAACGACAGGGCCAAAGGGTTCTTCATTCATGATCCGCATGTCGTTGGACATACTGGTCAGCACCGTGGGCTGAAAAAAGAACCCCTCATTGCCAATACGTTCCCCGCCTGTGCGGATTTCTGCGCCTTTGGCAACCGCATCCTGCAACAACCCTTCAATCGCTTCGGGGCGGCGCGCATTGGCCATCGGTCCCATCTGCACATCCGGGTCCAGCCCGTTGCCGATCTTGACCTGCGCCAACCGTTCGCTGATTGCCGCGACAAACCGTTCATGGATGTTTTCATGAATGAAGAACCGCGTGGGCGACACGCAGACCTGCCCGGAATTGCGGATCTTGGCCGTGGTCAGCATGTTGATTGTCCGGTCGAAGTCACAGTCATCAAACACTATAACGGGCGCATGGCCGCCAAGTTCCATCGTTGTGCGCAACGCGTTGTCGGCGGCCAGTTTCATCAGATGGGTGCCCACCACGGTAGAACCGGTAAAGCTGACCTTGCGCAGGATTTTTGACGCCAGAAGGTGGCGCGACACTTCGTCCGGCACGCCAAAGACCAACTGACAGACACCCGCAGGCAAGCCGGATTCGACCAACGCTTCGACCACCGCCATAGCCGAGGCTGGCGCTTCCTCGGCGGGTTTCAGAATGACCGAGCAGCCAGCCGCAATTGGTGCACCCAATTTGCGGCCGGGATTGGCTATCGGGAAATTCCACGGCGCGAAGGCCGCGACCGGTCCCACAGGTTCTTTGACCACGATCGAGCGCTGGCCTTCCGGGCGCACCAGCACACGGCCATAGGTGCGCTTTGCCTCTCCGGCGTAGAATTCAAACAGGTTCGCTGTGACCATCACTTCCAGCCGGGTTTCGGCGAAGGTTTTGCCTTCTTCCAGCGTCGCATTGCGCGCGATCTGGTCAGCGCGCGCGCGCAGGCGCTGCGCCGCGCCGTTCAGGACCGCTGCGCGTTCTTCTGGCGTGGATTTGCGCCATAGTCTGAAACCGCGATCAGCCGCCTCCAGCGCCCGGTCCAGATCGCTGGCATTGACCAGCGGCAGATGTGCCAGCACAGCCCCGGTTGCGGGGTTCAGCACATCGAAGGTCCGGCGGTCGCCCGCCGTGATCCATTCGCCGTCAATATGCAGTTTCAGGGCCGGATAGGTGTCGGCCTCTCTCATCGTTGTGTTCATGGTAATTCCCTGCCGTTAATTGAGTGAGACGGTGATCGTCTTGAGTTCAGTGAAAATTTCCAGGCCCGCGCGCCCGTTTTCACGTCCGAAACCCGACGCCTTGTAGCCGCCCAGCGGCAGCGCAGGATCGGGCGGGCCAGAACCGTTGATGCGCACTGTGCCCGCACGCAGACGATTGGCCAGCTTGTGGGCGGCAGTGATGTCCTGCGTCCAGATGGCCGAAGACAGGCCGTATTGTGAATCGTTGCCCCGTGCGGCCAGCGCGTCAAGGTCATCATCGCCAAAGCGCATGGCACACAGAACGGGGCCAAATATCTCTTCGCGGGTGACAGACAGATCCGCGCCCGGTTCAACCAGAACTGTGGGTTCCACGAAATACCCACCCTCGCCGATTGTGCTGCCACCGGTCAGCAATGTGACACCCGCGTCGCGGCCCGCGTCGATATAGCCCATCACCCGGTCGCGCTGGACAGCGCTGACCAGTGGGCCCATCTCCGTGCCCGGTTCCAGCCCTGCGCCGATTTTCAGGGTCTGTGCACGTTCGGTAATACCTTCCATCACCTGATCAAAAACACTTTCATGCACAAACAACCGCGACCCTGCCGCGCAGACCTGCCCGGCATTACCGAAAATCCCCTGCGCCGCCGCAGGAATGGCGCGGGCCAGATCGGCATCGCCAAGGATGAAGGTAGGCGATTTGCCACCAAGTTCCAGTGTCACACGCTTCATAGTGCCCGCGCTTTCACGCAGAATGTGCTGGCCCACAACGGTCGATCCGGTGAAAGAAATCTTGTCGATACCGGGATGCGCAACCAGCGGCGCGCCTGCCTGTGCCCCCGTGCCGGTGACAATATTAACCACGCCATCAGGAAAGCCCGCTTCGCAGATCAACGCGCCCAGTTTCACCGCAGACAGGGGTGTCTGTTCGGCTGGTTTCAGGACCACGGTGCAGCCTGCCGCAAGTGCCGCCGACAGTTTGCCCACTTCCATGGCCAGCGGAAAGTTCCAGGGCGTGATCGCGGCGACAACGCCCACCGGTTCACGCCGTGTATAGCCCAGCCATTCGCCCGGCCAAGAGGGGGTGATCGTCTCGCCGCCGATCTTCGTCGCCCAGCCCGCGAAATAGCGCAGCATGCCCACAGCACCCATCGCCCCGCCCATACGCGCCATCATGAAGGGCATGCCATTGTCCATGGTTTCAAGCAGCGCCAGTTCTTCAGCATCGCGCGCGATCAGGTCAGCAAGCCTCAGCAATAGGTCCTGCCGCCGCGCAGGGGGCAGCCCGGTCCAGCGGCCATCATCAAATGCGCAGCGTGCCGCCATGACGGCCGCATCAATATCAGCCGCACCACCGGCAGCCGCTTCGGCGAATTTCCGGCCTGTCGCGGGGTCGATGACGTCAAGCACCTGCCCCTGCGCGGCATCATGGAAAGCGCCGTCAATCAGCAGCTTGCGCGGCGCTGTGGCCAGTTCGGCGCGCAGGGCATCGGGGCGGGCGGGGTCGAACATCTGGTTCATATCTGGTTTCCCTCAGCGGATTGCATAATAGCGAAAAAGCGAATGATCCGGCGCATCATCCGGTGTCACATGGGGTTTGCGCATGGCCACGCCCACAATCACAGTGCGGTTCAGCCATGCATGAGGGCCATCCTCGGGGGCCTTGAAATAAGGGGTGCAGCGAAAATAGGCGGGCACATCTGGCAGATCATCCGGTCCCTGCCCCTGCGTGCGCAACGGCCGGTGAACATATCCAAGGTTGCGGATATAGATCAGCGCCCCGTCATCGGCCCTGATCATGTAATGGGCGTTCAACTCGACCACCCCATCCGCACGCACCACCGGCCAGTCGGCACCCGAATAATCGACAAGCTGCCCGTTCAGCAACGGTCCTTCGACCATGGACCCGGCGCCAACGGAAGTATAGCCCAGCTGCGCCCCGCCATAGATTGGCCCGGTATTCCAGCGTTTGTCGAAATTGATACGAATGTCGAAGGCATGCTCGTGAACAAGCGCCAGCGGATCAGGGGTGTTCATGCGACCTCCTCTTGATGTCGGGTTGCGGGCGCGGGTTTGCCCATGATCAGATCAGCGGCCTTCTCGGCCAGCATGATGGCGGGGGCCTGCGTGTTGCCGCCGGGTATATCCGGCATTGACGAACAATCAACGACACGCAAGGCATCAACTCCACGCACGCGCAGGGCAGCATCCAACACCGCGTCTTCCCCCGTACCCATCGCACAGGTCGAGGTCGGGTGCATCGCTGTGCGCACTGCCGCGCGCACATAGCCGTCAATTGCGTCCGGCGTGGTCAGGATATCGGACGGCAGCACCGCGCCTTTGACCAGCGAGGCACCAGCCTTGGTCGCGAAGAAATCGCGCGTCAGGGCAATGAAGCGCCGGAACGCCATGCGGTCTGCTTCGGCGGCCAGCAGGTTCAGGCGAATGCGCGGCTTCGCGCCGGGATCGTTCGACGCCAGTCGCACCCAGCCCCGGCTTTCGGGGTGAAGCAACACATTCGCCACTGAAAACCGCGACCCGACAGACCGGCGCAGCCCCGGAAACCACACATCATTGTTCATCGCAACAGGGCTGATCAACGATTGCAGATCGGGGCGGTCCAGCCCCTCGCGGCTGCGGATGAACCCCTGTATGCCCACCGGCAACCCTGCGGCGGGTCCGGTGCCGGTAAGTTGCCAGCGGATGACCGAACGCGCCAGCCGGTCCAGCCGCAATTCGCGGTCAAAGGTGAAATCCCCGGCCGCATCATAGAAATGCGCGACACTTGCATGTTCCTGAAGGTTACGACCGACGCCCGGCAGATCGTGCAGGGGTTCGACACCAACCGCGCGCAATTCGTCCGCCCGCCCGATGCCCGACAACATCAGGATCTGCGGCGATCCATACGCCCCGGCGGACAGGATCACCCCGGACCCCGCGCGAATGGTTTCGGTCTTGATACCGCGCGACAGCTCCACGCCCACAGCACGCCCGTTCTCGATAACCACGCGATGCACCAGCGCGCCTGACATCAGATCAAGGTTAGGACGTGATAGCGCGGGGCGCAGGAACCGCGCAGCAGTTGAACCGCGCCGTCCCTTGTGAACAGTGAAGTCGGGTGTTGAGAAACCTTCTTGTTCTGCCCCGTGGAAATCGTCGATTACGGGGTAGCCAAGTTCCTGCGCCGCGCGCGCAAGTCTGGGAAAGATCACATCATCCGTCTGGTGCCGCGCCACTGTCAGTGGCCCCCCTGCCCCATGATAGGTTGAGGCCCCGCGCCAGTTGTCTTCCGACCGGACGAAATAGGGCAGCACATCTTCAAAAGCCCAGCCCGTCAGCCCCTTTTGCGCCCAAAGATCGTAGTCGCGGGAATGGCCGCGCGAATACATCATGCCGTTGATCGACGAACAGCCACCCACAACCCGGCCCCGCGGCACTGGGATCACCCGGTTATCGGCATGGGGTTCCGGCTCGGTCGCGTAACCCCAGCTTAGCGACGGGTTGTTCATCGCCTTGAACCATGCCAGCGGCATTGCCACGCTGGGGCGCTTTTCGGACCCGCCGGCCTCGATCAGCAGCACGCGCGCGCTGGGGTCTTCGGACAGGCGCGCGGCCAGCACGCAGCCCGACGACCCTGCGCCGACAATGATTTGATCGTAACCCCTGCTCATGCGGCGGGGTTTTCCGGCAGCATCGCGGCAGGCACCCAGTTGCCATGCAACCCCCCACGCAACCGCAATTCCAGCGGCATCCGCGCAATAGGGCCTTCGTCAATGCGCATCGCATCAAACAGCACCAGATCCGATCGATGCTCTGCCAGCATGTTTTCAACCGCGACCAGATAGCCGTCTCCCTCATTCACCGAACCGGGACGCGGAATGAAGGCAGGTTCCTGCAAGGTCGAGGTCGTGCCGGTGAAGTATTGCCGGGTTTTGCCCGTCGCGTGGTCCATATGCCCCAGAAGGTTGGGCATCAGCCCCGACATCGAGCGCCCATTGGGCAGTTTCAGCGGACGATCAAGATCCTGCGCCAGCATGAACCCGTGCCGATAGGGCATAGCGGCATAGCGGTCGTCAATCCGGGGAAACTCGCCCACGAAATTTGAAAGCTGCGTCATCGAATGGAAGCTGTCCGACTTGTCATTCATGTTCACCGCCCAGCGGGTCATGACCGCCGCAGCCTCTGCGCGGTTGAATGGCGCGCCATGAACATCAGGGAAAAACGGGAAACCATTATTCTTGGCCATCGGCACGTCGAAATATACCATCTCGCCATCGTTGAAAGCGTTCATGACATGGCTTGCGAAACAATTGGGGGCCTTGAACCAGCGCACGTCCCTGGCATCACCCCGGCGCGGCAGAATGCCCAGATACACCTCTTTGGTGGTGTCAAACCCGAAATGCGGCTTGCGCTCTTCCAGCCGCTCCCATGAACTGACAATCGGCACGACATGGAAACAGGCGTAATCCTCTGTCAGGCCGAAATCATGCATCATGCAGTAATAAGGCAGTTCGAACCAGACTTCATGCTTGATCTTGTTGTCGGGGCTGATCTCGTAATAGGCCATGTCCTTGGTGATCAGGCCCTTGGCAGCATAGCCGAAAGCGCACATATCGCCAGTATTGGGGTCGAACTTTGGATGCGCGGTGAAGGTCTGGCTGGTCATCTGGCCGTCAAGATCACTGTAGCCTTCGGTTTCCAGCGTCCAGGGGTCCATCAGCACCGGCGGGCTGTCTTCTTTCAGCGCCCAGAGTTTTTTGTTCTGGACCACAACATTCGTGTTGGCGGTGCCCCGGTATTCGCCTTTCACACTTTCATCATCATCCAGCGGATTGCGATACGCCCCGAACAGGGCCTTTCCCGCTTCACGTTCCAGCCTGAATTTGTCGGTGCGGACATAGCGCTGCTTGAAATCGACCCGACCATTCCTGAACCGGAACGCTGACACCATGCCATCGCCATTGAACGGAATGTCATTGCCCAGTTTTGGCGGGAACTGCGCATCCGGCGCGACGCGAAAGAATACACCATCCAGATCCGAGGGCACTTTGCCGATGACCTCCAGATCGCGGATATCGGCCTCCACGCGCGAAGGTTTGTTGAAGCCCTGAAAACTTGGGTGGTCGGGGAAGGGTTGCATATTCTGCCTCGTCTTTTTCGGGACGCTGTCGCGGCGTCATGTGATTTCGTAAAACCGAAGGCGCACCCCGTCCGGGTAACGTGCGCCTGTCGAAAGAAAGAGCGCGCGGTTCAGCCAGTCATACTTGCCCTCTGGCGCAGTAAAGACCGGTGTGGCGCGGAAATAGTATTCCGACGGATCAACGGCTTCGCCGCGCCCCATGCGTGCCATGACCTCTGGCGGGGCGTGCCGGATGCCGGTGTTGCGGCATTCAATCAACACCCCGTCATCGGTTTCCAGCAGATACGCGGCGTCCACTTCGGTCACGCCATCCGCGCGCACCCATTGCCAGTCGAAACCGGAAACCATGCGCCCACAAATGCGGTCGCCCACGAACGGACCGTCAGGTTCTATTGCAATGACCTGCCGACGCGCGCCCCTGACCTGACCGATCACTCTGGGCGCGCTGACCTGCCCACGGGCCTCGAACAGCAATCTCAATCCCGGTTCTTGCATCTGGTTGGCCTCCGTCCGCTGTATCCGGGCAGGAAGCACCCCGCCCGGATGCGGTGATCATTCATTGCTCAGCGTCACATCGGCGATGGTTGACCGCACAAGATGGCGCGGTGCCGGTGCGTAGGAAATGCCGGGTTTCATGGCGTAGACGGACACGTTGTTCCACAGCGGTATCTGCGGCACATCCGCGTACAGAATGCGCGTGGCCTCGATCACCAGTGGCGCGCGTGTTTCGGGGTCCACGGTCTGCACGGCTTGCGCCACCAATGCGTCGAATTCGTCGTTCTGCCACTGGGCGAAGGGTGATTGCGACCAGAAGGTAAAAGCCAGCGCGATGGTGGGGTCGAAATATTCCGCCAGCGGTGTCGGTGTAATTCCGACCCATGCCTCGCTGGACCCTTCGCCCTTGGCGGCGCGTATCTTGGCCACGAAATCAGGCACATCAAGGCTGGACACATTGGTGCGGATTCCGACCTGTCGCAGATAGATGGACACGACTTCTGCGGTTTCGCGAATGCCCGCATTCTCGCCGCGCCACCAGATCAGCGGCATTTCAAACCCGTCCGGATAGCCGGCTTCGGCCAGCAGCGCTTTTGCGCGTTCCGGATCATAGGCGTAATGTTCAAGTTCGGGGTCAAAGCCGATCTCGTTCGGGCCAAATGCCGCGTGGCGCTTTGGCACCCCCTCAAACAGCCCGTCCACGATACCATCAGCATCAATCGCATGTGCCACAGCACGGCGCACACGCACGTCATGCCAAGGCACATCGGGGTTGTTCATGGTAAACTGCACCGATACGGTCGGTGTGACTGCCACTTCCTCAATCTTGAAACCGTCCCGCGCCAGCGCGTTACGCTCGGTGAAAGGCACGTTCAGTATCATGTCGGCCTCGCCCGTGCGCAGCATGGCAACGCGGGTGCTGTCTTCCTGCACGAACACGAAGCGCACGTTCTTCACATCGGGCGCGCCGCCATGGTACTCCTCAAAGGCCTCCATCTCCATCGACTGGCCGGGTGTGTAACTGACCAGTTTGTATGGCCCGGTGCCCACGGGGTTGGCCACGAATTCCGCCTCGCCCGCTTCATCGTAATAGGCCTTTGACAGCACCGACAGGTTGCGCGGCGGCAGGTAGGTTACATCAGCGGATGTGAACACGAATTGCACAGTGCGTTCATCCAGCTTCTCTACCCGGTCGAAATTGCGCAGCCGCGACTGATAGATCGGAGAGCGTTCGGCCATGCGTTCATGACTGAAAATCAGATCATCCGCAGTCAGGGGCATTCCGTTGTGAAACGTCACGCCGTCCCTGATTGTGAATGTCAGCACGGTCCCGTCATCCGAATAGGAAAAATCCGCAACGCCCGGCACAAGGTTGCCTTCTGCATCCAGCGCCACGATTGGTTCAACGATGTTTTCAAGCGTCGGGCGACTGATGACAGTATTGACCCCGATTGACGGGTCCAACGTGTCCGGTTCGTGGTTGATCGCGACCACGAAGGGCGAGTTGATTGCGTCGCTTTGCGCCAGGGCCGGTCCTGTTATGGACATGGCGACCAGCGCCGCAATCGCGGCTTTCGTGAATTTCATTTCTTCCTCCCTGACAATGGCCCTGCGCGGCTCCTCCCGCGCTGTCGCCTGCCCTGTCAACCAATGGTCAACCATGCATTTCGCATAATTATGCATATTACTGATGTTTTTTAGAGTCAAGTTTTTCAGACAGGTTTCTGACAATCTGGGAAGTCTTGAAAACCGCGTTCACGATGCTGCAATGCTGCTTTTTGCGCACACGAGGCCAAACCACGATGCCACATCTGCGCGCTTTTGGCTTGCTCGGCGCGCTGTTTTTCTGTCTAGTGTCCAAGATCATCAGCATCGCAACGATGCTTCCCATACCATTGGTTCTACGTTTAGGATGACTGAAAGAAATGAAAGAAATGCCCACTGACGGACTGGACGAAACACCCCCGGACATTGATAGCAATGACCTGGCGATGATGGATGAATTGTCGAGTTTTTATGACCGTCCCGGCTTCTTAATTCGGCGCGCAAACCAGATTGCCGTGTCGTCCTTCATGGAGGATCTGGGGGAGTTGGGAATCACCCCGACGCAGATGTCGTCACTTGTCGTCATCTCGGAAACACCGCAAATTGATCAGATCACACTTGCTCGGCGTATCGGGGTGGATCGCACCACGATTTCGATGGTGGTGAATGGATTGGTGGAGCATGGATTCGTGCATCGCGAACAATCCAGCCAGGATGCCCGCAGGAAGGAAATCGCAACCACCCGTGCGGGTCGCGCATGTGCTGCGCTGGCGCGTGACAATGCGGTGCGCAATAATGCAAGGCTGCTTGGTTTTTTCACCGAAGCGGAACGCGAATGTCTGGCCGCATTGTTGCGGCGGCTTATCGATGACGTCCCCTCACACGCGCCAGACTGGGTTCGCCCTGACGGCACGACAAGGTTTGGCACTGACGCAGAACTTGCCAGGGAATTTCCCCAACAGGCCAGCCTTTATAACGCATTCGGTTTTCTGCTGCGCCGCACTCATCAGACGCTGGAAAGTGTCTTTATCGAGACGACGAAATCCCTGCGGCTTACTCCGCGCCGCTATGGTGTCTTGCGGATTGTCGATAAGGGCCAGCCGGTTGAACAGATCAGCGTAGCCCGCTGGCTGGCATTGGATGGATCAACCACGGCGACACTGGTGACAGAGCTGGTGCGCAGGGGCTTCATTGCGCGCGACCCCCATCCCCATGATCGCCGCCGCAGGCTGCTGCGTCTGACCGACGCGGGCAAACATCTGATCACCGCGGGTCATCCGCTTGCCTTTGAGGCCAGCCAGAAAGTGCTGGATGTGCTGGGCGACGATGCCGACATATTCCGCAATCTGATCCGTCGGTTCATTGTCGAAAACGACGAGTTCAGCCGTGTGCCACTGCAACGTATTGTTACGCTTGCGCTGCGTCAGGCCGACATCTGAACGGGGATCAGGCTATCGCCGCTTGCCCGCAGAGCGCATGACAGGTGGCCACCGACCGGTTCGGCCCCGATACGCTTGGCGGGGTTTTCTGACGACAGACCGGCATCGCCACGGGGCAACGGGTGTGGAAATGGCACCCCGATGGAGGACGCAGGGGCGAGGGCACCTCTCCCTTGATCATCTTGGCCGGCGTCGCTTCCTTGTCTGGCGTTACCTTCAGCGCAGATGAAAACAGGGCCTGCGTATAGGGATGGCGCGGGTTATCTGCAATCTCGCGCGCGGGGCCTTGTTCCACAATCCGGCCCAGATACATCACCGCGATCCAGTCGCATTTGTTCGCAACCAGTTCAAGGTGATGGGAAATCAGGAAATAGGCAAGCCCGAGTTCTTCCTGCAAATCATCCAGCAGGTTCAGGATTTGCGCGCGCACGGAGACGTCCAGCGCTGAAACAGGCTCGTCCAGAATCAACAATCTTGGTTTCAGCACAAGCGCGCGCGCAATCGCGATACGCTGGCGCTGACCGCCGGAAAATTCATGTGGACCACGACGGGTGGCATTCGCAGGCAGATTCACCATTTCCAGCAATTCGGCAACCCGCGCATCAATCTGTCTGGCAGAGTAGTTGCCCGTCGCCAGCATCGGTTCAGCGATAATCTCGCGCACTTTCATGCGCGGATTGAGCGATCCGTAAGGATCTTGAAACACGGTTTGTATATTCGTGCGGAAATCATGCAACGCTTGGCCGGTCGCGTTCTGCACCTCTTTGCCGTCGAACAGGATCTTGCCGCCGGTCGGTTCAAGCAAACGCAGGATCAGCCGGGCCGTGGTCGATTTTCCGCAACCACTTTCCCCGACCAGACCAAGGGTCTGTCCCGCGTGCACGGCAACATCAATCCCGTCTACCGACTTGACCACTTTGGGCACACGCCGGAACGGCAGGCCGGTCTCGAAATGAAAATACTTCTGCAGGCCGCGGGTTTCCAAAATTATATCGTTCATATCATTCCCTCTCCCGCGCGCCAGCACGCGGCTTTGTGGATATCCGACAGATGTATCTGGGGCGGCGCCTGACGGTGGCATTGCTCGGTCGCCAATGGGCAGCGCGGGGCGAATGCACAGCCGGGCGGCAGATCACCCAGATCTGGCGGTTGGCCGTCGATAGTGGGCAGACGACCCTTGCCTTTGGGAACGGTCGAACTTTCCATCAATGCGCGGGTATAGGGATGGCCGGGATTGTCGAAAATCTGCCGCACCGGCCCGGTTTCAACAACCTCGCCCGCATACATCACCATGATGTCGTCGCAGATATGCGCGGCAACGCCGAAATCATGGGTAATGATCATGATCGACACCCCCAGCGTGTCGCGCAGATGGACCAGAAGGTCCAGAACCTGAACCTGAATCGTCGGGTCCAGCGCAGTCGTCGGTTCATCCGCGATCAGCAGGGCGGGGTTCCATGCAATGGCAATGGCGGCCACCACCCGTTGCAGCATCCCGCCCGACAATTCATGCGGATACTGCGTCAGCCGGTCCTGCGGGGCGGGAATGCCCACGGCTTCCAGCAGTTCAATGGCGCGTACGCGGCGCTTGGCAGCAGGCATCCGGCCGTGCACACTTAGCGCCTCGTCGATCTGGTCACCGATGGTGAACAACGGATCAAGCGACACAGAAGGGTCTTGCAGCACCATGCCGATGGATTTGCCCCGGATCGCACGCATCGCGCGGGGCGATTTTGTCAGCAGGTCTTCGCCATTGAACAGGACCGCGCCACCGGTCACTTTTGCGGATGCGGGCAACAGGCGCATCACTGACAGCGCGGTCATGCTTTTGCCGCAACCGGATTCCCCGATGACGCCGACAACCCGGCCCCTGCCAACACGGAAGGTCAGATTGCGCGCGGGGCGGATCACGCGGCCCTCGCGGCCCTCGATCTCGACCGACAGGTTTGTGACATCCAACACGAAGGGTTCAAGTTTTTCCTGAATGCTCATGAATATCTGATCCTTGGGTCAACGACGCAGAACAACAGGTCCACAGCAAGATTAAGAAGAATAAGGAAGGTCGCGATCAGCAGCACACCCACCTGAATCACCGGGTAATCGCGGCTGATGAAACTTTCGATCATCAGACTGCCCAATCCCGGCCAGTTGAAGATCGTTTCAGTAATCACCGTGCCCCCCATCAGGTTGCCAAGTTGCAGCCCCGACAGCGCGATCACCGGGATCAGCGCGTTGCGCAACGCATGCCGCCACAGGATGCGCCCTTCGGATACCCCCTTGATACGCAGGAACTTGACATAATCACTCTCAATCGTTTCCAGAATGGCGGAACGTGTCATGCGCATGATCGCCGCCAGCGGAAACAGCATCAGTGTCACCGCCGGCATGATAAGCGATGCAATCCCGTCCCGCCCCGAGGTGGGCAGCCAGCGCAGCATCACCGCGAAAAGCAGGATTGCCATGATCGCGATCCAGAAATTCGGCATTGATTGCAGCAAGACGGCGCTGGTGCGAATGGTCCTGTCGGCCCAACCGCCACGGTAATAGGCCGCGATCAGACCCAGCGTCACGCCAACCACAAGCGCCAGCACGAAGGCCACAAGCGCAAGTTCAACTGTGGCCGGCAAACGCTGAAGGATCACTTCAAGCGCGGGGCGTTGGTAGCGCAATGAATTTCCGAAATCAAAGGTCAGCATACCCTGCATGAAATTCAGGAACTGCACCGGGATCGCACGGTCCAGCCCGTGCTGGGCACGATAGGCTGCGATCTGTTCGTCGCTGGCGTCCTGCGGCAGCATCAAAAGCGCCACGTCCCCCGACATCCGGGTGGCAACAAAGATCAGCAGAAGCACACCAAGCACCGTAATGACAGCCAGCCCCAACCGTTTGAGAATGTAATTCGCCATGCCTTACCTCTTCTTCAGCTTGGGGTCGAAATAGTCGCGCAGCCAGTCACCCAGCAGGTTTGCGCCAAGTGCCGTCAACGCAATCGCCATCCCTGCAAAGGTCGGTATCCACCATGCCGAGGTCAGATAGGCCCGTCCGTCTGCAACCAGCAGCCCCCATGCCGAAGCCGGCGGCTGAATGCCCAGACCGATGAACGTGATCGCAGCTTCGATCACCAGCGCAGCCCCGAATTGCAGCGTGATCAGAACAATGCAGGTCGGCAGCAGGTTGGGCAGCAGGTGCCGGGTGAAAATGCGCCAGTCGCTGGCATTTGCAACGCGGGCAAGCTGCACGAAACCGCGCGATTTCAACGCCAACGTCTCGCCCCGGATCACACGCGCGTAATCCGCCCAGAACACAAGAATGATGGCGACCAGAATCGTGCTGAGGCCACCACCCAGCACCGCCCCGATCAGGATTGTCAGCAGCACCGGCGGGATCGACATCTTGACGTCCACAATCCGCATCAGGATCATGTCGGTGATACCGCCGTAATAGCCTGCGAGCATACCCACGGCGGTGCCGATGATGGCAGCCGTCGTGACCGTGACGGTTGAGACGATCAGTGCAATCCGCGCCCCTTCGATCAGGCGCGACAGCAGGTCGCGCCCGAACTGGTCGGTGCCCAGTAGATACTGCCATTGGCCACCTTCCAGCCATACGGGCGGTGTCTGCCGCACAGCAAAGTTGATCGCCGTCGGGTCGTGTGGCCATATCCATGGGCCGAACAGCCCGCAGATAACCATCGGCAACAGCAACAGCACCGGAATGATCGGGTAGTCGAACATCCGCCGCATCGCAAAGCGCCGTTTTCGGGGCGGGACCTGCATGCTTGTATCGTTCGTCATATCGGTCGAAGCCACTGCTCCGGTCCTCCCTTGTTGTCTCAGGCCGCGTCGCGCAGGATCATGTCAGCGGCTTTTTCGCCGATCATGTAGACTGCGGCATTCGTGTTTGCGCCGGGAATCGTCGGCATGATCGACGCATCAACCACCCGCAGGCCCGCCACCCCATTCACCTTCAGGTCCGGCGCGACCACCGCACCCGCGTCACGGCCCATCCTGCATGTGCCGACCGGATGCTGCGTTACCCCCACTTTCGCGCGGATCACGGCATCAATCGCTGCGTCATCCTGCGCCTCTGCCCCCGGTGTGATTTCCTTGCCGATCAGCGCGGCCTGACTGTCCATGTGGTAAATCCGGCGTGCCTCGCGCAGGGCACGGCGCAGCACGGCAATATCCTCTTCGTCCCCCAGCAGGTTCAGATGCACGCGCGGCGCATCGCGTACATCGCCGGAACGCAGAGTTATCCGACCGCGGCTTTTGGGGTGCAGCAGGCAGATTGATGCATAGAACGCATGTGGCGGTGGCGCGGTCAGTCCCGGAAACCACAGATCAGCGCGGATCGAGATCGGCGAGCAGAGAAGCTGAATGTCGGGCCTTTGCGCCCCGTCAGATACGCGCAGAAGCGCTGTGCCGGAGCAGACATGACTGGCAAACGGCCCCTTTCCGGTCAAGGCCCACCTTGCAAAGGATAGCGCCGCACGGTCATAGCGCAGGCGGCTGGAAAACGTTGTGGGCTTTGCGGCTTCATAGATCAGGTCCAGCCGTGGATGCTCCAGCAGGTTCTGTCCCACTTCCGGCAGGTCACGGCGCAGCGTGATTCCGTGCGCGCGCAGTTCTTCCTGTGGGCCAAGCCCAGACACCATCATGATCTGCGGCGAATTATACGCGCCTGCGGATAGGATCACCTCGCGCCCGGCATGCCATACGCGCCGTTTGCCCTTACGCACCGCTTCAACGCCGCTGACCCGGTCACCATCAAAGGTCAGCCGTTCGACCATGGTGTGGTCCAACACGGTCAGATTGGGCCGCGCACGCACATTGCGCGTCAGATAGGCGCGCGATGACGATGATCGCCGTCCGCGCCTGTCCACCGCAATATTACCCGGCCCGAAGCCTTCCTGCACCGCACCATCATAATCTTCGGTAATCTGGTGTCCGGCGGCCGCGAAAGCATCGCGCAGCGGTTCCTGAAACAGCGCGACATTCCTGATTTTCTGCACATGGACCGGGCCGGACCCACCGTGATAGGTGCTTTCGCCGCGCCAATGGGTTTCCGAGCGTTTGAAATAGGGCAGAACATTATCATACCCCCACCCTTCGCAGCCCAGATCGCGCCATTCGTCGTAATCGCTGCGATGCCCGCGAATGTGGAACATACCGTTGATCGATGATGACCCCCCCATCAGCCGCCCGCGCGGTATGGGGATGGCGCGGTTGCCGGTGCGCGCTTCGGGTTCAGACATGTAGGGCCATGTAAACCGTGGCATCCGCAACGCGCGCATGAAACCAAGCGGCATGCGGATCAGGGGGTGCGCATCACTGCCGCCTGCTTCCAGCAACAAGACGCGGTGGCGCGGATCAGCGCTCAGCCGGTTGGCCAATACACAGCCGGCAGACCCGGCGCCTACAATGATGAAATCAAATTCTGCCACGTTCACAGCACCTTGTAATACCACAGGTGCAGCGTTTCGGGGTGACGCTCGCCGAAACCTATGAACACATTGCGGGTAAGCCAGTCATACTTGCCGACGGGCGCTTCAAACACGGAATAGGTGCGGAAATAATACTGCCCCGCATCCACCACACGCGCTTTCATCTGGGCGCGCAGTTCCGGCGCGATCACACGGTATCCGGTATTGCGGATATTGATCAGTACGCCATCGTCGGTTTCAAACGAATACCGCGCGTCAATGCTGTCCACGCCATCAGGGCGCACCAGCGGCCATTCAGTGCCGCCGGGCAGGATTTCCCCCCGGATATCGGGGCCTGCGACAGTACCGCCCCCGACTGTCATGATCAGCCGTTCACCCGAACCGTGCAGATTGCCGATATTGCGCGCCGGGTTCACCGTCACCTTGGTCGCGAAAGCGAATTCCAGTTGGGGCGTCATGTTTGGTAGCCAGATTGGCGTTTCGTCGCTCAGATCTTTCATATGGCTTACATCTCCTGCCATCCCGCGCACAGGAAATTTCGGGTCATTCGAAGCTGACATCCTTGAACATCACCACCGGAAAGAACTTTTCAGTCGGGGTGAAGCTGACGGCGCTGTCCATGGCGTAAACCGCCACGAAATTCCAAAGCGGCACGACGGCAGCTTCCTCATGCATCAGCCCGAATGCCTTTTTCAGAACCTCTCCGCGGGCTTCCGGATCAAGCAACGCGTTGGCTTCGTCGATATACTGATCCAGCCTGTCATCGCGAAACGGCGTGAAGGGCGAACGCGATGTGTAGGCCACATTCAGCGCCTCGATCGGGTCAGACTGGTTGGCATATGGCAAGGCACTGATGCCGACATAAACGCCTTCCTGATCGCCAGAGACATTGCGGATCTTGCCCAGAAACTGCGCCGCATCCAGGGTCTGAACCTCGACATTTATGCCCACTTCGCGCAGATAAAGCGATGCGGCCTCGGCCGTTTCGCGCAAGCCCGCAAATCCCCCGCCCCATATATCAAGCGGCAAATCGAATCCATCCGGATACCCGGCCTCTGCCAGCAGCGCGCGGGCGCGGGCGGGATCATAGGCATAAGGCGTGATCGACGGATCATGTCCCAGCTCCCCCTCTGACACAGTCGGCGTCACCTCTGGCACCCCGGCAAGCAGGCCGTCGATGATTGCCTGCTGGTCAACCGCATGCGCCATCGCACGGCGGACACGGACATCATACCACGGCACATCCGGGTTCAGGTTGTGAAACTGGATCGCGATGGTCGGATGAGCCGCAAGATACTCCATCCTGAACCCGTCCGCTTCCAGCTTGGGAACATCCGGGTAGGGAATATCCATCACCATGCCGACCTCTCCGGCCTGCAACTGCGCCAGCCTTGTACCGGCTTCGCGGACATAGCGCAGGGTTGCTTTCTCGACCTGCGGCAATTCACCGTAATAATCATCATACCGCTTCAGAACCAACTCGGTTCCCGGTGTGTAGGACACGAATTCATAAGGCCCGGTCCCGACCGGGTGGCGCATGAACTGTTCTTCGCCCACGCGGTCAAAATAGGCTTTCGACACAACCGACAGACTGCGCGAGGGCATCATGCCCGCATCCGGCGTGTGGAATGTGAACCTGACAGTGTGGTCATCCACCACTGTAACCGAGTCCAGCGCGCGTGCCCGGCGGGCATATTGCGGCGCCCTTTCCACCATACGGTTATGACTGAACAGCACATCCTCGGCACGCAGCGGGTCGCCGGAATGGAATGTCACGCCGTCATGGATGCGAAACACGATTTCCAATCCGTCATCCGATATTTCCCAATCCGCAACGCTTGATGTCAGTTCGCCGTCAGTGGTTGTGCTCCATAACCCCTCGGTGATGTTTTCAAGGCTGACGCGCGCACCAGGCGCATGGGCCGTTGCCGTCATGTCAAGGGTGTCGGGTTCTTCCGAAACCGCGACAATGAAATTATCCGGCGCGGCCTGCGCAAACAGCGCATTGCATGATGCCGACAAAAGAAATGCCCCGACCGTGACGGCCTTTGCCATTGGTGTCATTGGTAGTCCTCCCTTGCCGGTATCGGCGACATCCTCCCCCAGGACATCCAGACACCGCTCCGGCACCTCTTCGTTCTTCCATCAAGCTAAGCGAGATTCGGAAATAGAGCAACAAATAATCATATTACCGATGAAATTTTTCACACCCACATAATCACCTCTTCGTGCAACCACCGTTATATCACTCTGTATCTTTCAAGCTTTATTTTATTGTATATTTTTTGTTGCATAACAAAGTAAGCTTATCGCATCATTGCAGAACCATATCGCAAATTCGCAAGATCACTTCGAAATTACGCAGTTGCAGTATGTTTTACGTTCCGGTCGCTCGCTCAGGCCGGACAACATCCACCACACCCATCGCGGTGCCAAGAATTTCTGCCGCTGCACCATCGGCCCCGGCCCAGGCTACAAACTGATCAGGGCGGACCAGAACCATCGTTGCGCCGAATCTTTCGGTCAGTCCCGGATCTGGCAGATGGCGGATGTTCAGCGGCATATCCAATGCCGCTGCCGCTGCACTGAACCGCTGTGCGCGGGCGTCTGCGTCATCATCAAAGATGAAAAGCGTGAACCATTGCCCCAGCGCATCAAACAAATGCCCTGCGCCATTCACCCGCGCCGGTGCCAGATGGTGCCCTGCCCGCGCCGCAAAGCGGTGATCACCCCGCGCACCCGGACGCACGGCTGACCCGCCGACAATCGACGAACCAGCATAGTTTGGCGCAAAATGCACCACCTCATCCATATCGGCGCGGCGCGCCCAGGCTTTCAGGAATGCGGCCTCGTCCCGCTTGGGGTCATAAGTCGCAAGGAACGCGCGGTCCTGTTCAATGAAACGGGCAATGAAGTCGCGCGCGGTCGATTCGAACACCGCGTGTCGTTCTTCATGATAGCTGTCCAGCAATACCTCGCTGCCCCAGCCAGCGCAGGCGGCGGCCAGCTTCCAGCCAAGATTCACGGCATCCTCCAACCCGCTATTTACCCCATAGCCGCCATAAGGCGGATGGCTATGCGCCGCATCGCCCGCGATAAAGACCCGCCCCTTGCGGTATTGGTCCGCCAGTGAAAACCGCATGTCCCAGAACCCGACATGATCCAGTCGCAAATCGAAACGCTGCCCGACAGCACGATGCAGCAGGGCGGCGAAATCAAAGTTATCAGCAGTGGTTCCTGTCGGCACCGGCGCGTGGAAAAACCAGCTTCTGCCATGATCGACCCGACCGAAGAACCACCAATACCCGTCATTTTCGGGGTTGAGCACATTGTAAAACGCTTTGCCCGGATAGCGTTTAAGTAAATGGTCCAGTTCTTCGCTTTCAAACACCAGCAACGCCATCTGCCTTGCGTGATCTTCGCGCGATTCCGCGATTCCCGCCGCCCTGCGCACGAAAGACCGGCTTCCATCGCAGCCAACCAGATAATGCGCACGCAAGATTTCGGTCGATGTGTCACCCCGTCTGGCGACTTCCAGTGCTACGCTGTCCCGGTCTTGCGACAGCGCCACACCTTCAAATCCATAGAGCACCTGAATATTGGGCAGTTCCGCCACCCTGTCGCGTAATACCCGCTCGGTCGCGTATTGTGGCAGCCGGGCGTGCCGCGTGTGATAGAAATCTTGCACCTTGCCACGGTCCAGCCAGTTTTGCGCATACTCCCCCAGAAGCGTGCCATAAGCCGTAAGCCCCCCGATACCACCGCCTTCGGGTATGGGGTGTGCATTGCGCAGCGCTTCTTCGCAGCCCCAGAAATGAAAATGCTCAGTGGTGCGCTGGGTAAGGTTCTGGCCTTTCGGTATCGGCTGCGGCTCATGATGCCGCTCGACCATAGTGACATGGCAGCCGCGCTGCGCCAAAGTAATGGCCAGCCCCATACCGACCGGCCCGCCGCCATTGATAATAACATCACGCTTCATATGCGCGCCCCGCTGTTACGGCTGGGGCTCCGCCCTTAACGTCAGGGTGCGCATGAAAAATCTCTGCCCGACACACTGTTGCGCTTCCACCCTCAATCATGGCCATTCATTCCTCCACATTTTGCTAAAACCCCTTATTTTGTCCTGTTTTGGGTGTATGTGCACAGGTTTTCAGCACCTCCGTCGGACAAACAATACGGAGGTTGAATTCATATGTAAAGAATTACTCATATTACTGATGTTATGTCTGACGCTGAACATGACTTCGCCCGGTGATGCGCTTGATGAACCGCGGGCGTTTCCCGCAATCAAGGCGGTGGGCTTTTCCACTCAACAGTTCAGGGTTGCGTGGTCAATATCGGCTCCGTGTTCTTCCATTGTCTCTCCGAGGTTGCGACAGAACACGGGGCTTGCGCAGATAGAAAAATACCGCGAACAGGATCACCGGTTTCGGAAAATGCGCACCTTTGAAATCAACCCCTGCTGTGAAATCACTAACACGGCTGATTTTGGCAACTTCATACTGCTCTTGAAGTTAGAGCGTGAAAAATAGATCTGCACTCTGGCAATCGCAGACGCGCTGATGGTCACAATCGAATGCAGCTACATGTCGCGTGACATTTAAATGAACGCGGGTATGCGCGAAAGCCCGCCGCCAATATGCACAGCAAAACCACACTGGCACATCAGCCTTCTGCCATATCACGCGAGCAGAAACGGGCGGATTGCGTCCTGCAATTTGCAATACCGCGCGCGATCTTTCTCCGAAACAGGGCGCATCGCATCGATCAGCGCGGCGCCATCAAGCGATGCGTGCGCCCCGCCATCAATGATCCCATACCCGCCGACATAGACCGCCCAGATGGCCGCATTGGTCGCCTGAAACAGGATGCGTGCCGACAGGTCGGGATCAGCCATAAGGCCCGGCGCGCGCAGGCTGTCACTGGCCAGCACGACAAGATCAGGCGCAGGCTTTTGAAGCTGCCGAACCCTATACGCTGGATGACATGTGCGCAGCAACCGGCGGCATGATCGGCTATGTGCTGGAACAGGAAACGGGCAATATTCTGGGCTATGATGTCCCGGTCACAACCATTCTGACGCGCATTGTCGTCAGCGTCCATGACCCTGAATTCATAGACCCCAGCAAATTCGTCGGCCCCGTTCTGGACAAGGCAGGTGTCGATAAACTTGCGGCCGCGCATGGCTGGCAGTTCAAGCGTGACGGGACGACGTGGCGACGCGTGGTACCCTCGCCATTTCCCGAACGCATTCTGTGGCACCGGCCCATCCGCTGGCTGCTGGAACAAAACGCTGTTGTCATCTGCAATGGTGGCGGGGGTATCCCGGTTGTCGCGCAGCCGGACGGCAGCATGAAAGGCGTCGAAGCTGTCATCGACAAGGACCGCGCATCTGGTTTGCTGGCCACACATATTCCGGCCGATCTGCTGGTACTGGCCACGGATGTGGACGGTGTTTATGCCGATTTCGGCACAGCGCAGCTACGCCGCCTGCCCACGCTTTACAGCGCCGAAATTGATGAAGCAGGGTTTGCCGCCGGGTCCATGGGGCCCAAAATCGCCGCCGCGCGCGCATTTGCCGATGCGACGGGCACGCCCGCTGTCACCGCCGCGCTGGACCAGGCAGCGCTGCCGCATCTGCACCGCTCATACCTGTTGCGCGATGTTCTGAAACCAGCGCAGGACGGGGCATCAGCGCAGCCCGCCTTCGCGCAACTGGCGCGCGGCATTCACCGGCATTGCCAAGCTTCACTGCGGCGCGGCACCGGGGAACTGGCCGGGCTGGGACAGGGGCTGACCCCCGCAGGCGATGATTTCCTGTGCGGGCTGATGCTGGCACTGAATGTCGCCCATCCTGCCCCAAGTATCTTGTGCCAGACCATCACGGCACAGGCGTTGCGCGCGACAACAACCTTGTTGGGGGCCTTTTTGCGTGCTGCGGCAGCTGGCCATGCGATGCCGCAATGGCACCGGCTGCTGGCAGAGGGCGCATCCCCTTCGGCGCAGGGTGTCGCGGATATCCTGCGCTATGGTCACAGTTCGGGCGGCGATAGCCTTGCGGGGTTCCTCTGGGGCGCGCGGAATCTTTAAAGGAACCCGATATTTTTGGGGCAGTCCACAACGGCATGAATCAAGCCTACCCTGCTCGGGCCCGGTAACGTATGTATGTGTCTACTTGAACGGGCAGGTGACGACGCAGCGTTTCTTGGACAGGGAGGGGGCAAATGGAACAGAACACCAGGTTCACATAGAATGGTGACCGTTGTGCGATCTTGCAGGATGCGTTTTTATGGTGCGTCAGGGCCGCCGGCAGGTCTTGTTGCTAAAGCTGCTCTTCAGTTGTCCCGAACTCGATCGTGGTGTGTCGTTCTGGATTTGGATAAGAGACGTGTATGAAAGAACATAACGAACCAGAGTCGCCGGACCTTGCCCACGAGGATTTCGACGCGCTTGACGAACGGGCGCGCGTTGGCTGGTATTATTTCATCGCCGGACTGACGCAGAAGGAAATCGCCGAACGTCTTGATATCACACGACTGAAGGTTAACCGTGTGATAGGTCAGATGCGCAGTGACGGGCTTGTAAAAATCGAACTGGACATGCCGCTTATATCCTGCCGCAGGCTGGCCGAACAAGTGGCCGATGCCTATGGGTTGAAGGATGTGGTGGTCGTTCCGGATGTAGAAAATTATCTGCTTCAGAAGCGGCTGATAGGCGAGGCGGCGGGCACGATGGTGACACCGCTGATCAAAGGGCACGATCTGGGAATAGGCATTGGGTCGGGCCGCACACTTTCGTTCGTGGTGCGCGGGCTTTCCGCCCGCCCAAGCGAGGGAAGCTGGGTGGTTGGCCTGATCGGCGGAATCACGCGCGCAACCGGATCGAACTCATTCGATGTGGCGACGAAGATGGCGCAGAAGCTGGGGGTCGAATGCCATTATCTGACTGCTCCAATCTTTTGTGCGTCCGCAGCCGCACGCGATGCGCTGTTGCTGATCGACGAGCTGACAGATGTTCTGGCGCGCACAGAGATTGCCGATGTGGCGCTGGTCAGTTGCGGTTCGGTGGATGAAGCCAGTTCGCTGACGCAGGTGCGCGTCATCAAGGATCATCTGGTCGACATTATTGCGGCGGGCGCGGTGGGCGAAATTCTGGGCTGCTACATTGACGCCGAAGGGCGGCCCGTCGATCATTTCATCAATGAAACGATCATTGCCCTGCCGCCCGACAAGCTGAAGCTGAAACCTTGCCCGATTCTGGTGTCTGGCGGAATGCGCAAGTTCGCGGCCATCCGCGCGATCTTGCGGGGCGGCTACGTCAACCGCCTTGCCACGAACGAGGAGGTGGCGCGTGCGCTTCTGGAACGGCGCTGAGAGGATGGTCGGGTGGCTCGGCTCGCGCTGCGCCACCCTGTGACGTTCAACCAAGCGCCGCCTTCGCGGCATCGCGCATCGCACCGATGATGACGGCGGTAGAGGCCGCGCCCGGATCTATATGCCCGATTGAGCGCTCGCCAAGTTTCGAAGACCGTCCGCGGCGACTTTCGATGTCGCGGGTCGCCTCCATGCCCCGGTTCGCGCCGGCGCAGGCAGCATCCAGCGTAGCGATCACATCGGCGCCGCTGTCTGCCGCAGCGCGCGCATCGGTTGCTGCGGGCACCCATGCATCAACCATCGTCTTATCACCCGGATCGGCGCGCCCGCGTTCGCGCACGCCCTGACAGGCCGCTTCGATCCACGTCGCCATGGACTGCGCATCAAGATTCAGCCGATCCTTGATCGCGCTGCCCGCGCGCAAAAACGCAGTCGCATATAGCGGCCCGGAAGACGCGCCGACCGCATCGAGGAACGCCTTCGCCATTCGTTTGCAGGATGTCTCGATGGTTTCGGATTCGGCGCTGTCGGCCAAGGCCTGCCGCACCGCTTTCCAGCCAATATCCATGGTCACGCCATGATCGCCATCGCCGATAAAACCGTCGAGTTCGGATAAACGGTCAGCCTCGATCGAAATCCTCTCTCCGGCCGCGTTCACCATAGCGCGGAATATCTGCGGCGTGATCGCGCCATCGGTGGCCAGATTTCTGGTGCTCTGTTCCTCGGGCTTGCGTGCTGTGACTTCGGCGTGAACGGTCCTCGCCTTGAACGTGCTGTGGGGGGGCGTTGATCCGGACACTGCTCCAACGGTCAGGGCTGCGGTGCGACACGGTGCATCAAGCAGGACTTTCAGGTCAGAATCAAGCTTCATCAGCGTGACAGACGCACCCGACATGTCCAGCGATGTCGCATATTCACCTACCCAGGAATAATGGATCTTCACATTCAGATTGGCCAGCAGCGCGGCAACCCTGCGATGCAGGATGTAAAGTTCCAGCAGTCCGGTAGCGCCAAGACCGTTGACCAGCACCGCCACTTCGTCGCCCTTGCGCAACGCGAGTTCGTCCAGAATCGGTGTCATCAGCTCGTCCACCACCGCATCGGCTTGGGCCAGCGCGCCGCGCCGCATCCCGGGTTCACCATGCAGGCCCATGCCGATTTCCATCTCGTCATCGCCAATCTCGAAATTCGGCTTGCCCGTCTGGGGCAGGGAACAGGCGGACAAGGCAACGCCCATCGATTTGGTGTTTTTCAGCGCATGCCGTGCCGCCGCCTCCACGTCTGCAAGGTCGCGCCCTGCATCAGCGGCGGCCCCTGCAATCTTGAACACGAAGAAATCACCGGCGATGCCCCGCCTCTCGTCCGCACGCCCTTTCGGAGCGGAGGCGATGTCGTCAGCGACAGCGACGGACCTGCATTCAATGCCCAGACCAGCCGCTTCCTCGGTGGCCATGTCAAAATTCATCACGTCGCCTGTGTAATTGCCATACAGCATCAGCACCCCTGCTCCGCCATTGGCTGCGCGCACGCCGTCAAGAATCTGTTCAGGAGAAGGCGAGGCAAACACGTTACCCACGGCCGCAGCATCCGCAAGACCCCGCCCGACATAGCCCGCAAATGCCGGTTCGTGACCTGAACCGCCGCCAATCACTATACCGACCTTGCCGTCGCGCGGCCCGTTAACCGCAACGACCGCGCGCCGGGTATCACCCGCGATCCGCAGCATGTCGGGATGGGCAGACACCATGCCTTCGATCGCTTCGCTAATAATGGCTTCAGGCGCGTTGAACAGTTTCTTGGCACGCCGGGGTTTGGTAATGGTGTCGTTCATGTCTTAATTCTCCTTGCGCAGCCACCGGCGCGAAATCGCATCGAAGGAAATGGCGATAACCACGATGGCACCACTAACGATCCCCTGCCAATAAGGGGAAACGCCAAAAAGCACGATGATGTTCTCAATGATAGCGATGATTGCAGCACCGAAGATGGCCCCGATAATGGTTCCAACGCCGCCGGTGGTCGCGACACCGCCGATCACGGCGGCGGCGATGGGGCCAAGCACCCATGCGTTACCGATGGAAGGCTGCGCCGTGCCAAGTCGCGCGACAAGCAACACGCCTGCCAACGCCGAAAGCGCACCGGCCATCACGAACACCAGAACGCGGATTCGGTCAACCTTGATCCCCAGCATCCGCGCAGCGTCGCGGTTGCTGCCAATGGCATACATGTAGCGACCAAACGGCGTCTTGAGGGTCAGGAATACTGCCAAGGCAAGCACAACCAGCATGATGACAAAGGGCATCGGCACGCCCCAGATCGTCCCGCGCCCAAGGAACTGAATTTCCGGCGGAATACCGGTGATCGCCACACCGCGCGTCAGCACAAGGATCGCGCCACCATAGATACCGGCCGTGCCGATGGTCAGGACCAGAGAATGCAGCCTGAGTGCCGCCGTCAGGAACCCATTGATGAACCCGAGCGCGGCGCCGAGGCACAGTGCAAGCAGGATCGAGATCCAGGGATCGATCCCGCCGTTGACCATCAGCATGCCCGTGACAATTCCGGCCAAGCCGCCGATGGTGCCCAGCGACAGGTCGAGTTCCCCCAGCAGCATCAGCGAAGCCTGTCCAATTGTGACCAACGCGACGAAGGCCAGACCACGCGCGACGACCGACATATTGTAGCCGGTAAGAAAATACGGCGACAGCAGCGCCGAGGCGACGAAGATGACAATCAAAACAGCCAGCACGCCCAGAACGGGTGTGCGGACAAAGGCCGCAAGCGGCCCGTCTCTTTCCGCCCTTTTGGTCTTGTAGGTCGTCTGCATGTCAGACATGCTGTTCCTCCGTTGCGAAAATAGCGCCGACAAGGGTTTCAGTGTCTGTCGTCGCGGTGTTGAATTCCCCGGTAATCCTGCCGGAATGCATGGCGATGATGCGGTTTGCGCATTTGCGCAACTCGTCCATTTCAGACGACACCAGAATGATGCCTATACCCTGTTCTGCCAGTCCTTTCATGATCTGATATATCTGCGCCTTGGTGCGCACATCTATCCCCTTCGTCGGCTCGTCAAAGATCAGGATTTTCGGCTGGATCGCCATGGCCCGACCGATGATCGCCTTTTGCTGATTTCCCCCTGACAGGTGCGATATCTTCTTCTCCCGCGAAGGCGTGCGAATCTCATACTCATCAATGATTCTGTCCACCTCCTCGCGTTCTTTCCTGGCACGGATCCCAAGGGGAGAATTCGTCAGGTCCAGAATCGACAGGCCGATATTCTCGCGCATAGACAGGTTTGGGAAGATACCGTGGTGTTGGCGTTCCTCGGAAAGATAAAGCATTCCGCCCGCGACGCTTGCCGCCGTATCACCTAGCTTCCACGGTTCGCCCTGCATGCGCACCCGTCCGGCGCGGGCTTTGCGATAGCCAAAGATTGTCTGCATGATTTCGGACCGCCCGGACCCGACAAGGCCCGCGAAACCCAGAATTTCCCCTTGCCCAAGCCGGAACGACACATCGTCGAACTTGTCGCCCGACAGCGCGTCAACCTGCAGGATTGGCACCGTCGAGGTCGTCGCGGAAACCTCGGGGCGAAATTCGGCACCAAGCTCAAGTTTCTGCCCCGACATGGCGCGGATCAGCCTGTCTTCACTGGTGTCACCCAGCACACCCGACTCGATCTTGCGACCATTGCGCAGCACAGTGTAATCGTCACCGATGTCGAACACCTCGTCCATTTTGTGCGAGATAAAGACAATACCGATGCCACGATCATGGAAATCCTGGATTACCCTGAATACCCGCTCCACCTCGACCGATGTCAGCGAAGATGTCGGCTCATCCAGAATCAACACCTTCATCTCGGTATTGGTCGAGGCACGCGCTATCTGAAGCAATTGCTGATCGGGCACGGAAATGCGGTGCACAATATCCGAGGGGTGCGCCTCGATGCCGAAACGGTCAAGATAGCTCTGCGCCACACGCTCCATCCCGCGGCGGTTCACAAGCCCCCGAAAGCCGGATCTGTGAAACGGCATAAGCAGGTTTTCGGCCACCGTCATATGCGGAAACAGGCTCAACTCCTGCGGAACATAGGCTATATAGCGGAACAGTTCGGGATACTCGGCGGTATCCTGACCGTCGATGCGTATAGTACCGCGCGACGGCATATCGGTGCCGGTGACCATTTTGACGAAGGTCGATTTACCCGCGCCGTTCTCGCCGATCAGAACATGGGTGCGCCCGACTTCAACATCGATATCAACATCGTCAAGCGCGACGACGCCGGGAAAATCGCGGCCCAGGCCGCGCGCCTCGAGATAGGCCATGCGTTACCTCATCACTCAGGGGTGACGCGGGCCGCTTCTGCGGCCCGCGATAAAGGTGCCTTGGCCGTTCAGCCGTCGACATTGTCCTGAGTAATAAAGGCGTTGCCTGTATCTATGAAGTTTGGCACCGGCGCACCCGTCGCTTGCTGCCACAGCAGCATCACTGACCAGTAGCCCTGCAACTCAGGCTGGGACGCGGACGAACTGTCGGCCACGCCGTCACGGATCAGGTCAAGCATCTCGTCCAGATTATCGAGTCCGACAAGCTGAACCTCGCCCTGCTTGCCAGCCTCGACGATGGCCTGTCCAATGCCAACCGGCCCGGCCGCGTCGGATGCAACCCAGCCGTCAAGTTCGGGATGGGCCTGCATGATAGCCGCCGCCTGCTGCTGGGCGATCTGGATGTCGTCGTTGTCGATGCCTTCGGCAACCACTTCGATGTTAGGGTATTCCGCAAACACCTCGCGGTGACATTCGGCGCGGATCGAATGGTTCGGGGCCGAGGGCACGCCCATCATGATCGCGACCTTACCCTCCTCATTCAGAATCTCAACAAGACGACGCGAGGCAATCTTGGCCTGCTCGCAAAAATCCGAGCCGATATAGGGAATCATCATGCCTTCGGGCGGAACGCTGTCGAACAGCACAAGCGGGATTTCCTGATACTGCGCGTCCTCAAGCGAGGCGCGGTTGCCCGCCGGATCAAGAAGATCGATCGCGATACCATCCGGGCGTGTTGCAATAGAACTTTCAAGAATCTGGTTTTGCTGCACCACATCCGCTGACTGCGGCGCGGAATAGTTGATTTCCACGGTGGCCCCGGTCTGCGCCTCGATCGCGGCAGCAGCCATCTGTGCGCCATCATTCACTTTGTCAAACCACGGGTGAACCACCTTCGGGATGACGACGAAACGATAACTGTCTTTGGTTGTCGTGCCGTCCTGTGCGACGGCTGGAAACGCGCCTGCAAGCATCGCTGCCGCAGCAACGGAAAGGGCGAATCTGGACATATGTGTTCCTCCTTCAATGACAATCTGCACCCCACCTTCGGTGCATGCTCTCCGTCCTCCACAACAGAAAGTATCTTTTCTTACAAATGTAATTTCATTTTTACAAGTGAAATATGGCAAGACATTGATGCTTATACCCGCCCCCTTTGACAAATGATGCCTGCCGCTACGGCCGGCCCCGTGGAGAGAACGCTTAGCTGAATCTCAGACATTGCGGCGAAAGCGCGGCGTTTGGAGCAGCTCTTTGACGGCATCCTCAATGTGCTGAAAGCGCATCAAAATGTGCCCCTTGAGCCGCGTGGCGGATCAAACGGCGGGGCATTTCAATGAGAGGGTTCCGAATCGAAGCTGGCCCTGAACGCCTTAGCCGTAGATGACCCGCGGCAACCAAAGGACGATCTGTGGGAATATGTAAAGGATTGCGCCCCCCAGACACAGCAACACAAAGAACGGAAATGTCGCCCGTGCAACTTTCGGCAAGCTGTCTCCGGTTAGGTTCTGCAAAAGATACAGGTTGAATCCCACGGGTGGTGTGACTTGGCCCAACTCAATCATGACGACCAGAAAAATGCCGAACCAGATAGGGTCCACCCCGGCGGCCATCGCAATCGGCATCGTGATAGGCAAGCTCATGACCGTGATTGACGTGCCATCCAGAAACAACCCCAAGAAAATATAGAAAGCCGCCAGCAACAGGATAAGTTGAAACTCGCTTGGAGAAAGATTTACGATAACCTCTGCTATGGATTGCGGAAGACGCACATAGCTCATGGCCGACGCAAGGACCGCAGCGCAAACGACGAGGCTGGTAATCATCGCGGACACCTTCACCGCGCTCTTGAGGGAATCGTAAAACACCGCCCAGGTGAACTGCCGCAGGATCGCCGTGATGATGATTGTTGCAGCCAATCCAATGGCCGCCGCTTCTGACGGGGTGGCGACGCCGGAATAGATCGAGCCAAGAATAACAATCATCAGGATGATTATAGGAAGCAGCTTACGGACCGCGATGAACAAATCATGTTTGGTATAGGCTGTGTCGCGCTTGGGTGCGATTGCGGGGTCCATCAATGCACGGACCACAATATAGCCACTGTAAAGAAAAGCGATCAATAAACCTGGCAGCAGACCAGCCGCGAAAAGTCGGATAATCGACACTTCGGCAATGACGCCGTAGATAATCAGAATAATCGAAGGCGGGATCATAAGACCAAGTGTGCCCGCCCCCGCCAGTGAACCGGTCGTCAGCGCCCGGTCATAGCCCCGGGCCAGCAGTTCCCCGACGGTGATGCGCCCGACTGTCGTGGTCGTTGCGGCACTGGAGCCAGACACGGCTGCAAACATTGTGGACCCAAGAACGCTTGTGTGCAGCAATCGCCCCGGAATTCGGTTTACGAAAGGTGTTAACCCCTCGAACATGGATTGAGATAGACGCGTCCGGAACAGCAATTCACCCATCCAGATAAACAGCGGAATCGCCGAAAGCTCCCAGGACATGGAATTGCGCGAAATGATCGTCGCCGAAATCGTACCCATCCTTATCAGACTAAAGTCAGCAATGAAGAACATGCTGAACAGTCCGACAATCACAAGCGACGCCATGATCCAGATACCTGAACCAAGCGTGATGACGATAAGAACAAGTACGAACAGGCTTATTTCATAGGGTCCCATGTGAAAACCTCAGTCGATATCTTCAGGCGCATGAAGCGCCTTGGCGATCAAACCCGTTAACTGAATGCAGAAGACAATAAAGCCAACCACGACAAAGCTTTGCGGAATCCACAATGGTATCTCAAGAACGGAAATGGACGTGGTGCCACGCTCATAGTTGCGCAGCAACTGCCGGATCAGGAAGAATGTGATGAACCCGAACACACTTAAGGTAACAGCAGCATTCACAATCTCCGCTGCGACCCTTGCCCTGCCTTTCAGCGGTTGCAGTAAAATATTGACCCGCAGCAGAACTTTGTCATCCAGCGCGGCACCCAACCCCAGAAATGTCATCGCGGCAACTGCGTAACCCACGAATTCGCCCATGACAAAGGTTGATGAGGACCAGACCGCCCGAAGAACAATTTCCAGCAGAATATGCCCTGCCATCAAAACGATTGCGAGCATTGCGAAATGTGCAGCCACATTCGACAGTTGGGTGGTGAAGCGGGCGTAAACGCCAAGAAACTGTGCCACGGACTCAATCCTTATGAAAAGGGCGGACCTGATCGATGTTCAGCCCCGCCCTTTGCCATGCTTACTGCGCAGCGGTTGCGTAAGCGTCCAGTATCGCCGCGCCATCCGAGCCCATTCTTGACATCCACTCTTCCAACGCGCCGGCGCTGGCCGCCTCAAGCGTTGCCATCAGCTCAGCATTCGGATTCAGGTGCACGTTGATGTTAAGATCCGCCAGATCATCGTATGTGTCGCTCAGACGTTGTTCAAGCTCGGCCCAGATGAAATCGGACGTGTCTTCGGCCGCCTGAATGATTGCTGCCTGTTCGGCTTCACTCAGGCTTTCGAAGGTGTCGAGATTCATGTGCATAACGTTCACAGGGATCACATAGTCGACAGCAGTGTAATGGGGCAGGAATTCACCCAGCATGATGTTGGTTCCCCCCTCTGCCGACGAGATGACTGCATCCAGTGCGTTGGCCGACAACTGCGGCACAACATCGGCCCAGCTGATTTGCAGCGGGTTTGCACCGGCTTCGCGGAAGGTTTGCATAGACGTCACATCCGCCACGCGCACCCTCATGCCTTCCAGTGCCGCTGGGCTGTCCAGCGTCTCATGTGTCCAGATGCCCGACGGTGGCCAAGGCATGCTGAACAGATACATTTGATTGGCATCACCGAATACGGCGTCATAGTAGGGGCTTAGTGTTGCCTCCAATGCCAGCGCCTTATCTTTGGATGTGGCAAGAAAGGGCATGGACGGCAGGCTGAAAACCGGACTGATGCCGGAAAGCTGCCCGATAAATGTGTTCGCGATTTCTATTGCACCATCACCGACCGAATCGAAATGATCTATGGATTTGAACCCAAGCGACCCGCCGGGGTAATAGTCAATCTGCACCGATCCGTCCGTCAGATCCGCGACCCGGTCGATAAAGAAATTGTCCGCCACAGCCGCAAATGTCGTGGCTTGGTATTCATTGGCAAGGTTCAGTTTGACGTCAGCGGTTACAGGCACCGCAAGGGCGACAGCAAAGCTGGTCGCGAAAAATCTGGCAGATGTTGAATGGATCATGTCTTCACTCCGTTGGTAGGGGTTCTTGATTAAGCTCTTTGGACGCAAGATAGGCAATGCGCGCCAGCGGCAGTAGAATCTGGCTGGCAACCGCCAGCTTCTGGTTGGTGAAGTAACCTTCGCTGTTCAGCAGATTGACCGTGGCCACCAGTTCACCATCATGAATAAGCGGCAGGTTCACGATTGCGCCGCACCCAAGGCTGGTGATCAGCGCGGCATCCGCAAAATCCCTGAATATCTGTTGTTTATCATTCGCAACATAGGTCTTGCGCTTCCGCACCACGCAATCAAACCAGTCATTGTCCGACAGGCTTATCCAACCCGATACCGGATAGTTTTCGGGATCACTCGAATAAGTGCGGCGGCCCATATTCCGGCCCGCCACATAGTCCATAACAGTAAAGAGCTTTGCACCGATTTTCTTCTGCGCAACCGCTTCAAGGCACTGATAGACCGCGTCAGACGACGTCTTGCCAATAAGGGTGTTTTTGAAGTCATCGGCCATCATGTCAAATGCGATCATCTCATCCAGCGCAGCCTGGCAACATTCGAGTCCCTGCCGCGAAATTTCCGATAGCCACACAGGATCATCCGCAAACAACGCGTCTTGCAGGTCCTTCTTGATCTTGCGTCCCTGCGGTGTGTGCACGGACCCATAGTGGCGCAGCCAGTTATCTGCCCGCAAGCTGTTCAGGACGCGGCTGAAGGGATAAGTCCCATACTCCAAGATCACCTTTACAGGCGGGCGGCCCACGTCGACACGGTCCAGCACATCACAGATCAGGTTGCCGATTTTTTCCCACTCCGCGCCGGCCAAAGGCTGCTGGTCCATGCGCATCACTTCGCCAAAGCCATAAGGCCCGACACCTGTGTGTAGATCGACAATACCCAATTGCGCAGCCCCCTGACTGTGCGCCCGCACGATTGCGGTCAGGTTCCTGACAGTCCAACTCTCGAAGGTTCCGCCAAAGAACAGGCCATCGGGGTGGCTATGTTGCCCTTTCAGAACGTTCTGAACCAAGGCTTTCTCGCCATACTGGGCCACATAATCTGAAATACCGCCGTCCAGCCCGTCGCGGTTTTCTGGCCAAACTGCTGGGCACAGATCGGCGTGCAGCGCCTGGTAGGCGGCGTTGTCAGGCAGGTCCTCGAATGACCCCAGGATATTTCGGTTGGGGTCCACGTTGTTTTCATCCGTCCGCGACAGGCGCGCACACCCCACTGCATTCACGGCATGAACCAGCACCATCGCGCAATCGGCAGGAAGCGTGTCGGCAAACCTTGCAATCAACTGAAGCTGGACACCAGACCCGGCGGTCAGTTCGGTTCCGTGAACACCCGATGTCACAAAGAGAACTTTGCGCGCGTCGCGCGGTCCCATGCGCACAACATCCACCACGGCTTCGGGCAGCAACGGGTCCTGAATGGGGTGCACGAATGCTTCATGTGGCAAACCCCGTTCCCGCGCTTCCGCCAAAAACCGCTTTCGGGCTATCAAATAGGTGGCTGAAAAACTGCTCACTGCTTCAGTCACGAACGTCTCCTCGTGTGATCCGGCAAACATGAGGAGGTTCCAGTATAGAATCAAATTATTTTATTTAATAATATATACACAAATGTTATATTTGGCTGATGAAGTTCCGGCAACTCGAAGCATTCAATCATGTGATGAACAGCGGCTCTATGGTCGCTGCGGCAGCAATGATGCACATCAGCCAGCCTGCAGTAAGTCGGCTTATTTCCGACCTTGAAACAGACCTGAAATTCAGTCTGTTCAACCGCAAGCAAGGGACGCTGACACCCACTCAGAACGGCCTGGCATTCTATGAGGCTGTTGAAGAAAGTTTTATGGGCATTCAGCGCCTGGAAAACACGGCCAGGCACATTCGCGGCGAAGGGGGTCAGGTGCTGCGCGTCGCCGTGACACATTCGCTTGCAGCGACCCTGTTGCCCCCGGTATTGAAAGCCTTCAAGGCCCGCTTTCCCGATGTGAACATCGTTGTCCACTCTCACCGGCTGTCACAGATCATCCTGCGCCTGCAAAACGCTTCCGTCGACATCGCTATCGGGTCTCAGATCCCTAAGATGCCCGGTAGCAAACGCGAGCTGATCGGCCACGTCCGTCAGGTTTGCGTGATGCCCTCTGCTCATCCGCTGGCCGAAAAAGAAGTTATCTTTCCCGAGGACCTCTCCGGTGAAACGATTCTGCGCATCCGGCCCGACGGCCCGGCGAGCTGGAGCGAAGTTTTCCAGATACTTGAGGATCGCAAGGTTCCGTTCGTCGATTCATTCGAAATAGACACGTCGCTGACCGCCTATTCGCTGATCGCGCAGGGGCTGGCAATAGGGGTCATTGAACCTTTCAGTGCGCGGTTCTGGCCACCGGGCCATATTACTTTGCGTCCATTCGAGCCGAGTGTGTGTGCAACCTATTACTTCGCAACACATAACCGCCGTGGTCTGGAAATCGAACGCGACAAGTTCATCGGAATTCTAAGGGGTATGGTAAAAAAGTTGCCTGAATTCCTGTCGGACAAAACGTAACTTGCGGTTGCGAGATGAGCGGTGCTGACCACCGGCCCCCTGCCCCGCAGCATGTGACCTGACCCAAAGTGCTGCAACGTAGTCGGATCAGGTTAAAACATCCGGTCGGGTGCTGCTGGCCACCTGCGGTCTAGTTGCGCACCTTTGGGCGACGGTTTCAGGCCAGAATTCACCAGCCTTACGGTTCCATCTGAACATGACACCGCCGGAAGCCGAAAAAAAGAGCGGTCACATCTGTGACCGCCACATGTTCCGCCAAGGAAGAAAAGTGATGGAATGACGCTATTGCTGACGGGCGTAATTGCGCAGGAACGGCACGACATTGCCCGATTGCGGCTGCACATCTACCGAACTGTTGGTGTGGTAGATGTTATCGGGCCTGTACCATGGCGCGACCCATGCATTTTCGACCAGATAGGTGTTGATCTCCTGATAGATTGCAGGCTGATCATCTGCGGCGGCATATTGCACCTTGTCGACCAGACCAAGCAGCTCGGTATCCTCATACCCGACCGGGTTCCACGGGGAGTCGGGGTGCGCGAACTTATTCATCTCGGCCCAGTCACCCTGATAGCCGAAGGGCAGAATGAAAATCGGATACCGCCCGGACCGCAGCTCCGGGATGGTCATGTTCGGCGCAATGGACGCCCATTGAACCGCCACACCGATTTCGGCAAGTGCTGTTCGATGACGGGGTTGATATTGGCCATGGACGCAAGCGCGGGCATGGTTACCGAAAGCCCGTCGGGAAAGCCGGCCTGTGCCAGCGGCGCGCGGATAACCCGCAAGACATGCCGCACGATGATGCGCAGGTCCGACAGGCCCGAAACGCGGGCGGCGTCAATATACAGCTCATGCTTGACGCCAATGACAAGGTTGCGCGTCAGCCGGAAAAAGCTGGGCGACAGCATGATGCCGAAAACGATCATCGACAAATAGATCGACGCGCCAAGCGCCTGATAGAATGCCAGCAGCACAATGGCCGTCACCGGCAGCGCCAGCGATGCCAGCCAATCTGCGGGCGAGGCGTTGAAGGGAACATAGCCTGTCGCGGGCAACCAGCGCAGGATCAGCGCGAAAATGACAACAAGGATCGGGGCCGGACCAGACCGCTCTGGCGGTCAGGCATCCTGTCACCGGTCTTTGTCGAGATGCAGAAACGCCATCCAGAACTGATCTTCGAGGTGGTCCCGCTTACGTTTGGCGAAACAGCGAAAGATCTGGCAGGGGCACGGCTTGACGTGGCGTTCAAATTCCGGCGGTGTATCCAGCCCCAGAAGTGCCGCCCTGCACTTTCGCCAATCACACCGACCCTCGGCGCTCAGGCGATAGGGCGCGCGGGCCACGGCATAGCCCGCAGCATGAAGCTTGTCGAAAAGTGCCATCGCTGCCGGATGCGGATGCTGCATATTGGGCTGCCCGAACAGCCAGCCGTCTTTGTGTCATACGGCGACGGGAAATGCCAACAGCGCGACGCTGCAATGAAGCAATCAGGGATAGATTGACAAACTTGCGGCCCCTCCCCCGCAGCCAGCTTTTGCGCGAAAACCGCGCACTTTCCATCATCAGCCCTTTGCCCGCTGGTCAAACACTGGCAGTGATGCATGCCTTATATGCGCGAAATATATTATTTTTGCTTACTACTCATGCATACACACCGACAGCACCGTAGCGCCTTGTATTCTCCGCCTGCGTGCCGCCCTATGGTTCACCCATGCGTTCATTTAGAAGCAGCCGTTTAAACGTGCCGGCAGGTGAAAAAGTCGGATTTCATGCCCCCGACCGGCTATGCGCGCGTATCTGCGAAGGATCCGCCCCCCTGCCCCATTCGCGGGCGCTGAAATCCGGATGGCGGCCTTGCCTCCGGTGGAATGTTGCGACAGAAAGCGATGCGCGAACGCGCCCCTCAGAAGATGGCATTCATCATCATCGGTTAAAATGCGGCTGAAACGGGCAGAGCGGCTGGCCATCCCCCCGCGAGTAACGGCATCAGACGCCAATCCCACTCCTCCTCGTCCAGAGAGCGCGGCCATCGAAAGAATCAACTAAGCGGTGACGAAATGCAAACAAGTGCTTGTAAAGCAGAGAACAGCGTTACTAACATGGAATGAGCAACGTCAGAGGGTCACGCGTCATTTGCCCGGCTGCAACTCCTGTGGATAACTTTGGTGTGAAACTATACTTTAAAAACAAAGATTTAAACAACCTTCTTGAAGTTTCCCCGCGGCGTTGCTGCTTCATGTAGTAGTAACATGTTTCGCAAGCGCAAGATGCACGACAATATTTTTCCTTGAGTTTCCATCCGTCTGCCTGCATACCTGTAACGCGAAAAGAATGAATAATGCATCCTTCGCGTTTCTTGTAACCTGGCGGGACAGTTTGGAGCAAGTAACGCAGATCGATCAATAAAATCGGGCGGGCAAAAATGGAACCAGTGCTACATGACAAGCTTAGAGAAGACGCAGGCAGGCTCTCTGAGGCGCTTGAGCATATGTCCAAGCTCTTCCTCGCGCCAAAAGAAGAAAAGACCTTAAGAAGCTTTACAACTGCCGAAGTCGCGGAACTGTTGCGCGTAAGCGATGGCTATCTTCGCAAAGCCCATTTTGACGACCGCATTCCCGAGGTTGAACAAGGGCTGAACAACAAACGCCTCTATACCGCCGAGAACATCCTCGAAATTCGCAAGATCCTGTCACAAAATGCCAAGGATCAGTTCCAGTTTCTTCCCGGCAGACGTCCTGGCGACAAGCTGCAAATCTGGTCTACCGTCAACTTCAAGGGCGGGTCCAGCAAGACAACGACGACAGTTACGCTTGGCATGCGGCTGGCATTGCGCGGGTATCGCGTTTGTCTGGTCGATGCCGATCCGCAGGCCTCGCTGACGACCTTTTTCGGATATCAACCCGAGCTGGATTTTCGGCACGGCGGAACACTATATGACGCAATCCGCTACAATGACGGGGACACGTCGCGCAGTCCGATCACGGATGTTTTGCGCAAAACCTACTTCCCCAATCTGGATATTGTTCCCGGCGGGATCATGCTTTCGGAGTTTGAGACTGAAACCCCCACGGCGTTAAGCAGGGGCGAGCAACCCGTATTTTTCAACCGGATCAGGGATTCCTTACGGCAGGTAGAGGATGACTACGATATCGTCCTGATCGATTGCCCGCCACAACTGGGCTACCTGACGATGGCCGCCGTTTGTGCGTCGACCTCTCTGCTTATGACGATTATTCCCGAACGCGTGGATCTGGCATCGGCAAGCCAGTTTCTGACCATGGCGTCAGGTGTGCTAGAGGTGTTGCATTCCAATGGCGGGATCGGGTCTTACGATAATTTTGCCTACCTGCTTACTCGTTTTGACACTGCAATCAGCACGCAACAGGATTTGGCGGAATGGATCCGGCAACTACTTGGCGATAGCGTGATCAAAACGCCATTTGTCAAATCCTCTGCTGTCAGTGAAGCAGGACTATCGCAGAAAACCATTTTCGAGGTTGATCTGGCAGGGTCCAAGAACCGGAAAACATATGATCGCGCTTTGGAATCCGTGATCAGTTTTTCTGACGATATTGAAAAGATGATCCAAAGCGCATGGGGTCGGGGGGGCACCAATGAAACGTGATCTTCTTGCCAAGAGTTTGGCGCAGATGGGAACCAAAGCGCCTGAACAGACAGCAACACCACCCAAAGCGGCAGAGGGCACTCCTCGGTCGCTCAAAAGCATGTCTGACGTGCTCTCTCAGGTTTCGGCGCAATCAGCCCAGGACGTAGATGTCAACGAGATTGCCGATTCCGAAATTGCAGACCGGTTTGACGTGAACGAGGGTCTGGGCGACCTGATCGAGTCCATACGCACTTCGGGACAGCAGCTGCCTGCGCTGCTTCGGTATCGTCGCGGGGCAGGACCGCGGTATGAGGTCGTATATGGCCGCCGCAGGATCGCCGCCTGTCGTGTGCTTGGGGTCAAGGTCAAGGCCTATATCAAGGAAATGGACCAGCGCGAGGCATTGGTCTCTCAAGCGCTGGAAAACTCTGCCCGCCTTGAACGTAGCTTCATCGAGCAGGCCATTTTCGCAACAAAGCTGGAAGAGCAAGGCTTCTCCAGGGCCGAGATCGGCGATGTCCTTGCCGTTGATAAGGGCACGTTAAGCAAGCTTATCGGCGTTGCCCGCGAGGTTCCGGATGCCGTGATCTACAAGATTGGCGCAGCCCATGATGCCGGTCGCAGGCCATGGCTTGAACTAAGACGCTTGGTCAAGATCGAAGCCGCCCCGCGCGAACGCGAGATGCTATCCCTTATACCGGATCACGGATCACCCGCAGAGAAGCTGTCATCCACAATCGAGGCATTGCAGGCGATCGAGGAAAGCTTAGCGCGCGAATCAAAACCGAAGGCAGGACCAATTTCGGCTGTCCCGCTGACACGGATAGATAAGACGCCGGTTTTGTTCAGAACCAAGGGCAACCGCCTTGTGATCGAGGTTTCAGAAAAGAAAGAACAGGGTTTCATCGGCTTTGTCGAAGAAAATCTGGAGAAAATCTATGAGGATTGGAAAAGTCGTAATGGCTGATAATCAAACAAAATACCAGTAACTCATTGATTCTATTATGGTTGGCCATGGCCAACACATAAGGTGCAGGCAACAACAACGAGCAAGGAGGCAGACCTAAGAGCAAAAAGAAACCCCCCGAAGGCGGTGAAGCACTCCAGAGGGTCCCGATTTACTAGCACTTCATTGGTACCCCGAAAATTGAATCTCTGCAACACCGATTTTGGTGAACGGTAAACTTTTGCCGTCTGAAATCACATGAAACCAGAAAAAGTCACGACTTCTGAAGTCGAGGCACGGCAGAGCTGTGCCCTGCAACACCCCCTGCCCCTTCAGGGTATGGGCACTGTTGAGCAACAACCGTTCTTCAAACCCATAGCAAGACGAGAATTGATGGCCGCGGTCAACACTGTCGCGAAAGACCTTGGCTTGCGCGCGCCATCGGTCATGGTAATCGATGCCCTGCTAAGCTGCCTGCCATGCAAAGATCCGAAATCCGGCGCAGACAATCCCATCACACCGCTGACACTGCTGACAGTTTACGCGGCAAATGCAACGCTATGCTTCCGGGCCAAAGGTATCACGGACCGTCAACTACGCCGGCATCTGGAACGCCTTGAAGAAGTTGGACTTATCCGGCGCAAAGACAGCGCAAACGGCAAACGGTTCCCTATTCAACGCAACGGGCGCGTCGTAGGCGCCTTCGGGATTGATCTGTCCCCGCTTCTGGAACAGTCTGAAAAGCTGTGCACCTTGGCGGAAACACGCCGCAAGGAAGCGACAGAACTGCGCGGTCTGCGGTCCTACATTCAGAAGCTACGCATGGATTGCCAGCGCCTGCCGTTGACCGAGGAACTAAGCGCGTTTCTGGACGCCACCCGCAATATCATGCGGCGCGCCGGCACCACACTGACGCAAGCGCACGCTATCATCACGAAGCTGACCAGTATACTGATGGACACGTCCAGGCACGTTATTGGCCCCGCACAGATGCAGCAAGACACAGCTGAACACACAGAAAAGGAAGATGCACCAACACAAGAGCAGTGTCATAAAGCAGCCGATTTGCCCGCCACAGACGGACAAAATGACCGCCACAAAGAGCCACCAAAATCATATACAAAAAAAACAACGTCAAATCCTTTTCCAGAGTTCTGGAGAAGTCTTGCGTGTTTGTCAGAGTTCTATCCAGACATACCCAGCACGAAGAACATGGTCGTTCAGATTATCTTCGAGTTTGGGAGAATGCTAAGAATAAAGGAAAGCACCCTTACTAAGGCCATTGTGAAGATTGGCTATAAGGAAACCCTGATCCAACAGAACCGCATTGCAAGTAAAGGTGATGAAGTTAAGAACCCAGACACATATCTGATGTCTATCATCACAAACGCTGTTCAAGTTGGCCATGGCCAACTTGAACAAGTCAATTAGGAAAAAACGATAAATGAACGGCGCGCAGGCGACCATCCGCATGAAAGCCCCGCCATTTCCCTTGGGTAATCCCATATGCAGGGTTATGGCAGATGCCCCACATTCTAAGCAAAACGGGTTTAGACATACAAACAAAGCACGGCTGAATTCGCATAAAACATGCCGTGTCATCCCCGAACCGCCTGACACAGATCGAACGATAACTGAACCCTGCCCCTATGAATGCCGATAATACCCGAAGCGATGCTCAGAAACAGATAATGGATTTCTCCTTGGACCGAGATCATAAGCAATATTTCAAACATCGGCCAATGCGACGCTGGGACACCGGTCGCATTGGCCATGCGCGGTAGTTGTGCGTCGATGTATCATTGCGCAGTCTGTTTCCTGCCTGATGTCACTCTCTTCGAACGGCCCGTCGATGTTGGCCGCGGCCAACATCGCGTTCTTGTAAATCCGCGCCGGCACCAGGACGGGAACATATGTCAGCCAATGCTGACCGACACTAAATGCCTGCCCAGCCCGTGGAATTCAACGTCAGTGGGCGGGGCAGGGGGCTGATCCACTGTTCAGATGCAGGCATGATCAATCATCTTCATGAAACAGGACCCGCTTGAAACGGCATGCTTATGTTCAAATCAAGCCCTGATTCTGCTGGAGTCCTTACATTGAGTGCTATACAATTCGAACTATTCCGGTGCGTGGTAAACGGCTATCCGATACACTCAACCAATGATCCCTATGTAGTGTGCAAAAGGGATAATTTTTGCACATATAATACTTTAAGTCCCTGACAACCTGATATGTTGCCAAGAAGGTTCTGACCCATCGGATATCCCAATACGAGCCCTGTATGTCTGCGGAATACACCAAGAAGTAATAGGACGATTATTGACACTTCATTTAATTCGTAACATCTATGGTTACATGAAAAGAGACAGTCGGCTTTCATCCGTTCTTCATGCACTGCTGCATATTGCAGAACACGATGGTCCAATCACATCTGATGTGTTGGGGCAGTGCCTTGGGGCGAACCCCGTTGTGGTGCGACGCACTATGGGATTGCTGCGCGATGCAGGGCTGGTATCCGCGGCAAGGGGGCATGCAGGAGGGTGGCGCATCTCGGTCGATCTGGCGACTGTAAACCTGCGCCAGTTGCATGAAGCATTGGGCGAGCCTGCCATTTTTGCCATCGGTAACCGCAACGAAAACCCGCAATGCCTGGTTGAGCAGTCGGTCAATGCCGCGCTTGAGGATGCCTTTACTGACGCGGAAGCGTTGCTGATGAAACGCTTCGAGAATGTGACGCTGGCTGATCTGGCCCAGGATTTTTCCCGTCGCCATGCAGGCAGGCGGGACGTGAAGGAGTAGCACATGCACGATGTGATCGTAATTGGGGGCAGTTATGCCGGAATGGCGGCGGCCCTTCAACTGGCGCGCGCGCGCCGCAAGGTTCTGGTGATCGACGCGGGCCATCGCCGCAACCGTTTTGCCAGTCATTCGCATGGTTTTCTGGGGCAGGACGGTGTTGATCCTGCCCGGATCTGGGCAGATGCCCGCGCGCAGCTTGATGTCTATCCGACCCTGCACTGGGTCGAGGGCAATGCAAATGCGATCTCAGGCCGGAAAGGGCAGTTCGAGGTCTTGACCACGCGCAACGAGGAATTTTCGGGTCAGCGTGTTTTGCTGGCAACGGGGGTATCAGATCAGCTGCCCGACATTGCTGGCCTGCACGAGCGTTGGGGCGTATCGGTATTCCATTGTCCCTATTGCCATGGTTTTGAATTGGATCAGGGGCATATTGGCGTTATCGCCAGTGCGCCGATGTCCATGCATCAGGCGCAATTACTGCCGGAATGGGGAAAGGTTACATTCCTCACAAATAATGTCCTGACGCTGGACGCGGCACAGCGCAGCGATCTGGGCAGGCGCGGGGTAACAATTGAAGAAACGCAGATTATGCAGGTTACGGGCAATGCGGATGTTGAACTGCGCGACGGGCGATGCCTGTCATTTGCCGGGCTTTTCATTGCCACACGCACGACCCCCGCAAGCCCGCTGGCTGAAGCCGCAGGTTGCACGCTGACCGAGTCGCCGATGGGCACGCAGATCATGACGAGCGAGAGCAAGGAAACCAGCATTCCCGGCATTTTTGCCTGCGGTGATGTCGCACGCGCGCCGCACTCTGTGTCATTGGCGGTCGGCGATGGCGCCTGGGCCGGTGCACAACTGCATCGCTCGCTGGTCTGGGCCGATGGTTAAGTCGCGCGGCAGGCGGAATTGGTGCTTGGTCTGTTGATGTTGCTCAACACATGACCTTCCACCCTGAAAATGCGTCAAACGGGGCAGCGCATCGAAATGCCAACGATGGGCGGAAATACTAGGATGGCGGGCAGGGATGGTGGGCGCAGCAGCCGCTTTGGGTGTTGGCCTTCGCGGTCGTGCTGGCGGGCTTTGTCGCCGTCGTGGGACGGTTTGAAGATTCAGACGGTTCCGCGCCGCGACCAGAGTCGGGCGGTCGGGGCGCTACCCTTTCAGGGATTGTGCTGATTGGATGCGGCGTTTCGGTTTTTTTGTGGCTGGGGGTGGCGGATATGCCGGCAGCGCTGTCTTTGGTCTTTTTGGTGCTCCTTCTGGCGGGCTCGCGTATTCTGGGTGGGTTCGGTCGGCCCAGCAAGGGCTGAGAACGGCAGGCACTGGGCCGACAAATATTGGCCGGTTCTGTCCCCTAAGCTGAAAACATCGTGCAAGTGGTAACTTCGGAATAAAGGGAACCTAAGCCCGCGCAATCGAGTTCTGACAACAAGATGCGTGCAGGCGGTCCGTTGCGTTAGCGCTGAAGGGTTCGGGTTTAACCCCTGCGAAGGAGTGATCTGCCATGTCGTCTGGCTTGAGGTTGGAAACAGGCTGAAGTTTGTTGCGCCAGCCGCAGGCTGGAATCCTCGTGCGTGATCACGGGCGCACGGGGGCCCGCTGTCACGTTTGTGACAGACCACTTGCCATGCCTTGGCAACGAACGATGCGCAAGTCGCTGAATGCTGGATAAGCTGATGTCTTGTGAAATTCAATTTGTGTGACATGTGGAGCAGAGTGAGACGATGCGCAGATTGATCAACCCGACATCGGTCGTATTTGTCGCGATCATACTGGTCATCGCCGTGTGGATCGGACGCGGCATGCTGTTCCGTGAGCAGGTGCAAGCACCGGAACCGGAGGATGAACGGGTGCCACGCGTTGCAGCAAGCTGGAGCGAGGCCGAGGACATCACGCTTGAACTGGTGCTGTACGGGGATGTGGAACCGGTTCAGGTCACTATTCTACGCGCGCGTGTGGACGGGATTATCGAAGAGATTGCCGCGCAAGGCAGTCATGTGTCGCGCGGCGACCGCGTCGGGCGGGTGTCGGCTGATGACCGCACGGCAAGGCTGGCGCGGGCCGAAGCGCAGGTCGCGTCTGCCAGTCGCGACTATGATGCGGCGCGCGGACTTGCGGATCGCGACATCGGCACCGAAGCAGAAGCGCAGGCCCGACGCGCCGAGTTGGAGGCCGCACGCGCCGAGTTGCAGACCATCGAACTGGAAATCGCCAATACCGAACTGACCGCACCCATAGATGGCGTCATTAACGAGGTTATCACCGATATTGGCAGCTATGTCAGTGTTGGCGGGGAAGTTCTGGAAGTGGTGGATAATGCGCGGCTGATTGCGTCGGTGCAGGTTCAGCAAACGGCCATTCAGGGCATCCGCACAGGGATGCCGGCGCTGGTGCGCTTTATCGGTGGCGGCGCGCAAGAGGGGGAAGTGCGCTTCGTTTCCGCAGTGGCAGATGCGGCGACGCGCACCTTCCGCGTCGAGGTGGAAATGGACAACAGCGATGGCGCGCTGCCTTCGGGCTTAAGCGCCGAGGTCGTTCTGCCGTTCGAGACTGTCAGCGCGCACAGGGTTTCACCGGCGCTGGGGCGTCTGGATGAACAGGGCCGGCTGGGCGTGCATGTGGTGGATGATGACGACCGGATTGCGTTCCTCCCTGTCGAGGTGGTGCGCGCCCGCGGCGATGGTGTCTGGATCACCGGCCTGGCGGACCGCGCGCGGATCGTCACCATCAGTCAGGGCAGCCTAGCGCCCGGCCAGCGGGTCACTGTCACTGAGACGCCCCCCGAATATCTGGGCGATATACCCGACAATGATGCCGCACCCGCCGAAGTGCCGCACGAACCGGAGGCCGGTTCTGAAAATGCCGCCCCTGCGGAGGATGACTGATGCATGGGCTGATCAACGCGGCCTTCAGCCGCATGCGGACAATGCTTTTGCTGCTGGTGCTGACCCTGCTGGCTGGCGGATATTCCTATGTGACCATCCCCAAAGAGGCGACGCCCGAAATTGATATTCCGGTGTTTATTGTGAATGTGTCCTATTCCGGCATTTCGCCCGAAGACAGTGCAAGACTGCTGGTCGAGCCGCTGGAACGGCAGTTTCAGGGATTGGCGGGATTGCGCGAGATGCGCGCCGACGCGGGAGAGGGGTTCGCCCGCATGACGCTGGAATTCACGCCGGGCTTCGATCAACAGACAGCCCTGCAAAGCGTGCGCGATGAAGCCGACAATGCGCAGCCCGCGCTGCCCGCTGGTGCCGACCCGCCTGTCGTCAACGAAGTTGACATGTCGCTGTTCCCGATCCTGACCGTGGCGTTGTCGGGCAATGTGCCGGAGCGCGAGTTGATTGCGATGGCGCGCGAATTGCAGGACCGGGTTGAGGGACTGACCGGCGTGCTGGAGGCCAATCTGAGTGGTGCGCGCGATGATCTGATGGAAATTATCGTGAACCCGCTGGCGATGCAGTCTTATGGTTTGTCCACACAGGAAATAAGCCAGGTTGTGCAAAACAACAATCAGCTTGTTCCTGCCGGTGCCTTCGACACCGGCGCGGGGAATATAGGGGTGGCTATTCCGGGCACTGTGGAAACGGTGGCGGATGTGTTGACCATGCCTGTGCAGGTCAGCAACGGCACCGTAGTGCGCGTTCAGGACGTGGCCGAGGTGCGCCAGACATTTCAGGACCCGGTCAGTTTTGCGCGCCTTGACGGTCAGGCAACCATCGGGCTGGACATATCAAAGACTGCAGGCGCCAATGTCATTGATACCGTGGACGCAGTGCGCGCAGCGGCCGAGGATCTGCGTGGCGACTGGGGTGATGCGGTGCAGATCAGCTTCCTGCAGGATCAGGCCGAAGACATCCAGACCCTGCTCAGTGATCTTGAAAATAATGTCATTGCGGCGGTGCTGCTGGTAATGCTGACCACGCTTCTGGCGCTTGGGCTGCGCGCGTCGCTTCTGGTCGCCGTGGCAATCCCCGGTGCATTTCTTGGCGGTATTCTGGCTATAAACCTGTTCGGTTTCACGCTTAACATCGTGGTGTTGTTCGGCCTGATCCTTGTGGTGGGTATGCTGGTTGATGGCACCATCGTTGTCGTGGAACTGGCAGAGCGCTACCGCGCCGAGGGCTTTTCGCAGCGAGAGGCGTTTCTGAAGGCGGCGCAGCGTATGTCCTGGCCGATTACGGCGGCTGTTGCAACCACGCTGGCGGTGTTTGTCCCGCTTCTGTTCTGGCCGGGCATCGCGGGGCAGTTCATGTTCTACCTGCCTGCTACCGTCATTGTCACGCTCTCGGCCTCGCTGTTGATGGCGCTGGTCTTTGTGCCGCTGATCGGCTCGCTTTACGCGCGTCGGGTGTCATCATCCGGGGTGTCGGACTCGGCGGCACGTCCGGCCTTTTATGACCGCATACTGACCTATGTTATCGCGCGGCCGGGTTTTGCGCTTGGCGTCAGCCTGCTTGCGCTGGTGGTGTCTTTTGCTGTCTATTCCGCCCTTGGGCGCGGGGTCGAGTTTTTTCCCGCTGTGGAGCCGGACCGCGCGCAGGTCCAGATAGAAGCCGACGGTAACCTTTCGGTGCATGAGGCGGACCGTCTGGTGCGGATGGTGGAAAACCGCATCATCGGCATGGATGGCGTCAACACTGTCTATGCGCGCACCATCGGGACTATTGAGGAGCGCCTGCAATCCAATCTTGCCCCAAACACCATTGGAACGTTACAAATCGATTTCACCGACTGGCGCATCCGCGCCCCGGTTTCCGAGATCATCGACACAATGCGTGCCCGCACGCAGGAGCTTCCGGGCATCCGTGTGCTGGTCGAAGCACAGGAAGCGGGGCCGGGAGAGGCGCGACCAATCCAGATAGAGGTCGCGGCGCAGGACCGTGCGCTGTTGCCCGATGCCGCGCGCCGCCTGCAACGCCTGATGGAACAGCGTGGCACGTTCACCGACATCACAAGCGACGTGCCAGACCCCAGCCCCGAGGTTCGCATTCAGGTCGACCGCGAACAGGCCGCGCGCTACGGCGTCGATATCGACACGCTGGGCAGCACTGTTCAGCTTCTTACGCGCGGTGTCACGCTGGGCACCTATCTGCCCGCATTTGCCCCAGACGAGGTTGATATACGCCTGCGCTATCCGGCAGAGGAGCGCACCTTCGCCCAGCTTAGCACTCTGCGTATCGCGACACAGGCCGGTATGGTGCCGATCGCCAATTTTGTGACCATTACCGCCGCACCGGCGTCGCCGGTGATCACCCGTGTCGACGCGCGCAATGTGCAGACCATCTCGGCGGGTATCGCGGCAGGCACCACTGTGGCCGAGGAAATCGCGGTGCTACAGCGTATCATCGATGCAGAGGATTTCAACGACGGGGTCGACATCCGTTTCGCAGGCGAGATCGAGGACCAGCAGGAAGCGATAACTTTTCTGATCACCGCGTTCATCGTCGCTGTCTTTTTGATGTTCGCCATCCTGCTGACCCAACTCAACAGTTTTTTCCAAAGCATTCTGGTGTTGTCAGCGATCATTTTTTCACTGGCGGGTGTGCTGCTGGCGCTGGTCATCCGCCAAGAGGCATTTTCGGTGGTGATGAGCGGGATTGGCATTGTCGCGCTGGCGGGGATCGTGGTGAACAACAACATCGTGCTGATTGACGCCTATAATGAACACCACGCAAACGGCTTGCCGCCGGCAGAAGCTGCCTTTCGGGCGGGTGGAGAGCGGTTCCGTCCGGTGCTGCTGACCGCCGTGACCACAGTGGTCGGATTAATGCCGCTGGTGTTGGGGCTGACGGTGGATTTCTTCGGGCGGGATCTGTTTGTCGGGGCGCCGTCGGGGCAGTTCTGGGTTCAGCTGTCCACGGCCATTGTGGGCGGACTGGTGTTTTCCAGTGTCATCACGATCCTGCTGACACCTGCGCTGCTGGCGTGGGACGGCAACCGTCGCGACAAGCGGGCAGGGCGCGATGATAGACTTTAATGTGCTGCGACAGGCGTAGTTTTATCTGCAACCACAAACGAAAGAGGTTCAACCATGCCAAAGATACATTCCATCCTCGAAACGGCGCTTTATGTCGATGACCTTGAGCGCGCGACCGCGTTCTATGAGGGTATCATGGGTCTGCCTGTTCTGCATGCAGATGACAGGATGTGCGCCTACAATATCAATGGCCGCAGCGTGCTTTTGTTGTTTGTTCGCGGTGCCACGACCGAACCTGTTCACACACCCGGCGGGGTGATTCCGCCACATGACGGGTCTGGACAGTTGCACATAGCCTTTGCCGTCACGCCAGATGAAATGCAGCCATGGCGTGCACATCTGGCCGCGCATGGCATAACCATAGTGGGGACATCTGACTGGAAAAACGGCGGGCATAGTCTGTATTTCCGCGACCCTGACGGGAACCTTCTGGAACTTGCCACAACACCGGGGGTTTGGGACGGTTTTTGAGGGGGGGCGTTTCTGCGCGAGCGGCAGACAAATGTCGCCACTCAACGCCCCAAGCCGCCGATGGCCAGCTGCACGGGGATATATGCGATATAAGCTGGCTAACGTGTGTCGTGTTCCGACGGATCTAGCAAGGGAGGGGGAGGCAGGCCTTGCCGTGCTTCGTTCCTGTCCGCAGGTCTGGCGTGCCCCCGTCAATCGGGCAGGTGTGGGAGTATCTTGTCCAGCGTTGCGGGATAGCTGCGTATGCGAATACCCGTTGCGTTATGGATCGCGTTCAGAACGGCAGCGCCCGCGCCGGAGATACCAAGCTCGCCTATACCCTTTGACTGGATGGGGCAGGCCATGTCATCGCGATCTTCAAGCAGATGCACCTTAATCTGCGGGCAGTCGCGGTTTACCGGCAAGTGATATTCGGCAAGATCGTTATTGACCGGATGGCCGTCGCACGGATCGAACATCATCTCCTCTGTCAGGGCCGCGCCGATGCCCCAGATCATACCCCCCTGACATTGTGAACGCGCGGTCTTTTCGTTCAGGATACGCCCGGCGGCGAAGGTGCCAAGCATTCTGCGCACGCGGGCCTCGCCTGTTATTCTGTTCACACCGACTTCCGCAAAAAAGGCACCATAGGATGCCTGGCTTGTCTGCTTGCTGGTCGCGCCCGGTTCAAAATGGCCTTCTTCGGACATCAGACCGTCCGGTAGCATCTCTTTCAAGGGGACCCTATGGTTTGCACCGATGGCAACGCCGTCCTTCAGCGTAAGGTCTTCCGGGGCGCAGCCCAGACGTTCTGCAAGCCGCGCGCGAAGGGTTTCGCAGGCCAGAAACACGGATGAGCCTGCGGACGATGCCCCGTGAGAGCCGCCTGATCCTGCCGAAGGCGGCAAGTCTGTGTCGCCAAGGCGAACCTCGACTTGCGCCAACGGCAAACCCAGCATTTCAGCGGCAATCTGGCCAAGGATTGTATATGTGCCGGTGCCGATATCGGTCATGTCCGTCTCGACCAGCGCGATGCCGTCGGACCGCAGCGTAACGCGCGCGCGAGAGGCAGAGACCATGTTGACCCGCGCAGCAGCCGCCATGCCAAGACCGATCAGCCATTCGCCTTCGCTGCGCTTCCCTGTCGCGGGGTTGCGGGTTCCCCAGCCAAAGAGGCGCGCACCCTTGTCCATACAAGCGGCAAAGCGCCGTGCAGAGAATGGAATGCCCGTTTCGGGGTGCCGTTCGGGGATGTTGCGCTTGCGTAACTCCACAGGGTCGATGCCAAGTGTCTGGGCCAACTCGTCCATAGCCGCTTCCAGCGCAAGCATTCCCACCGCCTCGCCCGGTGCGCGGACGGAACCGGCACAGGGGCGGTTCACCCGCACCAGTTGCTGCGCCATCCGGCGGTTCGCACCGGAATAAAGAAAATGCGTGGACTGCGCTGTCGGTTCGCTGAAACTCTCGCCCGGCAGGTTATAGACGCGATCTTCGTGGCCGATAGCGCTCAGGTGTCCCTGCGCATCAGCCGCCAGGCGCAGCCGCTGGCGCGTGGCCGTGCGGTGGGTGGTCATTGTAAAGGCCTGCTTGCGCGTCATCATGACCCTGACGGGCCGACCCAGCGCGCGCGCTGCAATCGCGGCGGCCACCGCCTCGGGCGAGATGCCGAGTTTGGAGCCGACCCCCCCACCCACATAGGGCGAAAGTATCCGCACCTGTTCGGGCGCAATGCCCAGTGCATCGGCAAGTTCCGCCCGGTTGTATTTGAGCATCTGGAATGCGCCATGCAGCGTAAGGCATCCATCCGTCCATTCTGCAACCGAGGCGTGCAGTTCCATTGCTGCCGCGTGGTGCGGTGCTGTCGTGTAAATCTGGTCCACGGTCGCGTGCGCCTGCGCCATGGCGTGGTCGAAATCACCCTGCTCCAGTTTGTGCGCGTCGGGTCGTTCAATCGTTGTCGCCGCATCAGGGTCAACTTGCGCTGCAACTTCATCATAGTGCAGCCTGAAGCTGGCGGCGGCATGGCGGGCCTGTTCCAGATTTTCAGCCACAACAAGGGCGACCGGCTGACCATGATAGAACACGTCCGTCACACCTTGAACAGGTGCCTTTCCGGCGCCGCCCTGTGCGGGGTTGCGCAGGAACCGTTCGTCCGCAAAGACGCCCAGCACGCCGGGCAGGGCGTGGACCGCATCATTGTTCATTCCGATAACGCGGCCTTGGGCGATAGTCGCGCGCACCAGCACGCCCTCGGCCTGATCGGGAAGCGCACGCTCGGCTGCATATGTTGCGCGGCCAGTGACTTTAACCGGCCCTTCCACACGATCAAGCGGAAGGTGGATCACACCTTGCGCCATCTGATCCAGCAGGCGCGGACAGGGAGCGTCCATCTTGAATTTGGTGCTCATGTCGGCATCTCCGAGCGTGTTGCATCGCGCAGCGCGGCTTTCAGCACCCGGCGCGTCAGCGGTATCTTGAAATCATTGCTGCCCGCCCCCTTTGCGTCGCGCAGCAATATGTCAGCCGCGTGATCGAACAGCGCCTCGGATGGGACTTCGCCTGTCAAAACCTGCTCGACCAAGGGGTCGCGCCACGGTTTGTGCGCCAGCCCCCCGATCGCAAGCGCGACGGACGCAATGCGGTCGGCCTGCATTTCGATCACGCTGGCCAGCGACACCAGCGCAAAGGCATAGGACGCGCGGTCGCGCACCTTGCGATAGTCCTGACATCCGGTCTTGGCGGGCGGCAGGATGATGGCGGTCACCAACTCCCCCTGTGCAAGGTCGGTCTCTTGCTCGGGGGTGCCGCCCGGCAGGCGGTGCAGATCCGCAAGCGGGAATCGCCGCTGTGCGCCGTCGGGGGTTTTCGTCTCAACCTCGGCGTCAAGGGCGCGAAGGGCCACGGCCATGTCGCTGGGATGTGTGGCGATGCAATGCGCGCTTGCGCCCAGAACTGCATGAATGCGGTTGACGCCGGTGATGGCACCGCATCCGCTTCCCGGTTGGCGCTTGTTGCACGGTTGAGAGGGGTCGTAGAAATAGTAGCAGCGCGTGCGCTGTAGCAGGTTCCCGCCCGTTGTGGCCTTGTTGCGCAACTGCGGCGATGCACCCGCAAGCAGGGCACGCGCAAGAACCGGATAATCGCGCCGGACGCGGTCGTCCGCAGCCAGATCTGCATTGGTGACAAGCGCCCCGATCCGCAGCCCGCCTTGCGCCGTGCCCTGAATTCCGCGCAGATCAAGCCGCGAAATATCGACCAGACGCTGCGGTGTCATCACCTCATGTTGCATAAGGTCAATCAGGTTTGTCCCGCCAGCGATGAAGGCCGCGCCACTTTGGGCGGCCTTGCCTGCCGCGGCAATAGTATCAGGGCGGACGTAGCCAAAAGGTTTCATTCGGCGGCCTCCGCGTTGTCCGGGTCTGCCACCTCGCGGATTGCATTGTTGATACCCGTATAGGCCCCGCAACGGCAAAGATTTCCGCTCATACGTTCGGATATTTCGACATCAGACAGATGAACCGGCCCGTCAAGTGTTGGGGAAACGTGGCTGGGCCAACCGTCAGCCACTTCGCGCAGCATTGCTGTTGCTGACGTGATCTGCCCCGGCGTGCAGTAGCCGCATTGATAGCCGTCGTGTTTCACAAAGGCGGCCTGAAGCGGATGCAGCGCTTCGGGGGTGCCCAAGCCCTCGATTGTGGTGATGTCGCACCCTTCATGCATTACGGCCAATGCAAGGCAGGCATTGATGCGCCGACTATCGAGCAGAACGGTGCATGCCCCGCATTGCCCGTGGTCGCAACCCTTCTTGGTTCCTGTCAGGCGAAGATGGTGGCGCAGCGCGTCAAGAAGCGTTGTGCGCGGATCGATGTCGAGCGGGTGAACTGCGCCGTTAACGGTTAATTCTACGCGCATGGATTTTCTCCAGGTGGTGTTGTGCTCAAGGCTTGGGCGGTCACAACCGCCTTCATATCAGGAACGTTTATAGGTGGCCGAGGTTCCCTTGAGCCTGAGGCCCGCAGCGGCAATGCGGTGCGTAGAATCCCGCGCGCGGTCCGGGTTCACCCGTGTCGAACTTGCGGTGCGTGTTCGCAGAATGATGGAACAATTCCGAAACGGATAAGTTGGATTGCGCGCTAGACACTGCTTCGTAGGAGATTTTCAATGACACCACTCATGCGCGCAACGCTGGTTTCCCCACTGGCTATTTCAATGGCCTTTCCTGTCATTGCGGAATATGGGTCCGTTGAATCAGACCTGTATACCCTTGAGGTGGAGACTATCGCCGAAGGGCTGGAGCACCCTTGGGGTATGGTTTTCATTTCCGACGACCGCTACCTTGTGACCGAGCGTAACCCCGGCACCATTGACGGTGACCTGTCAGACGTCATCTGGCAGGCAGAGGATCTTTTCCGCCCCGAGGGCGAGACCGGACGCAGTCAGGCGGGCCTGTTTGATATAGTGCAGCATCCGGAGTTCGATGAAAACGGCTGGGTCTATATCAGCTATTCGCGGGAAACTGATCACGGGGCGGCCGTTGTCGTTGTTCGCGGCACGGTCGCCAATGACGATGGCGATATCCGGATAGAGGATATCGAGGATATCTTCGTCATGAAGGAAGAAGATCAGGATGCCAGCGCGCTGCATTTTGGCGGTCGCATGGCCTTTGACCCTTCTGACAATTCCCTGTTCCTGACCATCGGAGAGCGGCGCAACATTTCGCGCGCGCAGGATGCCACCGATCAGGCGGGGTCTGTCCTGCGCATGACGGATGAAGGAACCCCGCATGACGACAATCCCGAATTTGCAACCGACGAGGAAGACGAAGACCCCGGCGAGCCTGATCCTTACCTTTATTCCATCGGGAACCGGAACATTCAGGCGCTTGGCGTGCACCCGACAACGCAAGAACTGTGGTCATCGGACCATGGCCCGCTTGGCGGGGATGAAATTAACCTGATTGAAGCTGGCAACAACTATGGCTGGCCCCTTACCACTGGCGGCAGCGATTATTCGGGTGCGCCCCTGGGCGTAGGGACGGCCATGGAAGGCATGATCCCGGCGGTTCACATCTTCGAGGACACGGTCGCGCCGTCCGGGCTTACCTTCGTGCCTGTCGGGACGGAGTTTGCCGAATGGACAGGCGACATGCTGATCGGCGGCCTGGTGACCGAAGGCATCGTGCGCGTGCGACTTGAGGAAGGCAGCGTCGCGGATGATGAATTCATCGAGATCGGTCGCCGCATCCGGGACGTGCAGGTGGGGCCTGATGGCGCGCTATGGGCGCTGACGGAACATGAAGATGGCGAAGTCTTGCGGCTGACACCGGAGGGGTGACAAGGCGGAACCTCATTTCTGGAGGGTGACATGCTGCATTCCACTGCTGCAAGCCAAAGCTGGGCCTTTGCCGCAATCGTGCAAGAATACGTTCAGATCAAGTCCGCCGCGGACCGCGAGGCGCAGGATGGCTGAAGTATCCAAGCTTCCGGAACCCCCCGACCTGACAACGAAGGTCTTCGCAGAGGTTGCAGACAAGGCGAAGTTGCCGCTGGGTTCAATGATCGTGCTGGGTGTTTTGGCAGGGGTCTATGTGGGGTTGGGCGGATTGTTTGCGATTATCGCGCTTGCAGGGGCGGATGGGCTGCCATTTGGTGTCGCGCAGGTGTTGGCAGGGGTGGTCTTCTCGCTTGGTCTGGCCCTGGTATTGATTGCCGGTGCCGAGTTGTTCACCGGCAACACCCTGATGACAGGGCCGATCTATGCAAAGGACCTCGCGATGCGCGCTGCGGCGCGTGCTTTGCTGATCGTGTGGCTTGCGAACCTTGCCGGTTCCCTCCTGCTGGCGGTGGTCGTAATCGGGGCCGGTGTGCATGAGGCAGGCGAGGGGGCCGTGGGTCGCGCGGCGCTCGACCTCGGACTCACAAAAGTCGGGAAGTCCTTTGGCACCGTGATTGCCAGCGGCATTCTAGCCAACATACTGGTCTGTCTGGCGGTCTGGATGGCCTTGGGCGGCCAGACGGTTACCCAGAAATTCGTAGGCCTGTTGCTGCCCATAGCGGCATTCGTCGCCGCAGGGCTAGAGCATTCCGTCGCCAATATGTATCTTCTTCCTTACGCCTATCTGGTTCAGATGGTGACAGATGTCTCGGCTGCGCAAATCTCGTTCTTTGGCATTGTGGCCAATCTGGTGCCCGCAACAATCGGGAATTTGATCGGGGGCGCCCTTGTGGCACTCGCCTATGCGCATGTTTATGCGAAAAGATAGCTGATGGATCACAAGTGTTGGCTTGGCCAGGATTGTGCACTCCGCTGACGTGAATCCTTCCTTGAGGTTCGTCCAGACTCGCCGGATGGCGGAAATGTTCCTGAATTTCTCGCGAACCGGTCTGATACGGGTGGTGGATTTTTTCTGCGCCGAGGCGGAACACAAGCGCCCTGTTTCTGGTTAGCAGCATATCCTGAAGAAGCGGAAAGGGCGCATGATGAATGATGATAAAATTGCAGGCAAATGGAAGCAACTGAAAGGCGCGGCCAAAGAGCAATGGGGCGAGCTGACAGATGATGATCTGGATCAGGCTGAAGGCAAGCGTGACAAGCTTGTCGGCAAGATTCAGGAAAGATACGGCGTCGCCAAGGAAGAGGCCGAAAAAGAGTTCGATGACTGGGCCTTCAGAATGTGAGAGCGAACTCGGCATGGCCATCTGGCCATGCTGTCCTTGTTGAAGCCTACCGGAAATGCCGAAGGAGGTAATATGGCAGAGCAAGCAGCCAACAGAAAGAAAGACAGCACGGAAGGCCCCGCGAAAAAAGCGGCACAAACGACAGAGAAATCTTATGAAGAGTTGAAAGCGCAAGTTGACGCCCTGAAAAGTGACGTTGCAGAGCTTTCGGCAACCGCGCTCAGGGCAGGGGAGCATTCCATGCGCGATACGGTCGCGCGCGTGCGCAAGACCGGCCGCAAGGCGGCGGACGGCGCGAGCGAGCAGATGGAATACGCCGCAGATCATGTCGAGGGCGTACTGGAAGATGCCGAAGCCTTTGCGCAGGAGCGCCCTGCTGTCGCACTTGCCCTTGCTGCAGGCGCTGGGTTCCTTCTGGCCAAAGCCATGTCGCGGCGTTGATGCTGTCTGTTCTCGCAGCAGGAAATCAAGGCGCTGCTCGATTGGCACAAGCGCCGCGCCCTTTTGGGAGTGGCGGGGCTCATTTTGCTGAGGATCGTGGCAGGGTTTCTGGTTGCCGCGATCTGGATGGTCATCGCGGCTGAGTTTTCCCCTGTAATTGCAACGCTTGTATGTGCGGCTCTGTTTCTTGGGTCTGGGCTTCTTGTCTTGGCATTGGGCAGGACGCGACCAAAACCAGAGGTGCCGTCATTTGAAGGGCGCAGGCGCGCGCAGTATTCTGCGCTGATCGAAGCGCTGCTCTTTGGTCTCATCACTTATCAACGGGTTCGCCAGAAGCGTGGATAGGTGCTCAATCCGCGTCCTCGGGTGGGCGCAGGGCCTCTACCTGTTCAGGGGTTATCGGGTCGGGGTAGGTGTTACCAAAATGTGTGCGCACATAATTTGTCACGGCCGCAACCTGCGCATCCGACATCATGTCACTGAAACCCGGCATTCCGTGATACCCGGTCAGGATAACGCCTGCGATAAAATGTTTTGAAATCATCTTGGGATTATCCGCAAGGGGCGGATGCGCGCCTGCCCCCGCGTCGCCCTGTCCGTCTTCCATATGGCAGGCCTGACAGGTGGTGCGGTAAAGCGCCTCTCCCTCTGTCTGGGTGAATTTCTCGGAATCCTCTGAAAAGCGTTCCAGCAGGCTATCAATGTCAGTTACTTCGGATGGACCGGCGGCTTGCTGAGCCTGCGATCCGGTGGCCGACAGGAACAACGCGACAACTGCAAGAAGGGGTCGGGTCAACATTTTACGCGTTCTCCCTTTCATCCAGACGCCTGATCGCATCAAGCGCCGAGAGCAGCGACCCTTCCAGCCATGCCGGGATATGCGAGCAATGTTCGCCCGCCAGCACCAGCCGGTTGTCGATTTCGCACAGCGTCTTGTAGTGCACATCGCGCAGGTCATCAGTCCATTCGCCGTAGCAGCCCAAAGACCAGTCCACGCGGTGCCACACCCAGGATGTGCCGGACATGAATTCGGCGTCATATTGCGGATGGATATGGCGACCCAGCGCAAGGGCCGCATCAATGCGTTCCTGCGGGGTCATGCTGGACCATGAATAGGTGAAATTGCGCCCCGCTGTCGCCGTGTCATACGCCGCCTGCAAGACCGCCGGTCCTTCGGACAGGAACCCGTAATTGGGATATGCAATCTGAACCAACGGCAGATCAGTATAGCTGATCCCGCCCATGATCCAGTCATCCTGTTCCCAGAACCGGCGCCTGAATTCCAGCGCAACCTTGAAGGCAGACGCATACGGCACCGCCGCAATCGCCTTGCGCAGCGCATCCGAGCAATCGACATCAAGCTGCACCAGTACCGACAGCGGGATGGTGCAGATGCACCAGTCGGCACTTTCCTGACGCACCGTGCCGCCGCGACCGCCATCCTCGTAGGTGACGGTCACACCATCGTCGTTCTGCGCTATTGTGGTGACGCGGGCATTCAGCTGGATCACATCGGCCACTTCGCGCGCGAAGGCGTCCGAGATTCTGTCCATACCCCCCACCGGCTCGAACATAGGCGGCTCGAACCGGTAGCCGTGGAAGTTGAACAACTGGTCCCAAAGCCCTGAATGCAGCAGCGGCGACAGATCGATCGGATGCGAAGGCTTCTTTTCCGCCATCAGCCCGCCACCGGGGCGGATTTCCCAGCCGCGGACCTCGCCCAGATCGTCGCTGACGCGGTAGCTGTAATCGCTGTCCAGAACCCCCCATTCCTTCAGGCCCTCCAACAGCTTTTCGCGGTCCTCAAGGTTGACGGCTTCATCCAGTCCGCCTTGGTTCAGCGATTTGGCCAGCAACTCGGACACATGACCGCGCATATCCTTCTCGACATGGCCAATGCGCTGCGGCTGGCCACCAAATGCGCTGGAAGAATGCAGATAGGCCTTGTTGTTCTTGTTGATGAAGGGCTGCATCTGCACACCCAGCCTTTGGCAATAGTCGAACACCGCGCGGTGATGTATGGGCAGCCGCCACGGGCCGGGGTTGAAATACCCGTCACCTTCGAAATCGCAGGTAATTTCATGCCCGCCCATTTCAGTATACCGGTCGCCGCCGCGCAGGGTCAGGCAACGCCCGCCAATGCGGTCCTGATATTCCAGGATTTTCACGGTATAGCCCGCGCGGCGCAACTCATAGGCCGCAAGCATACCTGCAACCCCGGCACCAAGGATCAGGACGCGACGCCCCTGTCGTGGCCCTTGCAGATCAAGCGCGCCACGATAGCCGGATTCGGCTGCAAACCCCAGGCTGGTCATGGCCTGATACATCGCGCCTGCCCCGGCAACCTGCCCGATCATCGCCAGCAATTGGCGGCGGCTTGGGGTGAAGGGTGTTTTGGCCATGCTCTCAACTCTCCTGCCGTTTGAAACCGCGCAGCCGTGCGCGCCACCAGAAAAACATTGTCCCCGCCACAATCAGCGCAAGCGCACCGATCAGCCCCGCCCACGCAGCCAGTTGCAGAATGCGCAACGGCGCGGGCATTTCTTCTTCATCCTCGCGGATGCTTGTGACATGCGCGGCGGTCAATGCGCTGTCCTGCCGCCCGCCGAAGGTGGCGCGGGTGTAATTGGCGATCATGGCAATCTGCGCATCGCTAAATTCGTCTGCAAACCCGGGCATTGCAGGCGCGCGGGCCAGCTTGCCTGCTGGCACCCCATGCAGAAGCACCTGCAAAAGATTGGTCGTATCCGCGCGACGAAGTGCTGCATTCTGGTTCAGCGGCGGATAATAGGCCTGCGGCTGGCCTTGCCCGGTGACGCCGTGGCACGCGGCGCAATGATCAAGATATAATTGCTCAGGTTCTGTCAGATCCTCGCGCGCCATGGCCGTGGCCATCTCAATGCGGATCTGATGATACTGATGCTGTGGCGTCACCCTCTCCCCCTCGGGGGGGATTACGGGCACGTCCTGAATGCCGCTTGCAATGGGGGGGATGGTTTTAAGATAGGCCGCAATCGCCGCAAGGTCGCCTTCTTCCAGGTGGCTGGTTCCGTGCTGCACGAATTCTGCCATCGGTCCCGCGGCCTGCACGACATTTCCGGCGTGCCCCTTGCTCAGATAGTCGATGATGTCCTGCCCGGACCATTCCCCGATGCCGCTGACCGGATCTGATGTCAGGTTCGGGGCCAGCCATCCGTCTATCACCTCGCCCGCAAGATACAGATCATCCTGCATGGCAAAGAAATCGTTACGCGGGGTATGGCATTCGCCGCAATGCCCCAGATGATTAACCAGATATGCGCCACGCGCCAGCACCGGATCATCATGTCGGGGCAGATCGCGGTCGTCCAGATACAGCCAGTTCCACGCGATCACCCCGGTGCGGATGTTGAAGGGAAAGGGCAGGTCGGTTTCGTTCTCAGGCGCCTCATCGACGGCGTCCTGTTCCATCAGCCAAAGGTAAAGCGCGTCGATATCCGCATCCGTCATGCCCCGATAGGACGCATAGGGCATGGCGGGATACAGGCGGCGGTCGGGGGCCACACCACGGCGCAGAACATTAGCCAGATCATCCCGGCTATAGCCCCCGATGCCGTAGTCCTGCGACGGGCTGATATTGCTGGCGACAATTGTGCCCATCGGGGTTTCGACGCGGTAGCCGCCCGACAGGTCTTCCTGGTGACATGACATGCAGCCTGCCGCCCGCGCGACATATTCGCCGTGCGCGGCATTGGGATCGCCGCTGTCGTCCGGTTCGGCAAGGGCTGTGGCCGCCAGCAAGATGGCCGCGACCGGAACGCCGGTCTGTGCAACGGCCCAAATACTTCCCTTCATGGGTATGCTGTTTTCGCCAATGGACAAGTTTCACCCCAAAACGTTTCACAACAGGTTGCGCGCCAAAGCGCGAAGCGCCGCCGCATTGCGCGTGCCAGCGCGGCAGCGTTCTGATTGCCAACACTTCAACTAACTTCACAAAACGCTCAATGTTCCGTGCGTTCGTGAAGAATATGGCGCAAGCGCCCGTGCCAGATCGCTTAGCAACTGCTTGTCAACGCAACCGGAAGTAATGAGAAAAAGGTCGCACCCAAACCGATCCATGCGCCAGCGCGCGGCAGCCAGTGCGCCAGCCGGTTTTCGGGCGCTGCCGGACGCGAGAGTAGCAGCCCGAGATTGGCCGACAGCGCCGCCAGCCAACCAGCCCAGAGTAAGAGGTGATGAAGGGTGATGAACCCTAACACATCGATCCCGGTCCAGCCCAGATTGCAGCCCGTGCCGTGCAGCGCATAGACGAGTGAGAAACCGAATGCCCAGATGATGGGTCCGGCGAGAAAGAGCCCGAGCCACTTCATCCCCATGCCCCCTGTCCGATCACGACAGCGGCCGAAATTGCGGTGATTGCTGCCGCGAAGTCCTGCCACAACCGCCAGCCGGGCAGGGCACCTGCATGCTCGGCGCTGATTTCGCCCCTGCGGGTCTGGTCCCATGCAAACGCGGCACAACCGCCCCCGATCAGCGCGTGCAGGCCGACATATCCGGCAAGCACCCCGCGCAACGCATCGCGGGCATGGCGCGTGGGGTCATCCATCCAGCCCCATGCAAGGGCTGTCAGCGCTGCAAGGGCAGCCAGATTGGCCGCAGCCCCCAAAAACGCAAGCCCGCCCACATTAAGGTCGCGTGGCTGTCTGACATCGGCGAGGCGCGCCAGCCCTGCCGCGACGATCATTGCGACAGCCACTGCCAGCACCAGAACCGCCGCCGCCCCCTGATCGGCTTGCGCTGGTGGTGCCGGCCAGTTGGCGGCCACCACATGCAAAAAGCCCACACCGAACAGAAGCGAGGCGAAGAATGTGCCATTTGCCAGCAAGAGGCAGACCACACCACTCCAGACAAGTGTGCGGCGACGCCGCGTCTGAACCGGCAACTCGATTCCCGGTGCAACGGGAATCGGCGCGTCGCCGGTGCGTATCACAAAACCGCGCACCCAGACCCAGATCAGCACCGCGACCACCACCAGTGACAGGGGCGTGAGTGTGTACAGCCCGGCAAGCATCAGCAGCACAAAACTGCCAATCGACGCCGACAGGGCCAGCGGTAGCGCGGTATTTCCGGGCAGAATTGCCACATGGTCAAGGCGCGCACTGCCAATGCTGGTGACAAGCAGTTCGCGCCGGTCGCGGGGCGCGCCGGGCAGCAGCCCCTTACCGCGCGCAAGCGGCACAAGCGTGGCCGAGGCCCCCGCATCGGCATGAAAACGGCTGGGCAGCGAGGCGAAATTATACGCGGGCGCGGGAAGCGGCATCGCCCAGTCAAGCGTCGGCGCGCCCCACACATTGCGCGGCACACGCTGGCCCAGCGTTGTCTGCAAGATCATATCCAGCAGAAATAGCGCGAAGCCTATGGCCATGACGAAGCCGAAAATCGAAGATGTAAGGTTCAGCCATATCCATTCGGGGTTCCCGGAATAAACATCAATCCGGCGGCGCATACCCAGAAGCCCGGTCAGGTGCATCAGAAAGAATGTGCCGTGAAAGCCTGCCAGGATGGTGAAGAACGCGGCTTCGCCCAGGCCCCTGACGCGGGTGCGGCCTGTGATCTGCGGCATCCAGTAAGCCCCCGCCGCCAGAAGCGGAAAGACGAACCCGCCGATCAGAACATAATGCAGATGTGCCACCACAAAATGCGTGTCATGCGCCTGCCAGTTGAATGGCACCACTGCCAGCATCACACCCGTCAGCCCGCCCATCACGAAGGTCAGGAAAAAGCCGAGGATGTAATACATCGGCAGTTCCAACTGCGGGCGCCCTTTCCACATTGTTGCGATCCAGGCGAATATCTGCACCGCAGTCGGAATCGCCACCAGAAGCGAGGCCGCCGAAAAGAAGGCGAGCGCCATATGCGGGATGCCCACAGTGAACATGTGATGCACCCAAAGCCCGAATGACAGGAACACCAGCGCCAGTATCGCCGCGACAATCGCGCCATAGCCCACGATATCGGTGCGGCACATCACCGGGATGATCGTTGCAAGTGCGCCTGCGGCGGGCAGGAAGATGATGTAAACCTCGGGGTGACCGAACAGCCAGAACAGATGCGCCCAGAGCAATGGATCGCCCCCGCGCAGCACATCGAAAAAGGGCCAGTCAAATGCGCGCTCGATCTCCAGCAATACAGATGCAAGGATCAGGGGCGGAAACCCCACCAGCATCATTGCCGATGTGCCCAGCATATACCATGCAAACAGCGGCATCTGCGTCAGCTTCATGCCGGGCGCGCGCTGGCGCAGGATCGTCACAGTGATCTCGACCGCTGCGGCCAGCGCTGAAATTTCCACAAAGGTCACGCCCAGAAGCCAGACATCGGCGTTGATGCCCGGTGAATAGGTGGCGCTGGACAGCGGCGTATACATGAACCAGCCGTCGCGCGGGGCCACGCCAAACAAAAGCGCTGTGATCATGATCAGCCCGCCGAACAGAAAACACCAATAGCCAAGTGCCGTAAGACGGGGAAACGCCATGTCGCGCGACCCGAGCATCTTCGGCAGCATGTAGATGCCCAGCCCTTCCAGCATCGGGATGGCGAAAAGGAACATCATGATGCTGCCATGCATCGTGAATATCTGGTTATAAAGCTCGGTATCCAGAAACGCGCCGGCAGGCGTGGACAACTGCGCGCGGATCAGCATTGCCAGAACACCCCCGATGGCAAAAAAAACCAGCGCTGTGCCCATAAACCGCAACCCCAGCGAGGTGTGGTTTACCGCCGTCACATGCCCCCACCAGCCGGGCGCGTTTGACCAGACGCGGTCACACTCGCGGTGCAACGTCAGCGCACGCTGCGGCGGATTGGGCGGGATGGCTGCGGCGGCGTCGCGCGGTTTCCGGTCGGTTGGGCCGGTATCTGCGGCGGCAGGGCTGGCGGCAAGGTCAGTCATCGGCCTGCTCCTCGAATGGTGTGACTTCGGCTGTGGCCGCGTCAGGGTCGGCAAGTGCTGCGTCCCAGTCATCGGCTGGCACTACCAGCACGTCGAATTCCATCGCGGTATGGCCGATGCCGCAAAACTCGGCGCACAGCCCGCCCAACCGGCCCGCCGCATCCGCGCGCAGGCGCAGCCGGTTGGTGTGGCCGGGGACCGCGTCCATCTTGCCCGCCAGCTGCGGCACCCAGAAGGAATGGATCACATCCTCGCTGGTGATCACTATATCAACGGGTTCTCCGGCGGGCAGGATCAGCAGGTCCACGGTTTCAACCGGGCCGTCAGGTCCGGGATGGGTGAACGCGAACCCCCACTGAAAGGCATGCGCGCGGATTTCCATCGCGCCGTCGTCGCGTGGCAGAATGCGCTCACCCACCCAGATCCCGGCGGCAAGCGTGACGCTGAGTATCGCCAGCGAGAACCACAGCCCAAGCCCGAATGTCCAGCGCCGCTCATTGACCACACGCGGCGCGCCAAAAGCCATCGCCACCAGAACGACCACCATCACGGTCAGCACGAACGAGGCCCCTGCAAACGCCCACCACAGCCATGCAATATCACGCGCGGCGGGACCGGCAGGGGCCAGCGCGGAAACATTACCATCGCACCCTGCAAGCAATAATGGAACCGCTACGGCCCCGAAACGCTTGATACGGTGACGCCCAGAAAATGGAGCACGCTCATGAGCCGCCCTGACGCCACAAGCAAGATTGAGTTCATTGACCCGGTGAATGAGAAGCGAGCGCTGCATCTGAAGGAATCGAAAATTGCGCTGGCCGGTCATCCGATCCATGCCATGCTTGTGGCTTTTCCCATAGCCCTGACGATGAGCGTGCTGGGCGCGGACCTGCTGTATTGGTGGACTGGGGACGTGTTTTGGGCCATTGCCGCTGGCTGGGCGGCGTTCGGGGCGTTTCTGATGGCCGTGCTCGCGGCAATTACCGGCACTGTCGAATTGCTGATGGTTCCGGGCATCCGCAATCGTGCGGCAAGCTGGACGCATTTTGTTTTGGCCATGACGCTTCTGTCGATTCTCGGGCTGAACTGGATGATCCGCATTGGCGCGCCAGAAGAGGTGATCCTGCCCCTTGGGCTGGCGCTTTCCTTTCTGGCGGCGGGCATGACAGCAATGACGGGTTGGCATGGTGGTAAACTTGTTTTTGATTATCAGATCGGGACCAAGAACGATGGCAGTTCGCGACCGAGTGGCTGACGCAGCCAGTCGGGCAGAAACCCGGCAAGCGGCGCGAGGTCGGGCTTGGCCAGAACCAGCCACAGCACCACACCCATCAGCCCGACCGCGCCGAAGAGGACCGGGATCGGGGTGGGCAGCCGGTAGGCCCCGTTTTCTTCGCCGGTCATTGAAACCATATGCCCGATCCATGCGTGACAGACGGCCATTCCTGCGACCGCCACAAGTTTGGCCATCATCCAAGGGTCGCGGATTTCCTGCATGAAAATCAGGACGATCCCGGCCCCGACAGCGATCACGGCGGCGGGTGTGACGAGTTCGACATAGCCGCGATGGGTAAGCAGCCGAAACTCGGAATATCCGGTCTGGGTGCGCACATTGGTGGCACGACCGTAGGCTTGTATAATGACAGGCAGTGCGATCAGGCCCGCGCACCAGACCACCAGCCCGATGACATGCATCGCCTTGAACAGCGCGATCATATGCGCGCCTCGTGTGTCCATGCCGCGCGCAGGGTCAATGCAGCAAAAAGCGCGAAGGGCAGCATTCCGGGCACCCACATCACAAGACCCGCAAGCTGTTGATCAGCCAGCGCGGTCAGGCCAAACGCTTCGGTATAGACCAGATGCTCAAGATAGAGCGGGCGGGGCGCGAAGGTCAGGACCGCACCTATAAGCCCCATCTGCCCTGCAAATGCAGCAACTGGTAAGGCGGAAGCGACCGCCCCGCCCAGCCCGCGACGGGGCGCGAAAACCGCGCTCCAGACTGCCCAGGCGGGCAACAGAAGGGTCGCCTGCATCGCCCAGTAAAGGGTCGGATGATCCCACGCGGCGGCGTAGATAACCGGCACATGCCAAGCCCAGAGTGCGACCGACAGCGCAAAGAACGCGGCACCCACCGGGATGCGACGCAGCGGCAGCGCGATGGCCAGAAGCGGTGCCATAAGGCCGATCAGGATCAGGTGGTGCAGTGTGCGGGCCGTGAAAAGCGCAACAGTCAGCGCGCAGAGCGGTGATATGAAGGCAACAACCGCAAGCCCTAAAGCGCCCGCAAACGCCCGTTGTCGGGTTGGCCCTGCCGTCGTCTGGTGCAGGTGGATAAAGCCAAGCCCTGTTCCAATCCCGATTGCTGCCCAAAGGACGGGGTCGAGATTCCATGCGAAAACAAGCGTCCCCGGATCTGGAGCAGGGCCGCAATAGGGCAATGCGTAAGGCGTTTGCGTTGAACTCACTTACCGTCCCTCGTTTTCGATGCAATGAACGCAACCATCCAAATGGACAGTTGTTCCACATCTGCGTTTGGTTTCATGACATCGGCTGCCGAAAAATACTTTAACCGGCGGGGGCGGACACAAGGCGGGATCAGCACGCGAGGTGCTGGCGGTCCTGCGATATGCAGGGCGCCGGTGCCACGGACGGATTATCTATCGGAACAAAACAGTGTCGCGCCGGTTCGGGTCAGACAATGTCCGGAGGATGCCATGCCCGATGACGCGACCCATAAACCCTATCGCCAACCGGCCGGCGGATGGGGATCAGTGAAATCACTTTTCAAACACGTCATGCACCAGCGCGCCGGGTCCACTGCTGCAAGTCTGGTGCGCGATCACAACAAGACCGGTGGCTACATGTGCACAAGCTGCGCATGGGCAAAGCCCGCCCAACCCCATGCGGCAGAATTTTGCGAAAACGGGGCGAAAGCGACATTCTGGGACCTGACAGCAAAACGGACAACGCCCGAATTCTTTGCAAAACATACCGTTTCGGAGCTTCTGGCATGGTCCGACTACGAACTGGAAAACGAAGGGCGCCTGACCCACCCGATGCGCTATGACGCAACCCGCGACAAATATGTGCCTGTAAGCTGGGATCAGGCCTTTGCTGAAATTGGCGGGAAACTCAGGGGGTACAATCCTGACAGCGTGGTTTTCTATGCGTCGGGGCGGGCTTCGCTGGAGACGTCGTTCATGTATCAGCTTCTCGCGCGGCTTTATGGCAGCAACAATCTTCCCGACAGTTCCAACATGTGCCACGAAACCACGTCTGTGGCATTGCCGCAAAGCATTGGCACCCCGGTTGGGACGGTGTTGCTTGAGGATTATGAGAAGACCGACTGCATTCTTTCATTCGGGCAGAATGTCGGCACGAATTCGCCCCGACTTCTGCACAATCTGCAAAAGGTGCGCGAGCGGAATGTGCCGGTCATTGTCTTCAACCCGCTGCGCGAACGCGGTTGGGAAGAATTCGTAAACCCGCAGCGACCTGCCCAGATGGTTACCAACAGGCCAACACAGATCGCAACGCAATATTATCAGCCGCGCGCCGGGGGGGACATTGCGGCAATGATGGGCATCGCGAAACTGCTTCTTGAATGGGATGATGCGGCCATTGCCGACGGTGACGCCCGGGTTCTTGATCATGCCTTTATAGCCGAGCACACGCATGGTTTTGATAAGTTTGAAGAAAAACTGCGTCAGACCGAATGGGCCGCGATCGTTGGATCTTGTGGGTTACAGCGCATTGATCTGGAAAAGGCAGCGCGTACCTATGCCAATGCGCGGTCCGTTATCGCGATTTACGGCATGGGTCTGACGCAGCATAAACTGGGCATAGACAATGTTCAGATGTTGATAAACCTGCTGTTGATGCGCGGCAATATCGGGCGTGTTGGCGCAGGCGTCTGTCCGGTGCGCGGGCATTCCAATGTGCAGGGGCAGCGCACGGTCGGCATTGCAGAAAAGGTCGATCTGGTGCCGCTTGACAAGATGGCCGCGCGGTATCAGTTCCAGCCGCCGCGCGAAGACGGCATGAACACGGTTGAGGTCTGCGAGGCTATCGTGGCAGGAAAGGTAAGTGCCTTCATTGGTCTGGGCGGCAATTTCGTGCGCGCCATTCCCGAACGCGCGTTGATGGAGGAAAAATGGCGCGGCATTGATCTTTCGGTTCAGATCGCAACGAAGCTCAATCGTGCGCATCTTGTCACAGGTGAAAACACCTATCTGCTGCCAACGCTTGTCCGTTCGGAAATTGATATGCAGGCGTCCGGCCCGCAGATTGTGACGATGGAAGATTCAACAACTTGCGTGCACGCATCACGCGGCAAACACCGGCCCGCAAGCGACACCTTGCTGTCAGAACCAGCGATTGTCGCAGGTATTGCACAGGCCACGTTGCCACCCGATGAGTCCGTGCCATGGGATGACTGGGTGGCAGATTATGCGCTGGTTCGCGATGAAATCGAAGCGTGTTTTCCCGATGATTTTCGTGACTTCAACAAACGGCTTGATGTGCCCGGTGGCTTCGCGCGCCCTGTTGCCGCACGTCAGCGCGAATGGCAGACTGATACCGGCAAGGCCAATTTCAAAATCCCGAAGGCCCTGCATTCCAGCTTCGACACAGGCGACGATCCAGAGGTTTTGCGCCTGATTACGCTGCGTTCGAATGATCAGTTCAACACCACGGTATATGGTTATGCTGACCGCTTTCGCGGTATCCACAATTCGCGCATGATCGTCATGGTGAACCCGGCGGATCGCGAACGCTGCGGAATTGCAAAAGGTGGGTTTGCCTGCCTGACAACCGCGGTGGATGATGGCATCACCCGCAGCATGAACGGTTTTCAGGTGATCGATTATGATGTCCCCGCAGGCACGATCGCGGCCTATTTTCCCGAATGCAATGCGTTGATCCCGCTGTGGCAATATGCCGAAGAAAGCAAAACACCGGCGGCCAAGTCCGTGCCTGTGCGGATCACACCGGGCACGGTGGCTGCGCGCGACTGAACGTACTTCACGCGCCATCGCAAAGCGTTATATCTGACCTTCGGCGTGCAGATCGAGGCCGGACAAAGCCCCTGCTTGCGCTATCGGTGGCAATAACGTCCCCGGAGCTGCAAAAAACCGCGCGCCCTGACTGCATTCCAGAATGTCTTGAAAAACAAATATCTATCAGGTTTTCCGCCTGCGGGGTCGTCATCGTCCATGTTCATGATCGCCACGCTCATGGCAAAAGTGCCGAAATAAAGCCCGCCCTTGGCAAAGAATAATGCCATCAATGCAGGGCTGTCATAGCTGGCCAACAGCGGTCCTATCTGGACCGCATCACTCCTGATCAATAGCAGGCTGCACGACCAACCCAGCGCAACGCCAATCATGAAGTGCTTGGTCATGAATCTGATCAGTCTGGGTATCGCTCGCCAACGTTGCCGAAGCATGATGCTCTCCCATCAGCTGCATCCGGCGAGTCAAACTGTTGGGAGTGGCCGATGTTCCGTTGTTGGGGTGAACAAATCTTGCAGGTGACAGAACATGGGCGGGTTTCTGCATGGTCAGTTTCAGAATGCGCCCTGCGCCAAATTTTTGAACGTGCAGACTTGTTGCAAGATGGCTTCGACACTCTGGGTGCAAAACCCGGACATCAGGTGGGGTGCTTGTGCTGATCCACTATTGGCGACTGATGATCTCATTTGAATCAGGGAGCACAAATCTATCGCTGCCAATGCGCTTTACCTGCGCGCCATTGCCCAGCATATACCGGCAGGTCAAGGTTTCTTTCTCGCTTAATGAGCGTGTTCTTTTAGCGCGATCTGCGCGGGACGGCTCTATAACTGTCAACCGTTCACCGAAGCGATTGACGCATGGAATTACAGATGTGTTTTTCCAGTCATTCATTGCAGCCCCCATTCTCTGCGCACACAGAAATTGCATCATATGAAGGTGATTCTTGCAAGAACGGCCATGGGCCGCTTCGGTGGTATCGGCGAAAACTGGCCAAGGGCATGTCCGCAGGCCGAATGAGGGAAACATCTGTTGGCTATTTTTACCAGCAATCAACTCTGGGCATAAATGTTTGCATAGCCAGCTCTATTCAGGCTGGCTACGCCAAAGCGGAACAAATGCCGCTTCGGCGTGTTTGTTTCTGACACGTTTTACGGAGATGACGATGACCAAATCAGAACCCGACACTTCCCCGAAATCTACATCCGCATCAGGGCAACCACGAAAGCCGCAGCGCACCGATCAGCCATTGAAAGAGCTGAATGATGATGAAGATGGCAGCAGTGATGGCCCGAAGCAATCGGAACCTGCGGATCAAAAGAACGAGCAAGCCGACGCTGAATTTCTACCGCGCAAGAAGTAAAGAAACGCGGTGGGCGCACGGGTGCCATGGTGCCCGCGCGCCCTTTATTCTGCAAGCGCGGGTATATCCACTGTGCCGCGCATCCTTGGCAGTGCCTGCGGGTAGTTTTTTTGCAGGAACGTCGCCAGATGTTCGCGCAGCTCGCACCGCAGGTCAAACGCGTTGGGCGCGCTGCTTGCGCTGGCAAGGATCCTGACCTCCATGACGAATTCGCGAAAATCCGTCACCTGAACCGCAACCACATCGCGATCCCAAAGCGGGTTTTCGTCCAGAAAGGCCGCGACAGTTTGCCGGATGTCGTCGACCGGCACCGTATAGTCCAGATAGATCATCACGGTGCCAATCAGGGTTGAATCCTCGCGCGTCCAGTTCTGGAAGGGGTTCTCGATGAAATAGGTCAGCGGCACGACCAGCCGCCGCTTGTCCCAGATCCTGACCACGACATACGTTGCGGTAATCTCCTCGATATTGCCCCATTCGCCCTCGACGATGACGGCATCGTCAATCCGTATTGGCTGTGCGATGGCAAGCTGGATACCCGCCAGAAGGTTGCGTATGATCGGCTGCAACGCAAGGCCCAGCACGATACCTGCCGCACCGGCCGATGCCAGCAGGCTAATGCCGAACTGGCGCGCGCCCTCAAATGTCATGACAATCGCGCCGGCACCAAGCATCAGCAGGATGATATTCACAACGCGCTGCAAAATGCGTGACTGGGTGACGTGCTTGCGCGCGATCAGGTTATCGGCAACATCGACGCGATACCTGCGCAGATACAGCGACAGCCAGATATCCAGCGCCGTTCGGCAAACCCATATCAGGCATAGCACAAACCCCACCAGCAGGGCATGAAGCGCCAGTGCTTCGTGCCGTGCATCCAGGGGGGCAGCGATCACCGCGACGGCCATAGCCACAATCGTCAGGGTCAGCCGTGCCGGGCCAGTGCCCTGACGCACAAGCGCGCGCCAGAATTCTTCGCGCCGCGACAACACGCGCATTGCCAGCCAGTAAAGCGCGGCATGCACCAGCCACGACACAAGGTATGCGGCAATGACAAGGGCAATCGTGATTATCCAAGGCATCATGGCGGCCCCCTTCCGGTGCGATCAGATGAAACTCAGCACCATCACAAGCGTCACCACAATCAGCAGCGCCGACCACATGTGATGTGATTTCCACAGCGGCTTGTTCGCCAGTTCTTCGCGGTCCTTGCGCCAGCTTTCGCGGCTCCAGATATCTTCTCCCGCTTCCAGTTTAGGCGGTTCGGACCGCAAAGTGATTGTCGCGAAGATGCCCAGATTAAGCAGCAGCATCAGCCCCGTGCCATACAGAAACTGAAGATCGAACAGCCCAAGGGCTTCGAACAGGGTAAAACAAACAACACCGATTGGTATGCCAATCGAAAGGGTCCAGAAAGCCGCGTGGCGCGGTGGCTGCCGCCAGAACAGCCCCCCCAGAAAGACCACAACCACCGGCATGGTGATATACCCCAGGAAGGACTGGAAATATTCCACGATACCCCCGAACGAGCCGATCAGTGGTGCCCAGATGGCCGCAAGCACCATGAACACGCCGACCAGTGCCCGGCTGAGAAGCAGCATCCGTGCATCGCTCCAGTGTTTTTTGCGCGGTTTTACGAAATCATTGACGACCAGCGATGCGCTGCCATTCAGAACGGAATCGACAGTGGACATCAGTGCCGCGACCAGTGCGGCCAGTGCCAGCCCCCGCAACCCTTCGGGCAGCAGTTGGAACACCAGTGCAGGCCATATCTGGTCTGCGTCCCCGATTTCGGGGAAAATCTCGCGGCCCATCAACCCGGGAAGGACAAGGATGAACAGAAAGGGAAGCTGCAAGCCCCCCGCCAGCAACAGCCCCCAGCGCCCGTGATCGACATTCTTGGCGGCCAGCACTTTCTGGACGACCACCTGATTGGTTGTCCAGTAATAGAAACTTAGCCAGATCGCCCCGGTAAAGATGCCGGGCCAGGGAAAGAAGTCATCATCGGCAGGCGGGGCAATGGTAAAGCCCCCTTCGGGTGCTGCCTGCCGCACACCTTCCCACGATCCGATTTGCCAGAACGTCATGAAAAATATGATTGTGCCCACTGCGATAAGCAGCACGCCCTGAATTGTATCGGTGATCATGACAGCCTTCAGGCCACCAAAGATCACATAAACCCCGCCAAGAAACGCGATCCCTGCGATCAGGGTCCATAGGGGGACATCGGGAAACAGCAGCTGCAATGTCAGCGACCCTGCGAACAGTGCTCCTGCGCTGTCGATCACGATCGCGGTAAAGACCGAAAACGCCGCAAAGACCTTGCGCGCGCGCGTATCATAGCGGCGCTCCAGAAACTCCGGCATGGTGCTGGCCTTGGAGCGCAGATAGAACGGAAGCACGAACAGCGAAAAGAAGATCAACACCAGTGTTGCGGTCCATTCGTAGTTCCACACCGCGATTCCGTGTTCATAGCCCGCGCCAGCCAGCCCCACGAAAGACGTGCCAGACAGGTTGGCAGACATCATCGAGATGCCGATAACCGGCCAGATCGTCCCGCGACCGCCAAGGAAATAGCTTTTGGTATCGGTCTGCGACCGGCTGATCCAAAGCCCGATGCCCATGACAACAATGATATAAAGTACGGCGATGGTGAAATCGGGGGCGGTGACGTCAAAGTCCGGCATGGTATGAACTCCCTCAGGCGAAAAACCGCAGAACTAACAGCCCGATGGCAAACTTGTTCCACGCGTGCGGGCGATTTGGCGACAGCAGGCTGCCTTTCTGTTGCCTGTGACAGTGCCCCGCCGCAGGAAATCAGCGGCTGCGAAATCCTGATGGAACATTGTGACGAAATGCTTGTTGGGGGGGTCCACGCCTCGATGAGGCATCACCAAACAGGAGAATGTTCAATGACCCCTAAGTTAGCAATTCCGCTTATCGTCGCTCTGGGCGCCAGCACGGCTGTCTTTGCGCAGGACATGACGGCAGACCCGGACACCGATTTTGGCGCGACCAGCATTCCGTTTGAATGGGATGACGAAACCAGAAACGCTTTCTTCAGCGACCCCGAAACCAGTGGATTGCTTGGCGATGACGAGATCACCGAGAACTGGGCCAATCTGACGCTGGAGCAGCAAGACATCGTGCTTGCGCATTGCGACGGGATCGATGCGAACGGCAACGGGTTTGATGACGCACAAGAGGTTCCGTCTGGCGACGACACTGCGCCGGGTACCGATGATGCGCTTGCCGACCCCGAAACCGATACATTTGATGACCCCGAAACAGATACGGATCTGGGCGCTGCCGACGATATGGGTGCCACCGGGGACGACCCGGATATTGCCCATCTGTGCGCGCTGATCGAAGATCAGTAAGCCCAAACACCGGTATTTTCCGGTACTTCTGGTATGCCCGGGCGGGGAAATCCTGCCCGGGCTAATGCATATGGCCCGCACCCGGCACCCCAAGGCCCTGGCCCATGTCTGATGAACTGCTGCACGTTTATTTTGATGTCATTGCCCAGTTGCTGGAGGTGCTGGGCGTTTCTGCAATCCTGGCGGGCGCTGTCTTTGCCCTGTCGGAGGCCGTGCGCAACCTGCTGCGACGTTGGGAGGGACAGAAGATATTCGACCTGTTCCGCACACGGCTGGCAAAAAGCATCCTGATCGGGGTGGAATTCCTGATTGCTGCGGATATTGTTGGCACTGTCATCATCGAACCTTCGCTGGAGAGCCTTGGCGTGCTGGCGGTGATTGTGCTTATCCGCACCTTCCTGAGCTTTACACTGGAAGTCTAGATTGAAGGCCGCTGGCCATGGCAACGCGGACACAACCGGCACGAGGATGACTGATCCGCGGTGCAAGGCGGGATGGTGCGGGGCCAAACCCGCCCTTTTCCAGACTGTGACGCAGGGTAGATTTGTCACACAGGATAAGATCATGACCAGCAATCAACCAAGGGAAATGGGCGAAGCGCTGCGCCGTGGCGCGGCGGGTCGCTGCCCAAATTGCGGGATGGGCCGTCTGTTCGACGGCTATCTGGGGCTGCATGAAAGCTGCGCGCAGTGCGGCCTTGACCTGCGGCCCTACACCCCGGCTGCGGGACCTGCATTCCTGACTGTGGCGGTTCTGGGGGTGTTGACGGGGCCGCTGCTTTGGGCGGCGGCCGCGATCTTTACACCTGATCGTCTGGTGCTTGCATTGGTTGGCGTAACTGCATTGCCCATCCTTGCGGTGCTGTTGCTGCGCGTGATCAAGGGCGCGATGGTGGGTTACCTATGGGCGCTCGGGGCTGGCAATCATGATACGCATGGGCAGGGCTAACAGCCAAAAGCAAGCTTACGCCATGGTCAGATCACCCCGGATGGGGGTGATGGCCTGCGCGGCACCACGATTGGCCAGAAATGTCGGGCGCGGCGTGCGGGCGGCAAATGGCATGACCGGCTGGTTCGACATGGCATTATAGACAAAGAACGCGTTGGAACGCGGAAAGGGTGTCACATTGCTGTTCGAGGCATGCAGCGTGTTGCATTCGAAAAAGACCACAGTGCCCGCAGGCCCGGTCGCGGCCTCCAGTCCCGCGTTGGCCGTCAGCTTTTCCAGCGCAGTGTTTGATGGCACGCCGACCTTTTGCTGCTTCAGGCTTGTCTTGTGGTTGGCATCGGGGGTTTCGCCCTGACAGGCAATGAAATGCCTGTGCGATCCGGGGATCAGCATCAGCGGCCCGTTCAGTGCGCTGTTATCCGTCAGCAGAATCGAGGCCGAGACGGCGCGCATCCGTGGCATGCCATCCTCTGCGTGCCATGTCTCAAAGTCCGAATGCCAGTAGAACTCTTTCCCGATAAAGCCCGGTTTGTAGTTCAGGCGACTTTGGTGCAGATACACCTCGTCATCCAGCAAAAAGCGCGCCACATCCGCAAGTCGCGTATCGGCGGCCAGCCGGGCAAAAAGCGGGCTGTGTTCATCCAGCCGGAAAATGGTGCGCACAGCGGCGGCACCCGGTTCGGTCACCAGATCTTCGGTGCGGATATGCTGGCCATTGGCGCGCAACTGCACTGAGGCAGCAATCAACCGGTCAATTTCATCGCTGCTGAACAGACCCTTGCAGACCAGATACCCTTTGGTTTCGTAATCGCGTGCCTGTCCTTGTGTGATTGGCGCGCCTGCGTCCCAATCCTGCCACAGCACCGGATCTTTGCGGGGGACAATGCGCTCGATGTCCTTCAGGCGGGTCGGATAGGCATCCATTTCGGTAAACTGTGTGGTTCTGTCGGTGATATTCATCGCAATACCCTCCTCTCTCTATCACGTTCTCCTCATTTGTGGCGCCGTGCCATTGGCGTGCCATTGGTCTGACGCGCATTGCCCTAACCGCGGGAATGCGGGCGGGGTTCCAAATCCTGTTGTGGATGGGTGCGCCGGCAGGGGTGCGGGGCGCGCAAGGCCGTTGGTTGGAACAATCCGCGACCCTGTGTGTTCGGGGGATACATATCAGAAAGGAGATGACCGATGGCTATATGCGCACAATGTGGAAACGACTATGCGCAGTCCTTCGAAGTCACGATTGGCGGGGCGAGTTACAGCTTCGACAGCTTCGAATGCGCAATCCAGAAGCTTGCACCCGAGTGCGGCCATTGTGGCTGCAAAATACTGGGACACGGCACGGATCATGGCGATGTCACCTATTGTTGTGACCATTGTGCGCGGCAGGGTGCGGCCTGAGCAAGGAGAGCAATCATGCCAGACCAAGGCAGCAAGAAAGACACCGCAGAAGCGCTTCGTCGCGGTGACGCCGCGGGCGATGGGCGCAAGAAAACCCCCGTGCCTGACCCCGCCGCACCGGCGGCGGGCACGGATGACGAAACGGAAGGCACCGCGAACAGCCCAAAGCAGGCGAGCACCGCGCGCGAGGGGGAAATCCACGCCGTAGGCCCCGGTCCGGGCGTCATCCCGCCCGAGATGGCCAAACCGGCCGGTCCCGACAAAACAGCGCCCGAAAAACGCGAAACGGTATTTCCCACCGATCTGCCCCCGGCAAGGCCCCCCGATTCAGGCAGGCCGATGCGCTGGGTGATTGGCGCATTTGTGGCAGCCCTTGCGCTGTGGTTGCTGGTGCGCATGTTCGGCTAGGGCCTGTGAATGGCGCTGGTGGCGTTCTGCCGGTGGCGCGCAGGCAACACACGCGCACCGGCCTTGCCCAACCTTCTTTTTCCAATCCCTGCAACAGGAGGCGCGCATGCCGCGTGGTGACAAATCCAAATACACCGACAAACAGAAACGCAAGGCCGAGCATATCGCCGAAAGCTATGAAGAACGCGGCGTCGAACCCGAAGAGGCCAAGGAGCGCGCTTGGGCAACCGTCAACAAGGATGACGGGGGCGGAAACAAAAGCGGGTCGGGCCGGGGCACCCATACCGGCAACCCCGCCGCGAAAAAGGGTGGCAAGAAAGGCGGCGAGGCCGCAGCCGCGCGACCAGCCGGGGAACGTTCAAAGTCCGCGCAAAAAGCGGCAGAAACCCGCAAGCAGAACCAAGCGGGCGGCTGAAATCAGCGCGGCGCGCGTCGCGTGCGGTCCGGACACAACCCCAGCCCACGCGCATCAAGCCGCCGCTGCCCGTATCAGATCATCGGCTTGCCGCCGGTTACCGCAATGGTGGCCCCAGAGACATAGCTGGACGCAGATTCCGCCAGCATGACATAGGCCGAAGCCAGTTCAACGGGTTGCGCGGGGCGCTTCATCGGGTAGTTTGCCCCAAACTGCGCGACCGTTTCACCGGACATGCTGCCAGGGATAAGCGGGGTCCAGACCGGGCCGGGTGCCACGCAATTGACGCGGATGCCCTTATCGGCCAGCATCTGCGCCAGCCCTGCGGTGAAATTCTGGATCGCGCCCTTCGTGGTCGCGTAGGCCAGCAAGCTGGGATTTGGCATGTCCGAATTGACTGACGCCGTGTTGATAATTGACGCCCCCTTTCCCATCTGACCAATCGCTGCTTTGGACAGGTAGAACATCGAATGAATGTTGATCGCGAAGGTGCGCTGCCATTCTTCATCGGGGATGTCGTCAAGTTCCGCGAAAGTCTGCTGATGCGCGGCGTTGTTGACCAGAATGTCCAGCCGCCCGAGTTCCGCCGCCACAGTCTCAACGATGTGCCGGCAATGTTTGGGGTCCGAAATATCGCCCGGCAGCAACAGGCAGCGTTGGCCACAGGCTTCAACATGGCGCGCAGTGTCCTTCGCGTCCTCGGTTTCCTCCAGAAACGAGATCGCGACATCGGCACCCTCGCGGGCATAGGCGATGGCCACGGCGCGGCCTATGCCACTGTCACTGCCGGTGATAAGGGCGCAAGCCCCGCGCAAGCGTCCGTGGCCAACCCAAGTTTCCTCGCCATGATCAGGGCGCGGGTCCATCCGGGCCAGACTGCCGGGCAATTCCTGCGTCTGTTCCGGGAAAGGGGGGAAGGGAAACCCCTCCGGGTTCCAGCCGGTATCCTTTTGCGGGGCAGCGGTGTCGCCCGGCTGTTTCATGGTATCGCCCGCGCCCGCATTCACATCTGTGCGGTGGTGGCCTGCGGGGTCGATTTGTTGCTGACGCTGATCTATTACGCGGGGGTCCGCGCGGCGCAGGGCCTCGTTCGCGGGCATTGTGGCTTGATCATCGGGCGGCGTGGGGTTCTTCACTGAGGTCATTTTCGGACTCCTTTCTTAGGCTGTGGCGCCCTAACCGTCGTTTGGTGCGATTGTTCCGCAACTGAATGGAACGCGCTGCCGTGTCATCGGCGTAGGGTTCAGGCCGTCCTGACCGGTTGGAACAATCGCGCGCGCGCAGCGTTCCGATACCGGGACGCACAGGTTCCAGCGCCCGGGTAACCCAATGGAGTAAGAATAATGCTACTCAGAAATCTCGCCCTGTTGATCGCGGCAGGCTATGTCGTTCAGTGTGCCGCAACCAAATTTGCCCATGCGGGAAGGGGCGCGGAGCGGACGAGCATCCGCAACGCCGGTCGCCGTGAAATGACGACCCCGCCAAAGGATTGGGATATGGTGGATGAACGCGCGGACGAGTCTTTTCCGGCAAGCGATCCGCCGGGCAACTACTAGGCGGGACATTCCCGATACCGGAAACCGGGCGGCCCCGCCGCGTTCAGCCCCTGTCGCGCAGTGCCCTTGCTCGTTCCAGCAAAAGTTGCGTTTCACGCGCGGCGGCGGCCTCTATGGCGAAGGCGGTGTCTGCAATCACGCCAGGGTCCTCCTCATGGTCCTGCACGCCCAGTTGCGCCGCCAGCGCGTCAGCGAATTCGCTGTCCGGCTGGCGCATTGCCCAAGCCAGCAGCAGCGCCAGAACTTCGCGTTGCGCATTCAGCCGCCCTTCAAGTTGTTGGGGGGATTGTTGTGTCATGTAAGTTGCCTCCATCTCGATTTGCGTGCGGTAAAATGATGAGGGCCGCCCCTGCACAGCTTCAGCCGAAAAGCCCCGATAGCACACTGCCTGCCAGCGTCACGAATGTTGTAGCCCCGGCCACTGCAACAGCCACCCCTGCCAGCGCCAGAAGACCATCATTGGCGATGATCGCCAAAGCCAGCAGAAAAACCGCAATCGCCGCGATTGACGCTGTAAGCGGCAACATTTCCATGAAGGGCATGGCCAGCCCGCAAAACACGCAAAGCAGTTGCAGCGGCATCACCATGGGCCAGCGCAGCAGCCATGTCAGCCGTGGCCGGGTCACATGATCAATCCACCGCACAGGCTTATGTATGAAATCAAGGGCACGGTCGATCCTGTCACCGTCAACCTTGCGCCGCATCATCCATTCAGGCAGCCAGACATGATCGCGCCCGATGACCATCTGGATGGCAATCAAAGCAATGATCAGCCCCCCGACAGATGGCAAACCCGGAATTCCGCTTGCGGGGCTGGCGATAATCATGGACGGGACCAGCAGCAGCGCCCCGAACGAGGCAGTCCCCAGCCGTTCCACGAACTCGCGCACGCATGGCGATTTCTTTTCATCAACCTCGCGCAGGGTCGATACGATCTCGCCGACTTCGTCGGTGGATGGCTGATCGCTGTCGCCCGGCCCGGTCATCATGCGCCTTTCCGCCACAGCCTTGCCATACTGATCGCCCGACCGCCGCAAGCTGATCTGGACAGGTGTCGTCTGGGGTGACTGTTTCGTTCAAGGCACAGCATCAGTGGCTCCGCAACATATACTTTACACAGAACGAACAACTGCGGACCTGGAAAGTTCCCTTCTAACATAGTCATCCAGTGGAGGATTGCCCACGCAGCACTTACTCCGCAAGTGCATCGCGCAGGTCGGCCACGTCAGAGGGGCTGACTGCCGGCGCGGTATTGCCCCACGCGTTGCGCATATAGCTGACCAGATCTGCAATCTGGTCATCGTTAAGCTTCCAGTCGAAGGCAGGCATTGCCAGCGGCCCGGGATGGGCATCCGTGGGAACTGCCTGCGCCCCTTCAAGGATGATACGGATGACGGTGGTAGCGTCGTCCGAGAGCACCTTGTTGGACCCGTCAAGCCGCGCAAACATATCAGGTTCGCCGCTGCCATCGGCGTGATGGCATGCGGCGCAATTGTCGAAATATATGGCCTCGCCCGCCTGCATGACTGCATCGGACGGGCGTTCGCTTGCGTCGCGCGGTGTGTCGTCCAGTGACTTCAGATAGGTTGCGATCGCATTCAGGTCGCCATCCGTCAGATGCTGGGTCGAGTATTGCACAACCTCTCCCATCCGGGTCATGGCGGCCGTGTGTTCATTGCGACCAGTGCCGAGATAGGCGACGATATCGTGCCGCGACCAATGCGCGATACCCCCATGCGCGCCGCCGCGAATATTGGGTGCATGCCAGTTTTCCAGAACGCCGCCGCGCAGGAATTCATCCTCACGCTCGCCGCCCAGCAGGTTGCGGTCGGTGTGGCAGGCGCCGCAATGGCCCGGCCCCTTGACCAGATAAGCGCCACGGTTCCACTGCTCCGATCGCTCCGGATCGGGCTGGAAAACGCCCTGATCGAAATGCAACGCGTTCCAGGCGGCAATCGCAGTGCGCACCCGCAGGGGCAGCGGCAGATCCTCTTCAGGCACATGATGGGATTCAACCGGCGGGATGGTGCGCAGATAGGCATAGATGGCATCGACATCTTCGCGCGGCATGCGTGTGAAATGGGTATATGGAAAGGCCGGATACATGTGGGCGCCATCGCGGCGGCGGCCTTCGTGCAGGGCGCGCCAAAAATCGTCGCGCGTCCAGTTTCCGATACCGGTTTCAGCGTCAAAGGTGATGTTCGGGGTGATGATCACCCCGAAGGGCGTTTCCATTTCCCGCCCGCCCGCCCACGGGGTGCCCCCATGATCAAGGTCGGTATGGCAGCTTACGCAATTCGCCGCGATGGCCAGATAGCGCCCGCGCTCGACCTCGGACCATGATAAATCCTGCGCGCCTGCGGTCTGCACCATGGCCGCCAGAACCACAGCCCCCATGGCCACACGCGCAATCATACCTGCACCAGCGGTCCGGGCGCGCGCAGATATTGCGTGCGGATGGCATGTGCCGACCAATAGGCCAGCGCGGCAACTGTGGCGGTCGGATTATACCCCGCGTTCTGTGGAAAGACACCGGCCCCCATGACGAACAGATTGTGCAATTCCCAGCTTTGCAGATACCGGTTCACAACGCTGTCGGCAGGGGTTTCGCCCATGATGGTGCCGCCGGTGTTATGCGTGGTCTGATAGGGCCAGATATCATAATGGGCGTCCAGTGCGTTCACCTTGATCTCGCGCCCGCCCATGCCGCGGGCAATCTGGGCCGCGACAGGGGTAATGTGCTCGCTTAACCGCCGGTCGTTCGCCGTGAAATCATAGGTCATGCGCATCAAGGGGCGGCCATACCGGTCCTTGTAGGTGGGGTCGAGGTCAAGATAATTCTCGCGATGCGCCATGGATGCGCCATGCACCGACAGGGACGTATGGCGCAGGAAGTTCTGCTGCAAGGCGCGCTTCCACTCTGACCCCCATTCCGGCGTCCCCTCTGGCACGGGTTGGCTTTCAATCGGGCGGGCATGTGTGGTCCAGCATGCAATATAGGCGCCCCCGATGAAACCCAGACCGGAATGGTCGAAATTGTCGCCATTATAGTCATCCACCACCATGCCAAGGGCACCAGCACCGATATATTCATTGGTGAAGGCATCATCGAAGAACACATCCACCCCCGACATCACCTGATAGGTATAATTGCGGCCAAGCTGCCCCTGACCAGTGGCGGGGTCGTAAATTTCACCAATGCCCGACAACATCATCAGCCGCGTGTTCGACAGTTGATAACCGCACAGGATGACAATTTGGGCGGGCTGTTCGTGCAATTGCCCATGCGCGTCGATGTAAGTTACGCCGGTCGCGCGGGTATTGTCGCGGTCCTTGTTCACATGAAGCACGTCACAATGCGTGCGCAGCCGGAAATTGGACTGCTGCATGACCACCGGCAATATCGTGGTCTGCGGGCTGGCCTTGGAGTAGTTGCCGCAGCCGAATTTTTCGCAAAAGCCGCAATAGGTGCAAGGTGCCATCCGAACGCCCAGCGGGTTGGTGTAGGCGCGGCTCATATTGGCGGAAGGGGCGGGAAACGGGTTCAGCCCCATATCACGCGCGGAGGCCTTGAAGCGGTCCTGCGAAAAGGTCATTTCCATCGGCGGGTTGGGGTATTCATTGCTGCGCCACCCCTCAAAGGGGTTGCCGCCCGGGCGCAGATCACCTTGCAGGTTGCCCGCCTGACCGCAGATCCCGCACAGTTTTTCAAACCGGTCAAAATGCGGCTCCAGCTCGTCATAGGTGACGGGGTAATCCTGCACGGTCATATCGTCTGGCAGCGCGCCATAGCGTTCCTGATTATGGCTGCGGGCCAGAAAATCCGAGGGCAAAAAGCGAAACGTCTGCCCGTTCCAGTGCACCCCGGCACCCCCTACGCCAACGCCGGGCAGATACGACCCCCAACGCCGGATCGGCAGCGCTGTCTGACCACGGCGATTGCGGAACGTCTGGGTTTCCTGCGCGGTTTCCTGAAACATTTCATGCCGCCAGTAATAGCGCAGCTCATCCGGGGCGTGGGTTGTCGGAAAATCGGTTGGGGTGTCCCGCCACCCGCCGCGTTCCAGTGCCAGAACCTGCAACCCTTCCGCAGTAAGTTCATGGGCCAGTATTGCACCGGTCCAGCCGAAGCCCACCAGAACGACATCGATACTGCGATGAATCTCTGTCATCTCGCACCTTTCCTATTGCCTGTTCCACGCTGGCCCTGTTGCGCGTTCCATGCGGGACGGCCCATCAGGGACACCGGTGGCATATCTATGGCCGCACCGTTATGGTGCAGGAAATCGCGGTAATCATAGCGCGCACCGGGAAACCCGATCAGGTGCCAACCCACCATATCGCGGTTACCGCCATGGACCGGGTCGCAAAAGAACCCTTCAATCGTCATTTCCCTGATGAAGTCGAAGAAACTGGCGGCGTCTGTCGTGTTCAGGTCGACCTCGCCCTTTTCCATGCCCTTTAGCACATCATCCTGTGTGGGGCCGTCCAAGGCGGCAAACCCTTGGCCATGGGCCTGATGACAATGCTGATCAAGGGCGGCAAGTCCTGCACGCCACAGCCCTGCGGGCGGATACGGGGCCTGATAGCCCTGCGTTTCCAGCGGTTCGGGAAAAGGGCCTTGCATATACCACCGCTGCCCGCGACCATAGAAACCGGCAAGCTGCCGGTCGATAAAATCGACCACGCCCGCCGCCTGCGCGCCGGGGCCGGTGTCGTCATCCGGGATCAGCCGTGCGGTAATCGCATCAGCCATCTCATATTCTTCGGGGGTGAAAAAGCGCGCCGCGTGCATTGCGTCATGCGGCAGATTTGCCACGCCCGCAGCCCAAGGCATATTGGTCCCGCCATATTCGCGGGCGCCCAACACCGACGGCATGACCAGCGCCGTAGCCCCCAAAAGGCAGCCGCGCAAAAACACACGCTTTCCGATACGCCGTTGCAGCATGGCCCCTCCTGCCAGCAAGTGCTTTCATCGGGGCACAACAGCGGTGGGGCGGGTTTGTTCCACTACTTGCGCAGAAAGTTTGTCCCGACTCCAAATGGAAAGGGGCTAACGTGGACTGCGCATATCCGGTTATTCCTGCGGATCTTAGGACCCGTCCCGACGTCTGAGGGCGGTTTGCAGCTTTTCGGCCAGTGTATGCAATTCCCTTGGCACGGGATCTTCCTCAATCTGACGAAGCAAGTCTCTCATCTGTTGTTCAAGCAAGGCAGTGTCTGCGTGCTCATTGTTGTTCTGCTCGTCATTCCGCCCGTCCATATTGCGGTCCCTTTCATCACATTTCCAACTGCTGCGTATACGCGCAATTTAATCGGGCGGATCACACCGCAGCTTTGAAAAGCTGCTCAAAATGCCTGTATTTGTCCCCAATGTGCGCCCTGTTCCAAAGTATCTTGATCTAATGTAGTTGTCGATCCGAGTTCGCATTTTTTACCTCAGGCCTTCATTCAGAATAGTGCCGGGTGGGCGTATCGGGAAGCACCTTCTTCACCACCGGAACAAATTGGTTTTGCCAGAGTTTCAGGACCGTCGCAGCTGGATGAAAAGGAACTCACAATGAAACCTCTGCTCGCACTCGCAAGTGTATTCGCTTTCTTGGGTGGTCAGGCGGTCGCCGAAATAGGTGAAACTGCCACCGCATCTTTCATTGATCAGGATGGCGAACCGACTGGCGCCGCCACCCTGACCCAGACGAATGCAGGCGTTCTGATCGATCTGGATGTCCTCAACCTGCCACCAGAAAGCTGGATTGCCTTTCACATCCACGAAGGCGGGGTTTGCGACCCGGAACATGATCATGACAGCGCAGGCGAGCATTTCTCGCCCTCTGGCGCTGACCATGGTTTCCTGACCGAAGGTGGCCCCCATGAAGGCGACATGCCCAACCAATATGTCGCGGCAGATGGCGTCTTGCGCGCGCATGTCCTGAACGCAATGGTTTCGCTGGATGGCGGCGAAACCGGTATTCGTGGCAGAACATTGATCCTGCACGAAGGCGCTGATGATTACGCAAGCCAGCCGTCCGGCGATGCTGGCGATCCGGTTGCCTGCGCCGTGATCGAATGACGCCAGAACATACGCGGCCCGCAATCCGACGCGCGCCTTGCTGCTATGGCCGTGTCACACGCCCCGGCGGGTAAATTTATGGCCTGAAGCAGTCATTGATGCCGTGGACAAAGCCCGCGCGCGGGACGGCCCACCGATGGCGCGGCGGCCTTCGGCCTTTGCTCCGCGCCTTGTGTCATTCCCAATGACAGCTTCAGGCCATCGCGACCCGCAAACGAAACGCGTTGACCAGCACAGGCGGCCAACCGCCGGATGCTTGGCGCAAACACGGAACATTGCGGCCTGTCGCCGTGTTGGGCGGCATGGGGGCTGCGCCGTGCATGTCCCCGTGTGAATAGGCCGCCCACCTGAAACGGAGATTCTGATGCCTGATGACACCCCGCTTTTTCACCCCACCGCCGACACCCAGTCCAGCCGTGATACCACCACCCGCAAGACAAAACGCGGCGCGGGCGGCGAAACCCATCAGCAGGCAGACGGCGCGCCACACCTGACCACCGCACAAGGCGCGCCTGTTGCGGACAACCAGAATACCCTGCGCGCAGGCCCGCGCGGCCCCGCGCTGATGGAAGATTTCGCCATGCGCGAGAAGATCTTTCATTTCGACCACGAACGTATCCCGGAACGGGTCGTGCATGCGCGGGGCTATGGCGCGCATGGGTATTTTGAAGTGACCGACGCACTGGCCGACATCACATCGGCGCATCTGTTCCAAAAGGCCGGTATGCGGGTGCCTGCCTTTGTGCGCTTTTCCACCGTTGCGGGCAATAAGGGCTCGGCCGACATGGTCCGCGACGTGCGTGGCTTCGCCGTCAAGCTTTATACCGAGGAAGGCAACTGGGACATTGTCGGCAACAACATCCCCGTTTTCTTCATTCAGGACCCGATCAAGTTTCCCGACCTTATCCATTCGGTCAAGGATGAACCCGATCGCGGCTTCCCGCAGGCGCAGTCGGCGCATGACAATTTCTGGGACTTCGTGTCACTGATGCCGGAATCGATGCATATGGTCATGTGGCAGATGTCGGACCGGACGATCCCGCGTTCGTTCCGGTTCATGGAAGGGTTCGGGGTGCATAGCTTCCGGTTCGTCAATGCCGATGGCAAAAGCACCTTTGTCAAATTCCACTGGAAGCCGCGTCAGGGGCTGCAATCGGTGCTGTGGGACGAAGCGGTGAAAATCAACGGCGCTGATCCCGATTTTCACCGTCGCGATCTGTGGAATGCCATCAATTCGGGTGATTATCCCGAATGGGATCTTGCGGTGCAACTGTTCGATGACGATTTTGCCGACAGGTTTGATTTCGACATCCTTGACCCCACCAAGATCATCCCCGAAGAAGACGTGCCACTGCGCGTGGTGGGCAGGCTGGTGCTGAACCGCAATGTCGATAACTTCTTTGCTGAAACCGAACAGGTTGCCTTCTGCACCCAGAACATTGTGCCGGGGGTGGATTTCAGCAATGATCCGCTGCTGCAGGGGCGGAACTTCTCATATCTTGACACGCAGCTTAAGCGGCTGGGCGGGCCGAACTTTACCCATATCCCGATCAACGCGCCGCGCTGCCCGATGCACCATTTTCAGCAAGACGGGCATATGCAGATGCGCGGCCCCAAAGGGCGCGCGAACTACGAGCCAAACAGTTGGGCACAGGGCGGCCCGCGTGCGGATACCACACGCGGGCACCACAGCTTCGCTGAACCCATTGAAGGCGAGAAACGCAAACTGCGCGCAGAAAGCTTTGCTGACCACTACAGTCAGGCGCGGCAGTTCTACATCAGTCAGACTGATATAGAGCAGGCGCATATTGCCGAAGCGCTGGTTTTTGAACTGTCGAAAGTGGAAACAGTCGCGATCCGTGAACGGGTTGTCGCGCATCTGCCCAATATTGACGAAAGCTTAGCGAAAAAGGTCGCCGAGGGGTTGGGGCTACAGAGTGTTCCCGCGCCGCATGTGCCAGCCGTGACCCCGAGAGGTGACCTGCCGCCGTCTGACGCACTGTCGATCATCCGCAAGGGCCCAGACAGCTTTCGCGGGCGCACACTGGGCATTGTGATGACCGACGGAATCGAGGATGCGCTTCTGGACGCGCTCATTGCCGCCACCGAAGACGCGGGCGGCAAGGTGGTGCTGATCGCACCTGCGGTCGGGGGTGTCACCACTATCGGGGGCAGGCATATCGTGGCCAACGAGAAGATCGATGGTGCCCCTTCGGTGCTGTTTGATGCGGTCGCGGTTCTGGCCGATGATGCGGGGGCTGCACAGCTTGGCGAAATGCACCCCGCGCGGTGCTTTGCCGCCGATGCGCGGGCGCATGCGAAATTCATTGCGCTGAGCGCGGAGGCCGCAGCGCTGTTCAATGCTGACAGCGCTGACGGGACGGCGCAAGGCATTCATATCCTGACGGGACCGCAGGACGCAGTCCCCTTTCTGGAGGCTTGCGGCGCGTTGCGTTGCTGGGAGCGTCCGGGCGGCTGAGTCACAGCATGTCGCGCAAAAGTGGGAACCGGTTTTGCGCGGCCGTGACATGCGTTATCAAAAGCTTAGAGTGAGTTGCGTGAATGCAAATGATCGCCGGCATACCCTATGGCGCGGGCAACCCCCGCCCGCGCGCCTTCAGGCTGCGGTCAGATGGAATGCGAGCGTATAGTTGTCAAGCGTCGGAGGAAGCGGGCGGGACGCGTCAAGCCGCTTCGGGTCTTGCAACGCCGCTGTGTGCGTGCCCAGAAGTTCCGCCAGCACCATTGCGCCGGTCATCAGCACCAGATCGCGTGCGGGGCAGATGCCGTCGCCATCGCTGAACGGAACGAAGCGGGTGTCGCGCAGCACCCGCCCTTCGGGCCACAAACCGGGGGCAAAGCTGTGCGCCTCGGTCAATGTTTCGTCGTCGCGGTGGAAAAACGGCGCATAAATCACCACCTGCGTCTTTGCAGGCAGTGTGTCACCCCTCCAGTCAATATCGATGCGCGCCTGCCGCAATATCACCGGCGTGGTGGACCAGAGCCGAAGGCTTTCCAGCAAAGTGGCCCGCAACAGCGGATCGGCATGATCTTCGCCTGAAGCAAGCCGAGCGCGGACAACCTGCAGGGTTTCAGGATGCGCTGCCAGCAGTGCGAGTGCCCTGAAGGTCGCCATACCACCTGGATCGAAAGCAAACATATAATGGGTAAACTGGTCTGATGGCCGCGCCTTGCTTTGGGCGGGGGATTGTGCCGCAAGCCCGGCCAGACTGGACGGGTCGGCGTGGTCCAGATGCGTTTGAAGTGCGTCATGGAATTTGCGCCGCAGGCGCTTGCGTCCGGGGTGCAGAAAGGCCCAGTTTCCTGTCTCGCGCAATTTGTTGAGCATGGCGGTCAGTGCATCGTCATCGCGTGCAGGTGTGCCCAGCAGGATACAGCGGATAACGCGGTTCCACGCGGCCTCGAAATGCTCCCATGACAGGTGCGTGTCATCACCGCGCTGCAAAGCGCTAAGCAGGCCGCCGAATTCATGGCGCACAACTTGCCGGAACGGGCCCGACAGGCTGTGCATCGGACAACCTTCGTCCAACACCTCTGCATTGAAGTTGCGGCGGGTCTGGCGCTCGGTCCCGTCCGAGACAAGCGACACGCCCGGCTCGAAATGGGCCAGCGCCGAGGTTTTCTCGTCACTGCTGCTTTGGAACAATGCCGGGGTTTGTTGCAGGACATATTGCACCTGCGCAGGGTCTGTCAGGATCAGATGTTTGCGCCCGAATGCGGAAAGCAGCACCGCTTGTCCGGCGTATTTCTGTCGCAACGCTTGCAGGCGGCGAATGCCGCGCGCTTCGGTCCCGGTGTTTTCCAGCAAGCCCACCACACGCGGACGGCGGCGCAGCACGCCCTTGGACAGCGTTGGCAGGGCCATATCTGTCACAAGCGCCAGCAGGTCCGTGACGCTGCCATGCGCAAGGCCGCGCTTTCCTTCGCTTATTGCCATTCTCTCTTCTCTCGCAACTGCAAAAGGGGTGCCGTGGCGGCCCTCAGATGTGCCGCCACGGATGAAGGGATCACATACTGTAAGGAAGTCCGTAATGACTGTGCACCCGACGACCATATTCAGGGTCGGTCCACGGGTCTTCGTCGCGGGCAAAGCTGGGGCCGCCCTCAAGCTGTTCGCGCGTAATGTTGACGATATAGCCGCCAGCATTGGTATCGTATTTCAGCGCGCCCCATGGCAGCGGGTGATAGCGTTCCCCGATGCCGAGGAAGCCGCCGAAGGACATCACTGCATATGAAACCTTGCCAGAATGCTTGTCGACCATGAAGCTGTTAACGCTGCCGACATGCTCGCCTTCGAGGTTGTAGACATTGGTGCCCTCGACCTTGCTGGAGGAAATCAGCCGCCGCGTTTCGTCAGTATCCGCGTCCTGCGCTGCGACTCTCGATGTGCTTGTGTCGTCGATCATGAGTTTGCTCCTTTGGTTGGTGTCCGCCCTAACCAGCCAAAGGTGCAGGTGTTCCACGCATGTCGGGCAATGCTGCGCAATCTGCCGATTGTCGCGGGCAGCGGCGCGTTTGGGCACCGGTCAGGACTATGGGCTACCAGACTCCGATCAGCGGAAGAAGCACGAACAAAGCCACATAGCTTAGCGCCATCACCAGCAACAGATCGATGCGTCCGACAGGGGCACCTTTGCGCCGGTAGCGCTCCAGCATCCAGACCTGCAACGCGGCATAGGGGACAGCGATCAGCGGCAGCAACAGGCCCACCGCTGGCACAAACACCGCCAGCGTAAGTGCCGCCAGTGCTGATAGTCCCGTCAGACCCTGCGCCAGCCGCGTGACACGGGCCGCGCCAAGACGCACCGCCAGCGTAGTCTTGCCCGCCGCCGCATCAGCCGTGATGTCGGGGATGTTCGCCAGCATGATCGCGGGCAAGACCGCAAGCCCGATGGTCAGCCCCGTCGCCCATGCGTCTATCGCCAGCAGATCACCGCCTTGCGCGACGAACCCCAGCAACAGCACGCCCGGCCCATGGGTCAGCGCCACATCCAGTTCGCCCAAGCCCCTGTGCGACAGTTTTATGGGCGGCAGGGTGTAGCCCAACGCCAGAATCATCAGACCCCCCAGCACCAGCGCCACCGCGCCGGGGTTGGGCACCGCGAATAACAGGACCAGCGCCGCCAATGCGCAGACTGTCAGCGCCACCCAGACCCCGTGCCAAAGATCGCGCAGCGAAAGCACCCCTTCATGCAGGCTGCGCCCCCCGCCGTTAAACGGCCCCCAGTTTCGGTTTGCTGCATCACTTTCGCGATCAAAGATGTCATTGGTCAGCACCGTCGCGGCCTTGAGTGCGACCATCGCCACCAGCCCCGCGCCAAAGGCAAGTGCATTCAGCGGCTGCAACAGCAACAATGCCCCCAGTGTATAGGCAAGCACACTCATCGGAAAGAATTGCGGCCGCACCGCCAGCAACCATTGCCCCAGCAGGTGCAGACGGCGGCGCACGGGGCGGCGCGGCCCCTCAGTCAGCCGTTCCCCCAATGCGCGCGCCTGTGTCACCCATGCGGCGCGGGTCGGGGCCTCGGAATGACCGGGCGGGGAAAAGTGATGCACGCCAAGTGTCTTGATCCCGCACAACCCCAGTGTTGCGCGTGTCATCGCGCGTTGGCCGGGTGCACCCTGCACCCAGCGGTAAATTGGCGGCGGCACATCCATGGTGATCAGCAATTCAGCCGTGCGCGGCGCCAGCAGGCCATAATAATGCCCGCCGTCCTCGCGGAAGGCGAAGCCCGGATAAAGAACACGGTCCAGAAACCCCTTCAAACGCGCAGGCATCATGCCCCACCAGTTTGGAAAGACGAATACCAGATGATCGGCCCAGATGATCAGGTCGCGGGCGCGTTCCAGATCCGGCTCCAGCGGCTGATCTGTGGGTGAGGGGATTTCAACATCAGGATTGAACGTCATCTCGCCCAGTTCAAGCGTCTGCACGGTGCAACCCGCGCTTTTCGCGCCGGTGGCATAGGCCGCAGCCAATGCGCCACACAGACTATCAATGCGGGGGTGACCAAGAATGACCAGAAGATTCATAAAGCCCTCCTTGATTGGACGTTGAGCAAGGAACGGCAGCCGGGTTTTTCAGGCCACGCCCGTAACCGGGCCGCGCTTATCTCGTAAGTGGAATGTCGGCAGAGACAGGCGTAGTCACGTCGCTGGTGCTGCCACTTGGGGTCTGCTCGCCCAGATCGTTGAGCAATTGCAGCCGCGCGCGGTTCAGGCGGCTTTTCACCGTACCGATTTCGCACCCGCATATATCAGCCGTTTCCTTGTAACTCATGCCCAGAACGCCGATCATTACAATCACCTCGCGCTGAGCGCGGGGCAACCGGTGGATCGCTTCCCAAAGCTCGCGTTTGCGTATCGACCATTCCTGACTTGGCGGGCTGCCAACCTGACCGGCGACACAATCCAGCTTTCCCGGCGGTTCTCGTGTGGCGATCTTGAACCGGGTGCAATAGGTATTGCGCATAATGGTGAACAGCCAGGATTTCAGCCTGGTCCCGGACTTGAACTGATGGATTTTGTTCAGTGCCTTGGTCAGGGTTTCCTGAACAAGGTCGTCTGCATCGCTTGTATTTGCATAGAATGTTCGCGCAAAAGCGCGCAGCGCCGGGATAAGTGCCACAATATCTTCTTCGGTGTTCGGGTCGGGTGTCTGAGGACGATCATCAGGCATAGTGCTAGCTCTTTTCCGTTTTATCGAATGTTGCCCTTGCAAACGGATTCAACACAATTTCACGCAGACGGTTCCGTGTTATGGGTCGGGAATTACAACTTAAGCGGGAATTCGCTGAGGGTCGGATAGGGTATTGGACTTCGGCCAGCATACTTGTCCCGTCGGAATACTCGCCCTGCCTGCGCGGCGATTTATTGCCTGAGGCGCAGGACGCGGGGACATGTGCGAGGAACATCTTCCGCAAGCGAGTGTTGAAGGGACGGCTAAGGCCACATCATTTTTGCAGATCGCTGACGTGATGATCATCACGACGCAAAGCCCAAAAACGCTGGCTGCGCAAACCCGCAACATATCCAGTTGATGGTTGCGCGGCACAGCCAACCACCGAGGCCCGACAAACAACATGCTCCAGTACCTTGCGCAACATGCCGAAATTCTGAACGTCTTGCTGAACGGGCTTCTTGTGGTGATCTGGGCCGCCTATCTACAGATATTTCTGGTCAACCACCTGCGGCAGTCGCGAAGCGTGATCCATATTGATATCGGCGCGGCGGATGGCGAGCGCTCCCGCTGCCTTGTCACCAACCTCAGTTCAAACCCGCTATATGTGCAGGGGATCGCCGCAGAACTGTTCGACAACGGGTATTCTGCGCGGGTGATCGTAACAGAACGCGAGGAGATCGATCAAAATGACATCGAAGACCCGCTGGCACGTACCAACCGCGGAACCCTGCACCCCGGTCAGACGGTCGACATTGGGTCACTGGCCGATGTGGTCAGACGAACCTGGATCAGGCTGGGACAGGAATGGTCCACCGACAAGATTGAACATGTGACGGTCACTGTTGTCGCAATCTCGGGGCAGGGGGAGCGTGTGGTGGGCGCAAGTAAGACATTCAACGCCGAGTATAAGAACGGCCACACCCACTTTGTTCCACAGAGTCTGCTGACACGTCAAATCCGCCCACGTCACATTCACACCGCATTCAACGACCTGTTGCGTGACAACCCCAAGCAATGAGGGGGGGCGCCATGCCCAAACACCGATTGGCCACAGAAAGGCGGACGAACGGCAACGCGTGGACGGGACAGAGGGTGGTGCCGATCCATTGGCCAGGTGGGAAACCGGAAAAACCAGTCCTGTGCCTCATGCCGTCACGTCCGGTTGACACACACGCCGCCGTTCTGACCAATAACTTTTCGGCGCGACGAATGTTCCGGTGTTGCGGCATACAGGCCAACACTTTCCGGGCATATGCCGGCCCGTGCAATATTCAGGTGCGCAAACAAAGACACCGGGCGGCCATAGGACCGCCCGGTGCATCCGGAGCTGTGGTTTGGCGCACGGCACCCACGAGGGAGGGAAACACAGATGCCGCCGCGTGGCCAGATCAGGCAGCTCCTGACTCAGTTGCCGCCATATTCCGGCATTGTGCTTAGCGTGTCCTCTGTGACATCAACATAGATGCGCAAATCCGCCATGCCTTCGTCGTGCATAACCGACAGTTCATCAAAGCCGATGGCCACAGTATGCGCGCCAAGGCCAAGGAAGCCGCCGACATCTGCAACGATGTATTGCGCCTCGCCTTCCGGGCCAAGCACGACATCCGTGACATTGCCGACATTGTTGTCGTTCACGTCATAAAGATTGGCATCAAGCAGGTCGTCGGCCGAAATCTCGTTGGCTTGCGCTTGCTGGTAGCCGTCGCGCTGGATATCCGGCGCCATCAGACTTTCGCGGTCACCGCGCCATTCATCCTGCTGCTGCGCGTCTTGTTGCTGCATGTCCTGTTGCGAAGCATCATCTTGCAAAGTGCCCTCTTGCTGAACACCATCCTGCTGCATGCCACGGTCTTGCTGCGCTGTCTGGTCAAACTCCGGCGCATCTTCAAGCGTATCAGCCCCCATCGTGGTTACGATGGAAACCTGTGTTGCGTCGTCTGGGTCGGTGACAAAGCTAACCTGATCCAGCCCGATGGCAACTTGCCGGGCGCCCATTCCTAGGAACCCGCCCACATCGACCAGAACAGCCTGAACGCTGCCTTGTTCATCCAGCAACAGGTCGTTGACAGTGCCGATGTTTTCCATGCCTTCAAGCTGTTCGGCACCCATCGGCTCTGCCCAGCGGCTGCCGAACTGGCCCTGCTGATCTTGCAAACCTTGCTGGTCCTGCTGGCCTTGTTGCTGCCCCTGTGCGGGCGCAAATATCTGCGCATCCATCAGCTCGCTGGCAAGAAGGTCGCCATGCTGCATGGCACCCTGATGGACGCCATCCAAGCCGGATTGCGCGTCTGGTTGCCCTGCCTGAGTGCCATCTTGCTGGCCCTCGGTGGTCTGTGCGACTGCGGGTCCCGCCATGATAAGTGCGAGTGCAGTGGTCGTGATAAGTCGTTTCATTTCTGAACCTCCTGATTCACAATTCAAATTCCGTCCCCTTCGCGTTCGGGGACAGTCTTCGTGCCCTCCCAACAGCGGACCTGCGGTTTTGTTCCAGCCCGATGCGCGCATTCACCACTTTGACAGAAAGGGGAAAAAAACAAGCGATGGGGATGATGCGCTGTATAAGGCGCTTGCGCGGACGTGCTTGGTTCTGCGAAGCCTCTGCTTTTGTTGCAACGCGTATGGCGACATACCGGACTTGCAGGTCGGTGCCCGAATTCCGTGCGGGCTTGGTTACACGCCCGACACAAACCCTATAGCGGTGCATATTCACGCAGCGGAAACGGGATCCCGCTTTTCCGCAACATATTCTCGAAAAGGTCATTTCGACTGTAAGCGAATCTGCGGCAGCGCTAATTTTGAGCCCCGGTAGGTTGCTCGACCACAGTGGCGGGCTCTTCCTCGGCTTCGTCTCTCGATTGCCCGGCCAATACCATGATAAGGACAAGCAACAGGAAACCACCCGGGATCATTGCATAAAGCAGGCTGCGAGGCATGCCGCGGGAGGGTTTGGGTTTCTTGGTCATCTTGGGATCCTTCGCTTTTGAACGACCTAACCCGGAACCCGCCCTGTTGTTCCCCCTTACCTGATGCCATGCGCAGTGCCCCCGCAGATATTCCGGCCCGAATAATGACGCGCACGCCACTGAAGCGGGCAGCGGCGGAACCAATCTTGCAGCGATGCAGTTGGGAGCCCGCAGAAAGGGCAGTGGCATGAGATATTTCTGGAGCCTGTCTGCGGCGGGCTTCGCCGCAACCGCTATTGGTTTCGGGCCAGCCCGGATGGGGTTTGGCCTGTTCGTGCCTGAATTCAGGTCGGCTTTTTCCATGTCATCCTCTGCGGTCGGGTTCGTGTCCAGCCTTGGATTCTTTGGTTTCCTGATCGGGTTACTGATCGCGCAGGCCTTGCTCGACCGACGCGGGCCGGGATTGCCGGTGCTGTCCGGTCTGGCCGCCGCCACTTTTGGTATGGGCCTCGTGGCCCTTGCGCCGAACCTGCCTGTTCTGGCGCTTGGCGTCTTTACCGCTGCATCGAGCGCGGGACTGGCATGGACGCCGTTCAACAATGCAATACACCGATATGTCAGCGACCAGAACCGGCCCGCGGCGCTGTCGGTTGTCAGCACCGGCACCGGTATTGGTATCGCACTGGCAGGCCTTGCTGCCCTTGTCATGGTGCTGCTTGGTATCTCTTGGCGGCTGTGCTGGGCCTTCTTCGCCGCTGCGAGCGCGGTTGCGCTTGTGGGCAACTGGGCGGCCTTTTGCAGGATCGACAAGAATGCAGGCGGCGGCCCTCGGGATGGGTGGAAAGATCTGATCCACCCGCCGGCGATCCCACTCTTTGCCATCGGTTTCGCCTATGGGACGACTTCGGCGGTGTTTATCGCATTCGCGGCGGATCACATGGTCAACTCAGGGGGGATGCGCGGTATTCCCGTTAACGCCACACCCGCCTTTGTCTACATATGCTACGGGCTTTTTGGCCTCACTGGCCTGCTGACCGGGCGTGTCAGGGACAGGATCGGGTTGCCTGTGCTTCTTCGACTGCTGATGCTGGCGGGTGCAATCTCTGTGTCTGTCGCAGCAATCTTTCCGGACAACTGGATGGGGTTGGCGGTTTCATCCGGCCTTCAAGGGGTGCATGTCATGATGACAAGTGCGGTTCTGGCTTTCTGGTCGGAGCGTCTTTTCCCCGCGTTGCCGTCGCTCAGCTTCACAGCAGCATTGCTTGCTGCCGCCGCGGGCAGCGTGCTGGGTCCGGCTTTGGCTGGTGTTGCGTCCGACGCTTTCGGGGCCGGGGCGATGCTTCTTGGCACCGCCACGCTGCCAATCCTCACGGCGCTTGTGCTGCGCAATCGCCACGTCAGGGACACGCCCAGATAACCCGCGCAGGGACAGGCAGCCACACATGACTTGCCTAATAGCGGAACGATGCAGCAATGTGCGTTTCCTCGCCGCCACGCTCTCCTAGCGGGAAGACCTCACCACCGTTTCGAAGGGTTTCGACGATGGCGCAATCGATCAGGTCGTCTCGACCATCGGCGTCGAGTTGGGCAGTCAGGGTCGCAGCGTCGAAGCGACCGGGAAGTGATCCGCCACTTCGCGCGAAAATATGTGCAACACGGCCGGCGGCGGCGGCCGACACAATTTCGGCAGGGTCGTCGCTGGCTTCGCGATCGCCGCGCCCCAGTGACATCGCCACCTTATCCCACGCCGCCGCGCGCCGTTTCTCGATCTGGTGGCGAAGGCATTCAGCCGCTGCATCGCGCAGCTGTTCCTGATTGAGAGTGTCGGGATGCTGCGTAACCCCCTCCTCGACAAGGAAGGGATATCCGGTGCTTGAGCGGATCATCCCGTGTAGCCGCTGGTCTGCAACAACAACGAGAGGCGTGTTTGTGCCGCTAAGATGGTGCTGGACGGCGTTGATGACAAGATTGGCGTAGCTGCGCAGATCCTCTTCATGGTCTTCGCGCCAGTCATGGCCGCCCATGCTGTGATGCGGGACACCCGACGGCCCAGCAGGCCCTGACGGACTCATCACGCCACCACGGTATGATGCAGGAATACCGGAATCTTCGCGCCCGTGGATGTTTCCCTTCTCTTGCTGATCGGTGAACTTGCTGACATCAGCCAGAGAGGCGGGCAGGTCAGGCACATCCTGCTCGGTAAGCGCCCCGCCGACAGTTTGGTAGAGGCACGCCCGGTCGCGGTCGACGACAAGCACGGCGTGATCGGGCGTCTGCGCCAGATCGTCCAGCAGTGGGGCCAGTCGAAACCGCGTGCCGACATGAACGCTGGTTTCCGTGAAACGCGCGTCAACCACCTGCGTCAGATCAGGCGAGATGAATGCCGCAACACGACGGTCATGGCCACCGGCGACATCGTGATAACCCAATGCCTGCAAGCGCTGCTCTACGGCAGAAACCACAGCAGCATCAGCATCTGCCGCTGCGATGGCTTTCTTGGCATCTGATTTCGCGTTCTTGAGCGCGATGCGAATGTGATCATGCTCGCCGCCGCCCGCTGACATTTCCATATAAAGGCTGACACAAAGCGGGGCGTCGATGGCCGCCAGATCCCGGAGCAGGCTTGGATAAAGTGTTTGCATGTTTCACTCCTTTTACGTCTCAGAATAAACTCTCGCCCGCTGACTCAGTTCCGCGCGGGCCGTCCGGCTGTATTTGGCAAAGGGTGCTTTAAGCCCGCCCTCAAGAGGTTGCCTCGCCGCACGGCGGGCCTGCTATGTGAAAGAAAAAAGGACCGCCAGTATCATGACAAGCAGGGCCAGCCCTATAATCAGCAGGCCCGGTTGGCGTTTGCGCGTCCTGCCGCCGCGCTGGCCCTGATGCGCGCGGTCGGGCAGCATTGCGTCATCCCGTCCAGCACGGTCACAGATTTCGTTCTGGTGCGCCAGCTGCGTTTGCATGCCCGTCACCGGCGTTCCAGCGGCTTCATCGTCGGTTCCCAACGGCGCGGCGGCAGGGTCAGGATAGGCGATCTTGTCGCGTCCTTTGCCGGTGTCGATATCGTGACGGAGCCTTGATGGGGTATTGGGTTCTTGTTGGTGCTTAGGCATCATCTATTCCTTTCCGCCTTGCAGCAGAACCACAGCGTCGCCACGATGTTCCAATCCCGCGCGCTGTCGGGGCCTTGCGGGGATGCGGGCCGCGCCCCTCTCGCCGTTGGGGAAACGGCGTGGCAAGATTTCCGCAGTCTGGTCGGGCCGCCCCAGCAGGGCTATTCCTGCCTTCCTGACGGCTTGCATTCGCGCAGCGCATATTCCAGCCTCTGTGCCGCAAGCTGTAATTCATCCGGTACCGGCGCGTCCACGGTCGGTCCGAAAAGCGCGCGGAGTTGCAGGTCCAGCTTATCGGCGGAGGTGGGCTTATCATGTGCGTTTGACATCGCGGAACTCCCTCGCGACAAGCAGTCAGGGCTTTGAATATCAAGCCCAGTGGCACGGGATACCTGCGCGCGCAGTGAAGCAACAAAGTTAAAGTCACCTTTGTTCCCCCAATAGCAGAGTTTATTGTCCCAACGCGGGAACATATATCGGCGTCTGCGGTTTCGCCTTTACAGCGCACAGGACTGAATTTGAACAGGCGCGTGCTTGGGCATTATCGCACAGGAAGTGTCGCTGGCGTAGCCTGGCGGCGACATGCCGGGCCGGTTCGCCGCTGGCAGAGCTGGTGTTTTTTGCTGACGGTGAAATCACATGATGGAAGATATCTGGTCGACAATTAGCTGGTCGCTGGGATTGAACGAAGCCGACCTTGAGACGCGCCATATGGCGCTGCGCGCGGTCGTTGTTTTTATCTTTTCCGTGGTGATTGTGCGGCTAGGCAAGAAACGCTTCATCGGAGAGAACACAGCCTTTGATGTGATCCTTGGCGTCATGCTTGGGTCAATCATCAGTCGCGCCATTACCGGCCAGTCGCCCTTTGTGCCGACACTGACGGCAGCGGTCGTAATTGTCGCCCTTCACTGGCTCTTTTCACAAATCGCAGTCCGGTGGGACGCGTTCGGTATGCTGGTCAAGGGCAGCACACGTGTCCTTGTCAAGGATGGGGTGGCCGACTGGAAGGCGATGAAACGCGGCAACATAAGCCAGAATGACCTTCTGGAGGCTCTGCGCCTAAAGGCGAGGATATCGGACTGGAACGAAGTCAAGGAGGCGCGCCTTGAACGCAATGGAGAGATCAGTGTCATCCTGAAACAGAAATAGGGTGCCGACTGGAACAAATCCGACGCCATCCGGTTCGGAGTGGGTCAGAATAAAGCCAATACTCAAGGAGACTCAAGATGTCCGATGCCCGGAAATATGTCGACCAGTGGTTGCGCGATGCGCATGCGATGGAAAAGCAGGCCGAATCCATACTTGAGGGTCAGGTCAGCCGCATCAAGAACTATCCCGAACTTGCCGAGCGCATGCAGGCCCATCTGGAAGAGACCATAAGCCAGCGCAAGCGCCTTGAGGCCTGTATAGAGCGGCGCGGCATCTCGACTTCTGGTGTGAAGGACGTATCGGCGAAATTCACGGCCATGATGCAGAACCTTGGCGGGGTTTTTGCCGGGGATGAAGTGGTCAAGGGTGTGCTTGCGAGCTATGCATTTGAAGCTATGGAGATTGCCTCTTATCGCATTCTGGCCGAAGCGGCTATGGCGGAAGGCGACTTTGAGACCGCCCAACTGTGCAAAGAGATTTGTCAGGAAGAAGAGGCGATGGCCGATTGGCTGAAAGAGCATATGCCAAGAATCACCACAGCATTCCTTGGGCACGCAGCATCCGAAAATGCGGACGCGAAGCGATAGTTCTATCTTCAGGTAATACCGGACGGAGTTGAGGCCGGCACCCGAAGTGCCGCACCCCGGTCTCATCGGAGACCTATAGCTTCATTTCACGCGAGCATGTCGTGCCACGGGCCTTGGCGATGGACCATCTCGGTTTTGTAGAGGCCGTTGATCGTCTCGGCGAGCGCGTTGTCGTAGGAATCCCCAACACGGCCGACCGATGGTTCAATGCCAGCTTCGGGCAGACGCTCGGTGTATCGAATGGACAAATTTTGCCCGCCGCGGTCCGAATGGTGAACCAAGCCGCCTTTGTGAACAGGCCGTCGATCGTGCAGCACCTGCTTAAGGGCATCGAGGACAGAATCTGTCTTGGCAGACCGTGTGGCCCGCCATCCAACCCAACGATGTAATCAGCGAATGTGTCGATGAGTGAGGAGGGTCAGAAAACAGTCAGGAGAGTAGCGATTCAGATCGTGTTTCCAGCGGCGGCCATGAATGCGCGAGAGGCCTCACGCGTATTGTGTGCCTTCCAGCATCAAATCTAGACAGCGCCAGGTTGATTTCATGGCGCTGAGGCGCCTCATGGCTGCTTTTTCGGTTCCATCATGGGCGCCATCCCCTGCGCCAACATACGAATTGAATCAAGGTTCAAACTCTATACAACAAGAGTTTTTTGACAGAAACCCTCGCAAAGCCGACAGCCAGACCACATAGTAATTTTCAATTGCAAGGGTCAGCTTTGGCGAACCGAAGCCCGCAATGCTGCGTTGATCGCGGCCGCTTCAACAACGAGTTGGCTATCGCGTCGGGTGCTGAAGATCTCACAACGATCTCCGTTCAGCAGATGACCGGGCAGCAGCCAACTTCATTCCAGACCTTTGCGGATCGGGTGATGGACAAGTGGATGTGACGCGTCAATTGGTTGCAGTCTGGCTTGACCGTTCAGTCAAAGGCTAAGGGCGACCTACGGTGATGCGGGGCGGGTGTGCCTTAGGTCGTTTTGGCGTTGATTGCAAAATGGTCCGTACGAGGCAGCTTGCCCCACGTCAAAAGTCAATCAAAGCTACGTCTACGGTTTGTCGCCGTTGCAGCCTAGGCGGACAGCGGCCCCGAACCCTGGACATTGTGTGAATTTGCTGCGCCAGACATCAATGTCTGCTTCTCTGCAACGACGACAGCACTTCGGGAACGTCGCTACTTTGCAACGGCCTTGTCATAGGCCTGACGCGCAGCATCGATCGTGTTCAGGTGTTCCAGCGCCCAGTAGCCAAGGGCACTTACGGGTTCACGAAACGACTGCCCCATTTCGGTCAGGGTGTATTCCACCTTTGGCGGGATCGTCGGATGATAGGTGCGGCTGACAAGCCCGTCTCTTTCCAGCTCTTTCAGCGTCAGGCTTAACATGCGTTGTGAAATGCCCAGATTCCGCTTGAGTTCATTGAACCGCAACGTTCCGTATTGCGCCAGCGAAATAACGACAAGCACGCTCCAACGGTCGCCGACACGCGACAGCACCTCGTTTATACGTTTGCAATCGGGGCATTGGGCCTTGTCCAGCATGGTGGTTCCCTATTTGTAACCAAGGTTCAAAAATGTGCCTTCTTGTCGTGACCAATGGTTCTTACTAGTTAGTCAGTCACAAATACATACTGCCCTTTGAGGGCGCTGACAATGGGAACAAGACCATGACACCAAAGACACTGAATGATCATCTGAGCTGGCGCTACGCGACCAAGAAAATGGACCCCGCGAAAGCAGTCCCGCAACAGAAGGTCGATGCCATCATCGAGGCGATCCGCATGGCCCCCACATCCAGCGGCACCCAGCCGTTTGAACTGATCGTCGTGACCAACCCCGAAATCCGCGCCCGGATTGCCGAAGTAGCGTTCGGTCAGGCGCAGATCACCGACGGGTCGCATCTGTTGGTTTTCGCAGCCTGGGACAATTACACCGCTGACCGCATTGATGAGGTCGTAAAGCTGAATGTCGATACCCGCGGCGACCTGCCAGCACTGCATGACTATTATGAAACCCTAAAAGCCAACTATCTGCCCCGCGAGGCCGAGGAAAACTATGCCCATGCCGCCCGCCAGGCCTATATCGCGTTGGGTGTCGCATTGGTTGCCGCAGCCGAACAGGAAGTCGACAGCACGCCAATGGAAGGGTTCGACCCCGCCGCCGTGGATGCAATCCTTGGCCTGAAAGAGCGCGGCTTGCGTTCGGTCTTGCTGATGCCTTTGGGCTACCGTGACGTGGCAGGTGACTGGCTGTTGCCAATGGACAAGGTGCGCAAACCCCGCGAGACCATCGTCACACAGGTCGCCTGAGCTTCGGCGGTAGAACGAATATGAGATTTTCAGAATCGGTTTCAAAATGAACTGAATGATTTCATGTTCTTGCGAGATTGTATGTGACGAAATAGCAAGGCGCATTGCAGCACATTCGTGCGCCTTGCGGCACTCAGGGGTCTGGCGAGTCCTGAACCAGCGTCAGGACCCGTTCTTTTTTATAGGCAGAACATCACGATGGCGGCGACGGCTATACCCGCCGTTATTCGGGTTGACGCTGAGATATGCGTTTCGCTTTTGCGAGATTGGCGATCAGTTCGGATTTCGTCTGGTGCTGGAATGCTGCTTTCCATGCGGGCTGACCGGCGGCGCTGCGCCACGACTCGCTGAGTGGGCTGTTATCAACCGTGTCGAAACCAAACTGATCATAGAGCCGCGTTACAAGTTCCACGGCATCGGGGTAGTTGCTTGAAACCGAGAGCGCATGGCGCGAGCGAGGGTCCACCGGGTTGGCGAGGGCGAAGAGATTGGGCGCCTGAATGTGCGAGAAAGCCTTGGCCACCCTGGACGTCGGCAATTGTTCCTGGCGAAGTTCGTGAACCGTCTTCTCACCCGTGTCGATGACGGCGAAGTTCCCGTCGCGCCACGGCATATAATTGTTCGTATCGAGCACGATCTTTCCGGCAAGTTCGGCCACAGGCATGTCGTTGATAAGCTTGAGGGGAACGGCGATAATGACGAAGTCACCGCTTGAGGCTGCATCTGCCGCGGTCGCCGCGCGGGCGGTCTGGCCAAGCTCGGCAATCAGACCGCTTAGGGTTTCGGGCGCGCGCGAGTTTGCGATAACGACCTGGTAGCCGACCTTGATTGCGGCACATGCGAGCTGGCTGCCAACCTCTCCGGCACCGATAATTCCAATAGTTGTCATGGATCTCTTTCCTGGATTGACGGATGCAGGGCGGCTGTGTTGCAGCCAGCCCCGCACCGCTTCAGATCATGCGCCGAACGCGCCGTCGATTGTGTGCATCGCCCCGGTAACAAAGCCAGCCTCCGGCCCGGCCAGCCAGGCAACCATCCCGGCGACTTCGTCGGGTCTTCCGTGTCGCTTTATCGCCATGAAGCTATGCAGTATGTCTTTCATGGGGCCGTCCGCCGGGTTTGCATCGGTATCAATTGGACCGGGCTGCACGACATTGATGGTGATTCCGCGTGGCCCGAGATCACGCGCCAGACCGCGCGCCAGACCTTGCAAGGCGGATTTACTCACCGCGTAAGAGGCCATGCCCGGAACGGGCATTCTGTCGCCGTTCACGGAACCGATGACGATGATCCGCCCGCCTTCCGGCATGTGTCGGGCAGCCTCGACTGCGGCATGGTAGGGCGCGTGGACATTGATGTGAAACAACCGGTCAATCGCGTCCGGGTCTTGTTCAAGCGCATCACCGAAGATGCCGATACCGGCATTGACCACCAGCACGTCGAGGGGGCCGCTTTCCCGCACCCGTGCGATCACGGCATCGCGGTCAGCACTGTCGGTCAGCACTGCGGTGCTGCCTGTTTCGCGTGCAAGCTGTTCGGCGGCGTCGCGGGACCCTGCATAGGTGAAGGTCACCTGCGCCCCGTCTGCGGCAAAGCGCTTCACGATGGCAGCCCCGATACCCCGGCTACCGCCGAGGACCAGAACAGATTTTCCTTGAAATTCGGCCATGCAGCCCTCCTTGAGTTTTATTGTAGTATGCGCTACATAATAACCCGACAGATCGCGTCAAGGATTAATGTAATCATGACTACAAAAAAAGCATTGCCGCGTGGACGTCCACGCCGCTTCGACCCCGATCAGGCAATCGAAACCGCCCAGCGGCTGTTCCATGGCCATGGCTATGATGCGGTCAGCGTCGCCGATGTTACAAATGCACTGGGCATCAATCCCCCCAGCTTCTATGCCGCCTTTGGAAACAAGGCCGGGCTTTATGCCCGCGTCCTCGACCGGTACAACAGCGTCAATGCGATACCGCTTTCCGACCTGCTGCGTCCCGACCGGCCGGTCGCCGAATGCCTTGCATCGGTCCTAACGGAAGCAGCCCGCCACTACGCCGCCGATTCCGTCACCACCGGCTGTCTGGTGTTGGAAGGCACACGGAGCAACGACCCTGATGCGCGCGCGGCGGCGCGCGCTTGTCAAGCCGCGGCAGAGAACATGATCCGCGACTACATCAGCGCCCGTCATCCAGACGAGGCAGAGCGTGTGACCGACTTCGTCGCCACCGTCATGGTGGGTCTTTCCGCCAAGGCGCGTAACGGCCACGACCTTGATCGTCTATTGGTGAGTGCAAACCTTGCCAGCGTCGCAGTGACAGAAGCCCTTCCCTGAAGCGCCGGAGGGCCGGGCGGTCACCCTGTTTTGTTCCGGTTGACCATCAGGTCAATAAAGGCGCGGCTTCGGGCGGGCAGGTGGCGGCGGTCGGGATAGACCAGATGGACCGCGATCTGCTGCGTTATCACATCCGGGAGCAGCCGGACGAGCTGCCCGGATGTCAGTGCGGGTTGCACCAGAAAATCCGGCAGATAGGCGATACCAAGCCCCGCCACTGCCGCGTCGCGGATCGCCTCTGCGCTGTCGAACACAAACCGCGCGCTGCCGGGCAGCGTGATGTCGCGCCCCGCTTGCGTGCGCAGGCGCCAGTCGATGGTGGTGCCGCGTTTGCCAAAGGACAGGCGCGCGCGGTCTGCCAGATCTTCGGGCGCGTCGGGGGTGCCGTATCTGGACAGATACTCTGGCGAAGCACAGATAACCGTATGGAAGCGGTCGATGACACGGGTAAGCAATCGCGGATCGCTTGCAACATCGCCGATGCGCACGGCAAGGTCATAGCCTTCTTCCGTCATGTCGATCACACGGTCGGTGAAGCTGATTTCGGCCTTCAGTTCGGGCCATGTGCGCAGATAGTCCTGCACAACGGGAAGCACCCGAAGCCGCCCATAGGCTTCGGGCAGCGCAAGGCGCAGGGTGCCCATTGGCTTGTCCTGTTCGCGTCGCACTGAAGCCTCGGCCTCGGCAAGGTCTGCCAGAATGCGGGTGCAGCTTTCATGAAAGCGCAGGCCCTCATCCGTCACGGTGATACGCCGTGTCGTGCGGTTCAGAAGCCGCACATCAAGGCGTGCTTCGAGGCGTGCCAGCGCTTTGCCCATGGCCGAACGCGTCAGCCCCAAGCGCCGCGCCGCACCCGCCATTGAACCTTCGTCCACGATGGCAACAAAAGCCTGAATAGCGGCAATATCGAAATCACTCCTCACGGCGGTTCCTTGAATCGCGGAAGCAGCGTCCCGCAATTGCGGACACATATTCTACAATAAACTGGCTATATGATCGATTGGCGAAATTGAAGATCGAATACGTTTTCCGATCATAGCTCACACGAAAGGAGCACTGCCATGTCGACGCCGATCACCAGACTGAACCCCGAAACTATGCCGGACTCTACCCAGTCAGGCTACTCGCAAATCTCCATAGTGGAGCCGGGGCGCATGGCCTATGTGTCCGGTCAGGTGGCCACCATGCCGGACGGCGCGCCGGTGCCCGACGATCTGGTCGCGCAAATGCGGATCGTCGCGCGCCACGCGCGGTCCGCCCTCGACGCGCTTGGTGCGCGCCCGCAGGACATCGTCATTGCGCGGTGCTTTGTCACCGATCTGACGGCCGAGCGGCTGAACATGCTGATGCCGCCACTTATTGACGCCTTTGAGGGGGCCGCGCCATCGCTGACCGGAATCGGCGTCACAGCACTTGCCGGTGCAGGGTTGCAGGTGGAACTGGAACTCACAGTGCGCCTGCCGGATTAAAGTCAGGTGCGATGTCTTGGTCGAGCAGAGACTGAGGCATCGCACCATTCGCGGTTGAGGCAGAGCGCTGTGTTGCAAGGAAGCATATTGCCTGCGCGTGTCGAGGCCGCCACGCGCTGCCGAACGATATCATGTGCCACTTCAAGCAATTGGGCCCGGCGATCCGCTTTCGGCATCTTCTTTGACAAACTAAATCCTCGCCTGATTGCAACAGCGCTAATAGTAACCTTCACCGCATCGACGCAGGCGTTCTCACCCCGTGACGCCGAATTGCTGGCGACAGGCTCTTCCGCCAGTTCCGGCACGAAGGCACAGTAGAATATCAGCCACCAGTTGCGGCGTTCTCGCCATTGTCCGATTTGATTTGCACATGTCGGAGTATCAACGGTCCTTTATACCTCGTTGATCCTGTGTCCTGATAACCACCGTGAGAATGTGTTCATCGCCTGTGTCGTCGGTCGGTCAGACGGCCAGCCAAGGTAATATTGTCCGGCTGATACTGTGGCACAGAACGGTTGCATCAGTCGCCCCTGATCAACATATCGCTCGAACATAGTGACCGGCAGCAAGGCTGCACCTGCGCCCGATGCCGCCAGTTCTGCAAGAGCCACTGAACTGTCGAAAACCGGTCCGGTGACAGGCGGGCAGGGCGTGCCTGTTGCGGCAAACCAGCCGGGCCATTCCGCGCTGCGATAACTGCGCAGAAGCACAATCTGCCCAAGGTCCGCAGGGTGTTCCAGCCGCGCCGCCAGTTCGGGCGCACAAAGCGGCGTCAGTGGCGCTTCCATCAGTGGGACAGTATCATGTCCGGTCCAGCCGCCGGTTCCGAAACGGATGGCCATATCAAGCCCTTCGCGCAGGATTTCGACACGGTTGTTGTTGGTGGATATCCGCAGATCGATCTCTGGAAATGCCTCGCGAAAACTTGCCAGTCTGGGCATCAGCCAGCCAATGGCAAAGGTCGTGTTGACGCCGACCTTAAGCACCTCGATGTCGCGCCGCCCGCCCAGCCTGTCAAGCACACGCGCCATTGCATCAAACCCGTGTTCAAGAACCGGGAACAGCAGGCGGCCTTCATCCGTGGGGACAAGCCCCTGCGATGTACGCAGAAAAAGCGTGGTGCCCAGCAGGTCTTCCAAACGGGCAATCTGATGGCTGACAGCAGCCTGCGTTACGCGCAGTTCCATCGCGGCCTTGGTGAAGCTGCCCTGGCGCATGGCAACTTCGAACACCCGCAGGGCATTGAGGGGAAGGTCGGGACGATCCACGGCATTACCTCAGCTATTGGCATACCATAATATTTGTCGTTTGAGGCGGGCATGCAAGGCGGAATACACGAAACCCCATGACATCACCTGATGTTCTTCTCTATCTGCGCCGCTGTGGCGCCATCTGAATAAGGAATATCTCATGCAGTTTACGACGTCCGCTCTTGCGCGCGCCGCAGCAGGGCTCGCCTTTGGCCTGTCGCTGACCACCACAGCCTTTGCTCAGGCGTCGATGCAACATCTGGCGGACACGGTCGCGCAGGTCGAGGATCGGCTTGATGCGCGGGTCGGTCTTGTGCTGACCGACACCGGCTCTGGCCAGACCTGGACACATCGCCCTGAAGAACGCTTTTTGATGACGAGCACGGCGAAGGCACCGATCTGCGGAGCCGTGCTTGCGCGTGCCGACGCGGGCACACTGTCCTTGACAGACGAATTGCCCGTTCGGGACGCCGACATCCTGTCCTATGCCCCAGTGACCGAAAATCGCGTCGGTGACAGCATGACCATCGCTGAACTGTGCCTCGCAGCTGTCGACATGAGTGACAATACCGCAACCAATCTGCTGATCGACCATCTGGGTGGACCGCAGGCCGTGACGCAATTCCTGCGCGACAGCGGCGATCCGGTCAGCCGGCTGGACCGGCGCGAGCCGGACCTGAACACCTTCGCTCCTGGTGACGCGCGCGACACCTCGACCCCGGTTGCAATGGCGGACATGCTGCACAGCCTTTTGCTAGGCGAGGTGCTGACACCGGCATCTCGTGACCAACTGTTCGACTGGATGAGCCATGGCGGGGTGACAGGCGCACTGCTTCGGCGGACCGCTCCCGCAGACTGGAGAGTTGCCGACAAGTCCGGGGGCGGCGAACAGACCCGGAGCATTGTCGCACTTGTCACGCCGACGGACGGTGCGCCGTGGGTTGTGACAATCTTCTTGTCGGATGCAGACGCAGATTTTGCCACCCGCGATGCAGCCCTTCAGGACCTGAGCGCAGCGGTCATCGCAGCTATCCGGGGCTAGGGTCCACCACAGTTCGTGGCTGAGGCACGACCATTCGCGTCGTTGCCCTCAGCATCGAATGCCTATCACAGGCCCACCGCTACACCTGAGTGAAGGGCTGTCGGGAATGGCTAAAGTCCGTGGGCTGGGTGCTATGATGTAGCGGTTGTTCAAAATAGAAAGACCGCCATGGATGAAGATGTCGTATCGCCACCGCTAAACGCATTTCTCGACGGTGCCCACATCCGGTGTCGGCCCGAATACCGTCGCCGTCACCTTGATGTCGTGGTGGGAAAGATCGAAAGTCCCAGCATGAGCCGCCACTTCGGTCTGGTTCACCCGGCGGCGCGTTCTCTGGCCAAGCTCCAGGTTCTGCCCACGCCGTTTCGGCTCACCGCGAGTGTTTCTTGAAACCCTCAAATTCATGGTCATGGGCTTTGGCAGAAATACTATCCTGCACATATGACCCAAGCATGAGATGATGCACCTATGCTTGGGCCAGTGGATGTTCGCAGATAGTTGATCAATCGTCGTCACCAAGCCGCGCTGCGGATAGCGCGACAAGTTCGTTTAGCGAATAATCAGCAGCATTCACACCGAGTTCGGCTGCAATCCGTGCCTTGCCGGGTGAAACCTCCCCCGCGCCACCACGGCTGACGCCGCCCTGCCTGGACAGAATGAAGGCTTCTGTATGCGTTTCATTTTCGCTGCGCGCCACATCCAGTGCTGTCAGTTCGCTTAGCGAGTAATCAGCAGCATTCACACCGAGTGCGGCTGCAATCCGGGCCTTGCCGGGTGAAACCTCGCCCACGCCACCGCGGCTGACGCGGTTCGTGCCCGTCAGGAAATAGCGTTCGGTATGGGTGTCGTTCTCGCTCCGGGCAACCTCAATGCTGATCAACTCTGCCAGCGTATATTGCGTGGCATCAAGATTCAGCGCAGCAGCAGCTCGCGCATGGCCAGGCGAGATGCTTTCGGCACTTACAGCTCCCGTCGAGATCAGAGCGGCGGCAATAATTGCGATTGGTTTCATAGTCTTAGTCCTTTCATATCTTCCGAAGCAACTCTGCTTCCGATGAGGGGGAGATATGCAAGCGCCATTGGATGGATAATACGCAGAAAGTCGAATTCTGTGTTCGAGGTGGTTGAACAAAGCTCTGGCCCATACCAAATGAAAGGCCACAAAACAGCGGAACAGGTCGCGTGATGGATACGAATTCTTTAAAGGCATTTGCCTTGATCATTGAAGAGGGCAGTTTCTCAGCCGCAGCAAGACGGCTTGGTATCTCAAAGAGTATGTGCTCCAAATATATTAGTGACCTCGAAGACAACCTTGGTGCAAGGTTGCTTACCCGTTCAACGCGATCAGTAAGAACTACGACGATCGGTGAAGAATATTATCAGAAAATACGCCATATTCTTGACCTTCTGGACGATGCGAATGAACACACCAAGGCCGAAAGCGGCACAATAACAGGATCCCTCAGAATCGGTCTGCCTGCTTCTTATTCCTTACTGGCATTACAGCCATATATCCTGAAATTTATGGAACGTTATCCTGAGATTAAGCTTGAGAGTATCCTTGAGGATAGCAAGAGTGATCTGATCTCGGAGAGTTTTGATGCCTTGATCCGCATTGGCGAACTTGAAGATTCAACCATGATCGCGCGCCGCATCCACAGTTTAAAAGCCATGATCGTCGCATCGCCAGCTTACCTAAGCCAGCACGGAACGCCGCTACACCCCTCGCAGCTGGCTGACCATAAGGTTTTACATTGCGTCAATATAAGTAGCTCCGCCACCTGGCCCTTCCAAGAGGGCAATAAAGCATTCTGGCAGAAGATTGATCCGCGCTTTGCATCGAATAATGTTGAGATCATTCGTACCGCAGCATTGGCAGGCCATGGAATAGCGTATTTGCCCGAACTTCTAATTCGCGACGAATTGGAGGCAGGGACATTGACCCCAATCTTGACAGAATTTGCCCGGCCCGATGTGCCGGTCAGTATCGTCTATCCATCACGTAAGAACATGTCCACATCACTCAAAGCATTCCTCGAATTTGCGCCAGAGAAAGAATATGTGTGATGGGTTTTCATCCAGAACACCAAAGTTGCGACAGCAAATTGCGTTAATTCGTCACCCGCGACAGTTCTGGAGCGTACCCCATCCAGCGTATCATTCTGGTCGCAGATCGCGGCCTGCTGAGCCTCGACAATTTCCACCATCTGACCGAGATGGCCGATCAGGACGGACGCAAGCTGGAATTCCTCCTGGCCGTGCCTGCGCGCCGCTACAGCGACCTGTTGGAAACCTTCCAGAGCTTTGGCTTCAGCGAGGGGGGCGGACTGCGCGAAGCCAGCTTTGAAGGGCACCGCCTGATTGTCGCGCATGACGCGAGCCGCGCAAAAGAACAGGGCGAGGCGCGTCGTGCAAGGATTGATGAGCTCGACGCCATGGGCAATGCCATGGTTGCCAAGTTTGACCGACAGGAGTTCGGACCGAACGGGGAAAGCGAGAAAGGGCGACGCGCCTCAGATCGAGGGGTCTATAGCCGCTTTGTCCGCGTCATTTCAGATGCGGAACTGACGCGCTTCATCAAGGCGGATCTGACAGCGGATCCTTTCAGCTGGGACATAGATGAAGACGCCTTTGCCCGTGCGGCCCTGTCTGATGGCAAGCTCGTCTTGCTGACCAATGTCCCCGAGATTACCCCGGCTGACGCAGTCGCGCGCTACAAGGCCCTGGCAGATATCGAGCGCGGCTTTCGGGTGCTGAAGTCGGATATCGAGATCGCGCCGGTTCATCACCGGCTGCCAGACCGTATCCGTGCCCATGCCCTGATCTGCTTTCTTGCCCTCATCCTTCACCGCGTCATTCGCATGCGCCTTAAGGCCAAGGGCACACCGCAAGCCCCCAGGTCGCCCTCGACTCACAAATACAGGGCATACGCTGGAAGCCGCAGGGTCCATGGAATAAGCAAAACGACACTGGAGCAACTGGAGGGCAGGGTGCGCTCTATCCCCCAGCCAGTTCGGTTCACTGGCGTCGAGGGGCGCGCCGATTTCTGCGCCCCTTCTGCGGGGGCGGATACCGATTGGGTGTTGGGCGAGATTGGCTTTTCGCAAGCCGAGATCGACAGTTTGCGCGCCGCAGGTATAGTGCGCAACTAGCTGGTCGCACCGTTCACGCGACGGGTGTGGTTCGGCGGGCACCACCGTGACTACTGCCCGACAGGCCGCAGTGTAAAGTTTGCCCCGGGTCAAGCCAATGCCAAGCACAATCGCGCATGCTGCGACGGCTTGCGGGCCATCAAGCCGAACCGGCAAGAATGCCCCGCGAACGGTTATAGGAATTCTTTGGCAGCGCCCGTTTCAGTCAGCCTTCTTGCACTTTTTGATTGATGCCCCCAAAGGCCGGTCCGTCCGGCAGCCGGGCTTCCATGGTTACGCGGTCACCGAAACGCAGAAATTGTGTCTGGGGCGCCCCGAAATCAATTTTCTCAATCACGCGCACTTCGGCCAAACAGGCAGATCCCGCCCCGCGCGCAGTGTTTGACACTGTTCCAGACCCAAGGATACTGCCCGCGCGCAATTTGCGGGTGCGCGCGGCATGTGCGATGATCTGCCCGAAATGGAAATCCATCTCACCGCCATTGGGGCTGCCAAGACGTCTGCCATTTACGGCCACATGCAATGGCAGGCATACCCGCCCGCCTTGCCAATAGGCGCCCAACTCGTCGGGCGTAATGGCACAAGGCGCGAAACCCGTCGATGGTTTGGCCTGTATGAACCCGAAACCGCGCTTCATTTCCCAAGGGCCGGGGGCACGCAAGGACCAGTCATTGATCTGCACGATCAGCCGCACAAGGCCTAGCGCGTCGTCCGCGCTGGTGCCCATTGGCACCTCATCTACGACAACACCGAATTCCCCCTCGCAATCAATGTTCAGGGCTTCGTCGGGGGTGGCCAGCGCAGCATGCGGGCCAAGAAAATCATCACTTGCGCCCTGATAGACAAGCGGATGCGTGTCAAAATCGGGCAACGGGTCATGACCGAAAGCCTGATCCATCAAGCGCCCGTGGTTCAAAAAGGCCGACCCATCCAGCCATTGCGGTGCACGCGGCAGGGGTGCAAGCACGTCTTTGGGTGAAAACGGGATAAGCCCCTTGGCGCTGCCATCTTCGATCTGTTGCGCACGCGCGCGCAACAGCGGCTCCGCGCGCGTCCAGTCGCGCAGGGCCGCCAGCAGGCTGGGGCTGATATCGGCCGCCGGAGCAGCCCGCGTCAGATCACGAGAGACGACCAGCAACGCGCCGTCTTCAGTCCCGTCGGGAAGGGTAGCAAACTTCATCACAATGTCCTTTTTGCTATCGTCGCTATGCGGCGCTGAAACCTTTTTCGGTGTTCTGATTGGCCTATGGTCAGGATCGCGGGCCTAGATCGGCTGCGCCAAAGCGCCCAATGTCTGGCCCATGATCTGGCGGTGCTCATCCGGTGTGCCGTGGCCTTGCTCGATTTCAGCCAGACGACCGGAATTTTCCACAACCATGCGCGCGCGTTCCCAGCGGCGGGATTGAAAGGCATCAAGCGCTGCGGGCACAGTCTCATGCGCCGTCACCTCCTCGGCCAGAACGACGGCGTCTTCCATGCCGATCATGGCACCGGCGGCCATATGCGGGGTTGTCGCGTGCACGGCATCGCCAATCATTACCACACGCCCCTTATACCAAGGGCGCGGCAGCAAAAGCTGTTCCAGCGGACGATACACAATCTGACTGTCTGCGCTTAACTCTGCGGCGATGGCCTGTGCTGTGGGTGCAGTAAAATTGCCCAACAGTGTTTTCAGGCTTTCCAACTGGCTTTCTGGCGGGACATAGGTGTTTTCCGGCCGGTTTTCGGTCAGGAATATGTAGCTTTTGTCATCTGACACCGGCGTGATGCCAAGCTTCAGGCCGGGACCCATCCACATGGCAACACTTGGCAGATGCGCAGGGCGCGTGACAACGGCGCGCCAGACCGCCTGACCAATATAGCGGGGGGCGGGCGCGTCGGGAAACACGGCCGCGCGGGTTGCCGAAAACAATCCATCAGCACCGATCACCAGATCATATCTGCCCGAACTGCCATCACGAAAGGTGACATCCACGCCGTCCGCGCCGTCTGCAAGCGTGTCGAAGGTCTGGCCAAGGCGGATATTCACCGCAGTTTTGCGCACCCGATCCGCCAGCAACCGTGCCAGCACCGGGCGCATGATCCCGCCACTGCCCGGCGCCCCCTCCATCAATGATGGTGTTGGGATACGCGCAAGCACCTGATCAGCAGGCCCGCGTATTTCAATGCCGTCAATCATTGCGCCGCATTCACGGTATCCGTCCAGAATGCCAAGCCGGTCAAAGACGCGGAATATGCCGCCATTCAGGCTGATCCCCGCGCCATAGCTTCGCCAGTCTGCATCGATTTCCACCAGATCGACGGAATGTCCTTGCTCTGACAGCAAGATTGCTGCGGACATTCCCGAAAAGCCGCCGCCAATAACCAGAATACGTCCGGGGGTGTTCATTGCTTCCTCCTCAATATTTTTCAGATCAGGGTATGTGTATTGCGCCCTCGTCATCGACGATAAGCGGTACTTTTGTCAGTCGTTTTCCTAGGCATGGACCTTTGGTGCATTGACCTGTTTCAATGTCGAACCACGCGCCATGTGCGTGGCAGGCGATATGGGTGCCCGCGCCATTCAGATATGCGTCGCGTTTCCATGCCATGGGTGTTCCGCCTGCGTAATGCGGGCACAGGTCGCGCCAGCCGAAGACCTGATTGCCGCGGCGCACGATGATAACCTTGCAGGGCAGCCCTGCCACATTGAAGCCGCGGGCGGTGCCATTTGGCAGGTCTTTGAGACGGGTGAGCATGACCATGGTTCAGTCTGCTTTCGGCCCGCCGGTGGGCGCCCATTTCTTGCGCCATTGCATGAGGAAGGCCTGCGAGGCTTCTGGTCCCATGGGGGCTTCGCGCGGGGCCCAGTCATCGTCATGAATGTCCATATCGGCGTCGAATTCCACGTTGCAGCCAAGCGGGCTTTTGAAATACCAAAACCAGTTCGACCCGAATTTGTGCCGCCCCGGTCCCCAGAACGACTCGAACCCCTGCTCCATCATGCGGCTGCCTGCGACCATCAATTCGGTCGGTCCCCCCATATGGAAGGCCAGATGTTCGCAGCCCTGCATATAGGGCGGTGTGCGGATGAAGAAATGCGTGTGGTGGTCGGGGTTGGCCTGCGGGCGCAGGAAGGGGCCTGCGCCGGTCAGCGTGTCGGTGATGCGAAACCCCAGCCGGTCGCGGTAGAACGCCACCGCACCGTCGATATCGGGCACGAACAGCACGATATGCGACAGGGTGCGGGGTTTGGCGGGCATGCTTTCGGACACGCCAATTTCATTGGGCTTGCGGCCATAATCGCCGGGTGCGTTGACCTTCTCGGCGGGCATGTCCGGCGTGGTGCGGGTGCTTATGCGGAAGGACAGCGCGAACCCCTGATCGTCGTGGCAGCGCAGCGATCCGTCGGCCAGCCGCAGCACCTGCCGGTCACGGCCCAGTTCCGCCGCGACCGCGTCCAGTGCGGCCTGATCCACCACGCCCAGCACCTGCAGGCGCAGCATGTTGCCGGTCTTCAGCGCGGGCGGCAGCGACGGGTCGTCGCGGCGGCGGATTTCAAGGCCGGTGCCATCGAGCGACATGAAACAGCCGCCCCGTTCGGGGGTGTAGTCCTGCGCCTCCAGCCCGTAGGCGGTCAGGAATTCATGGCAGGCGGGCACGTCGTCCACGCCAAAGACCAGAAGGTCGGGTCCGATGATCTGCATGGTGTCTTCCTTGTGTTCAGGCGGTGTGTTCAGGCGGTTCGGCCGCCAAGGGTTTCGGCGGCGAAATCGCAGATGCAATCCAGCACGGGGCCGGAATTATCGACGCTGGAATGCATCACGCCGCCGGTGCGTTCATCAAAGATGACCAGTTCGCGGCGCGGGCTGTTGAGCAGTTGATCAAAGGTGCGATGCGCCCATTTCAGCGGGATCTGGGTGTCATGTTTGCCATGCGTGACCAGATAGGGCACACGGATGCGGTCCAGCACGCCGTCCAGATGCATATGTTCGGCGCGCGCCATGAAATCATCAATGTCTTTCGCGCCGAACACCCAGGCGGCATGCGCCCAGTAATGCGGGACGGGGAAATCGCCTTCGCGTTCCAGACGGCGTTTTTGCACATCGCGCCAGTCATGGTTTGCCCCCCAGCTGATGCCGCAGGCAAAGCGCGGCTCGAACGCGACGGCGCGCGGGGCGTAATACCCGCCCAGCGACACCCCTTCGATACCGATGCGGGCGGCGTCCACATCGGCGCGCGCGGCCAGCCAGTCATAGACGGGGGTGGCCCAATGCTCGGCATCGTGGCGCGCGGTCAGGTTTTGCAGGCGCAGCGCCTCGCCGGTGCCGGGCTGGTCCAGCACCAGGGACGCGATGCCGCGTTTGGCCAGAAGTCCGGGCAGTTGCGCCATGTAGCGCATTTCCTTGGTGCTGTCGAAACCGTTGACCTGTATCAAGACCGGCTGCGGGCCAGTGACCCCTTCGGCGGGCATGAAAATCCCCGACAGATGCTTGCCCTGATAGGGGATTTCCACACGATACGCACCGCCGCGCCCCAGCGAGAGCGCCTGATAGAAGGTTGCCAGATGGTGGCGATACAGCGCCAGCCGCCCGTCCGATCCATGCGCCTGCATCCGCTCGGCGATGATCAGGTAATTGGCCGCGCGCATCAGCTTGGTGCTGGCCGACAGCGTGCGCCCGCGCGCCAGATCATCCTGTGCCAGCCCTTCCAGCCGGTTGGCCATCTTCTCCCAGCTTTCGCGGAAGGCGCGCGTGCCATCGGCATCGGGGGCTTTCGCGGCCTCGGTCAGGGGCGCGCACATCTCGGCGATCTCGCCCATCCGGCCGCCCATTTCGATGGCCAGATTGACCGACAGGTCCCAGACATAATTGGTTGGAAAGTATCTGAACATTTGCGTCCTTTCAGTCATTGAGAAGTGCCACCGCCCGGCACCAGCCCGCGCTGGCGCGGGCGACCTTGACGGGGAAACAGGCCACGGTGAAACCGTGGGCGGGAAGTTCATGCAGATTGGTCAGTTTCTCGATATGGCAGTAGCCGATCTCGGCGCCGGCCTTGTGCCCTTCCCAGAACAGGCTGGCATCACCGGTGGCGCGGATGCGTTGCAATGTGGCCCCGAAAGGCGCGTCCCATGACCAGCCGTCAATGCCTGTGACGCGCACGCCGCGGCGCGTCAGATACAGCGTGGCCTCGCGGCCCATGCCGCAGCCGCGCGCCAGAAAATCGGGCTGGCCATAGGCGGCACCGGCGGATGTGTTGACCAGCACGATGTCATAGGGGCGCAGGCTGTGGCCGATGCGGTCCAACTCGCTCTCGACCTCGGCGGCGGTGACCACATGACCATCGGGCAGATGGCGGAAATCCAGCTTCACGCCGGGGCGGAAGCACCAGTCCAGCGGCACCTCGTCAATGGTGATGGCGCGTTTGCCGCCATCCATGGTGGGGTGATAGTGCCATGGCGCGTCCAGATGGGTGCCGTTATGGGTGGTGATGCGGCAACGCTCGGAGGCGGCGCCCTTGCCATCGGGAAACTGCGCGCGCTCCAGTCCTGTCATGGCCTCGAACTCGGCCGCGCCGGTGTCGTGGTCATGATAGTCGATCTCGGGCAGCAGGCCCGGCGGGTCAGAGGGGATGCCGGTTTCCAGCGGCACGGACAGGTCGATGATTCTGGGCATTTTACACCTTGCTAAATTTGTGCGGCTAGATTTGCGCGGCTACATTTGTGATGGCAGCCACAGCACCAGCGCCGGAAACAGCACCAGCACCGCAAGCCGCAGGAAATCGGACAGCACGAAGGGCAGCGCCCCTTTGAACACTGTGCCCAGCGGCACATCCGGCTGGACCGAGCGGATAACGAACAGATTGACCCCGAAAGGCGGCGTGATCAGGCCGGTTTCCACCACCACCAGCATGATGATGCCCCACCAGATCAGGTCATAGCCCATGCCAAGGATCAGCGGCGTGACGATGGGGACCGTGATGATCATGATGGCGAAACTGTCCATCACTGACCCAAGCAGCAGATACATCACCAGCAAAATTGCGATGATCAGCAGCGGTGTGACATCCAGTGCGCCGACCATCCGCGTCAGTGTCTCGGGCAGCTGGCTGGCCCCCACGAAGAAAGAAAACACCAATGCGCCGAAGATCAGCATATAGATCATGGCGGTGATCGCAGTGGTCTCGCCCATCACCGACAGAATTTCACGCCGGTTCAGCTTGCCGCGCCACAGCGCCATGACAAACGCCCCGATGGCACCGACCGCTGCGGATTCCGTGGCCGTGAACACGCCTGCATAAAGCCCCCCGATGACGGTGCCGAACAGCACGCTGACGGGACCGGCCTTGGCAAATGCTGCGCGCAATTCGCCCGGCGGGCCGGGTTGGGGCAAGGGCGCGGCGCCGGGGGTCATGCGCACGACCAGTGCGATTGTGCCCATATACAACGCCGCTGCCATCAGGCCGGGAATGACTGCGGCGACAAACAGCTGGCCGATGCTGGCTTCCGTCAGCAGGGCAAACAGGATGATCGGCGCGGATGGCGGGATCAGCGCGCCCAGCGTGCCGCCCGCCGCAACGGTCCCTGATGCCAGCGCGGGGGAATAGCCTGCCGCGCGCATCTGCGGCAGCGAAATCCGCCGAATGTGGCAACTGTGGCCAGCGATGATCCGGTGACCGCGCCAAAGCCCGCACAGCCCCGACCGTGGCCAGCGCCAGCCCGCCGCGAAAGCGCCCGACCCGCGCGCGCCAGACGGTACACATCATCCGACAGGCCCGCGACCATGGCAAAACTGCCCATCAGCAAAAACAGCGGCAGCGCGGCCACTTGCGGATTTGTCACAAACCCCACCGTTTCCGATGACAGCACCGACCATGCCGGCCGCCAGTTCAGAAACAGCGCGGTGCCCACCAGCCCCATCACCCCCATCACCGCCGAGACCGGAAACAACAACAGCAGCGCCGCCCAAAGCAACGCAAACCCCACCCCGACAGAGGCAAGCGGGGCGCTGGTCACCACGCGCGACATGCCGCGAAAATCCCCCCAGCCCCACCACACAAGCCATGCCACCGCCACAGCCGTGCCCAGCAGCAGCCCCCAGACCAGCGGATGCGTGCGCCCGCCGCTGGCCGCATCACAGGCAGCGTCACAGGCAGAATCATCGCCCGCGTTCCCGGCAGGCGCGCGCAGCGCCATGCGGCGCAAATCCAGCGCGCAGATCACCGCCTGCACAGCCACAGTGGCCCAAAGCAGGACCCCCACCGCGCGCACAAACTGGCCCACCGGCCAGCCCAGAATGGTTGTCGTCCGCCCCCCCGAAATCAGCCGCCCCGAATAGGCGTAAACCTCGCGGGCCAGCAGCGTCACAAACAGCAAAAGCAGCACTGACCCCAGAAAATCCATCATGCGCCGCACCCGCGGCCCCATCATACCCCCCAGCAGGTCGATGCGCAGATGCACCCGTTGCGCAGTGGCCGCAGGCAGCGTCGCGGCAATGGCCACGGCAAACAGCATGCCGGTTATTTCGTTCATCGCCGCCAGACCGCCCAGACCCGACCAGCGCAGCCCGACCGCAATCACAGTGATGGCCGCCACCGCAAGCATGCCCAGAACCCCCGCGAAGGCCAGCGGGCGGGTGACGCGGTGCAGCACGACATCAATCACCGGCTTGCGCGGCAGGATATCTGTTTGCGGATGTGGCATGGGCAGTCCTCGCTGCTCCGCAGGGCAGACCGGCCCTGCGGAAGTGGCTTCGGAATTCGGAGGCGCGCCCGCATCTCGGGGGCGCATATCGGGGGGGCGCGCGGGGTCAGTCTGTGGCCGCGTCTTCCAGCAATCGGGTAAAGCGCTCCAGCAGGGCCGCGCCGCCTTCGGTGCGCGCCAGCCAGCTTTCGGTCACCGGCGCCAGCCGCGTTTCCCATTGCGCGGCCTGCTGCGGGTCGGGCGCGGCCAGCACATGCCCGTCCATGCCGGAAATGCGCGTGCGGATCGCGTCATTCTGGGCATCAAAGAACCGGCCCAGAATGCGTGTCTGATCTTCGCCGGAATGGCGCATGATGACCTCGCGCGCCTCTGGCGGCAGTTCCTCCCAGATGTCGCGGTTCATGAACACCATGCCGATGGCCGTGCCGATCGGCGCCTCGATATGGTAGCTGGTCACCTCCTCCATGCGGAAGGGGGGAAGGCGGTCCAGGGCACGAACCGGCCATCGGCGGTGCCGCGCTGGATGGCCTCATAGGCGTCGGCGGGGTTGATGGATTGCGGCAACCCGCCAAGCGCCTGAATGACCTGCGAATTGGTCTGCGAGCCCGCGATCACCCGCGCGCCTGCCAGATCGTCCAGCGATGCCAGCGGCGCCGACAGATGCACGCCCGATTGCGGAAAGGCCGTCAGAAACAGCGGCACAATGTCATGATATTCGGCGTCCAGATGCCCCTCGGCATACAGCCGCCAGAACGCGACAGAGGCCGTCTCGGCATCATCGCTCAGCAATGGCAGCTCCACCATGCCGGTCAGCGGAAAACGCCCGCCAATCGTGGTCATGATGCCCCAGGTGATCGGCACCACGCCGTCCTTGACGCGGTCATAGAAATTGGCCGGGCTGGCCATCGTGAAGCCGTGGCGGACGTCAATTTCAACAACACCCGCGCCATCCTCATTGATGCGCGCGGCCCAATCGTTGAAAATCTCAGTCGAAATCGGCCCTTCCGACGGGCTGGCCGTGGCGAAAATCAGATGCTCCTGCGCAGCGGCAGGACCACAAAACACAGCAAACGCAACCGCAAATGCAGGCAAATAACGGGACATGGCTTCCTCCTCCATAGCGCCGTAACCAGCGCACATAAAAGAAGTAGCAAACCTGTTTATATTTTAAAAATCGAAACTTCAGATGTAACATATCGGAAATAACAATACATACAAAACCACACAAACAAACAACAAAGGAATACAATATGAGATTCAATGGCTTCGACCTGAATATGCTTGTCGCGCTGGACCATCTGCTGACGGAGCGCAGTGTATCGCGCGCAGCGGAGAAGCTGTTGCGCAACCAATCCACGATCAGCGGTGTGCTGGCGCGGTTGCGGGAACATTTCAACGATGACCTGCTGGTGCAGGTCGGGCGCGAAATGGTGCCGACTGCACGCGGGCTGGAACTGGCGGCGGCGGCCCGTGACCTGCTGTTGCAAATCGATGCCCGTATCATGACGGCCCCGGATTTCGACCCTGCATCCTCGGAACGGACAATCCGTATATTCGCATCAGACTATCTAATGATTGCTGGGCTGGCCAATGCGATGCGTCTGATCAATCGTGCCGCGCCGGGGGTCCGGTTCGAAGTGTTGCAACCGTCACAATTGCAGGGGCGACAAAACGCGCCTGATCTTTTGCTGGAAAATGGCGAGATTGACCTGCTGGCGATGCCGCAGGCGTATGTCTCGCATTTGCATCCGCATTCCCCCCTGTTCGCCGAAACCTTTTGTTGCCTGATCTGTCGGGACAACCCCCTGATCGACACGCATATAACCCTGGATGAATTTCTGAAGATGCGTCATGTGACCGTCAGCTTCGGGCCGAATTCCGCCCCGAGTTATGAGGAGTGGTTCACGCGCGAATTCGGGGCCAAATCCCGTAGAATTGATATTGTTGCGGGGTCGTTTTCGACCATGCCCTTTCTGATTGCGGGGACCACGCGGATTGCTTTGGCGCATCGGCGTCTGGCAGAAGCCTATACACGCATCATGCCGCTGCGCATTATCGAAGCGCCTGTGCAGATCCCGCCGCTGACCGAAGTGATCCAATGGCACCATTATGGCGCAACCGACCGGGCCTTGATCTGGGTCCGGGATCAGATTGTCAGCTATTTCGAGTCCGGGCGGTAGTGGCTTCTGCCTTGAGGGAGCCGCAAACCAACTGTCGCAAAGCGTGCACGATTGCTGCTTCTCGGCACGCCTGACAAAGGGTGTCGCAGGGGGGCAATGAAAGCGCGTTGCCCTGCTTCGATGCGGGTACTGTTCATAACCTTGCTGCATGGCCCCGGATGGAAGGGGCGGGCCACGGGCCAGACCGCCCGTTGCCGGATGTTAGCAAAAAAATCTTGCTGCAATGTATATTATAGTATTAATTAGTCTAAGGTCCGGAGGGGGCCAGTGAGATCTTGGGAGGATTTCCAATGTTTAGAAGAACTCTGATGGCCAGCGTGGCCGTCGCGACGCTTGGTGCCGTATCAGCACATGCACAGACAATCGGTTTTTCGCAGATCGGGTCTGAATCCGGCTGGCGCGCGGCCGAAACCACTGTGACAATGCAGGAAGCCGAACGCCGCGGCATCGACCTGCGGTTTTCGGATGCGCAACAGCGGCAGGAAAACCAGATTGCCGCGATGCGGTCCTTCATCGCGCAAGGCGTCGATGCGATTCTGGTAGCCCCCGTCGTTGCAACGGGCTGGGACTCGGTGCTGGAAGAAGCGGCAGAAGCTGAAATTCCGGTTGTCCTGCTGGACCGTATGGTCGACAGCTCATCCGATCTGTATCTGACCGCCGTAGGGTCCGATCTGGTGCATGAAGGCCGCGTTGCAGGCGAATGGCTTGTCGAGGCCGTGGATGGTGCCGATTGCCGTGTGGTCGAGTTGCAGGGGACCACGGGTTCTTCGCCTGCGATCGACCGCAAGAACGGCTTTGAGCAGGGCATTGCGGGTGCTGACAATATCGAGATTGTGCGCAGCCAGACCGGCGATTTCACCCGCACGCGTGGCAAGGAAGTGATGGAGAGTTTCCTTCAGGCCGAAAACGGTGGTGCCGATATCTGCGCGCTATATGCCCATAATGACGACATGGCCGTAGGTGCCATTCAGGCCATCAAAGAAGCCGGACTGAACCCGGGTGAGGATATTCTGGTGGTATCAATTGATGCTGTGCCCGACATCTTTCAGGCGCTGGCGGCGGGCGAGGCGAATGCAACGGTGGAACTGACGCCGAACATGGCAGGCCCCGCATTTGATGCACTGGAGGCTTACTTCGCCGATGGCACGCTGCCCGAAAAGTTCATCCAGACGGAATCGCGCCTTTATACGCAGGCCGATGATCCTGCCGCCGAGTATGAGGCCCGCAAAGATCTGGGGTATTGATCACAAATCAACCCATGTCCGGGGCGCGCGTGCGGTTGTTCCCGCGCCCCGGATGCCGGTGATCCGTTTGTCCAACCCAAAACGCATGTTGCGAAAAACGTAATCCGGTTTTCGCAAAGCAATTAACGATAGAACATAGGGTTACAGCGGGCGTGCTGTAGCCGCCTGACCTGCGGGGCACCCGATGCTGTTGTCGACACGCAACCTGACCAAGACATTTCCCGGCACAAAGGCGCTGGACGCCGTCGATTTTGACTTGAAAGCGGGCGAGGTGCACGCGCTGCTTGGTGAAAACGGGGCGGGAAAATCCACCCTGATCAAATGCCTTACCGGTGCATATCGGCGCGATTCTGGCGATATCTTGTTTGAAGGTCAGCCGATATTCCCGCAAAGCACGCTGGAAGCGCAGGCCATCGGCATCGGCACCGTCTATCAGGAGGTCAACCTGCTGCCTAACCTGACGGTGGCAGAAAACCTTACGCTGGGCCATCAACCGCGCCGCTTTGGTATGATTCGCCCGCGCGCCATGCAGGCGCAAGCCGAAGAAATGCTGGCAGGCTACGGGTTGGATATCGATGTGCGGCGTCCGCTGGAGTATTATTCAGTTGCGGTGCAGCAAATCATCGCCATCGCCCGCGCCGTGCATTTGTCAGGCCGCGTGCTGATACTGGACGAACCCACTGCAAGCCTTGATGCGCGCGAGGTGCAGATGCTGTTCGATGTCATCCGCGATCTGCGCAAGCGCGGGCTGGGGATCATCTTCATCTCGCATTTTCTGGATCAGGTCTATGAGATTTCGGACCGTCTGACCATTTTGCGCAACGGGTGTCACATCGCAACCCGCCCCGCAGCCGGGGTCGACCGGATGCAACTGATCACCCTGATGCTGGGCCATGAATTGCAACAAGAAACCGCAACCCGCCACCGCCCCGCAGTGGATGCCACCGATGCCATCCGGTTTGCCGGCATGGGGCGGCGCGGGCGGATCGCGCCGTTTGACCTGACAGTTCATAAGGGCGAGGTGATCGGCATGGCCGGGTTGCTGGGGTCCGGGCGCACCGAAAGCGCGGAAGTTCTGTTTGGCGCGGTGCCCGGCGACAGCGGCACTGCCGAAGACACCAACGGGCCGGTCGATCTGCGCAATCCGCGCGCGGCCATTGCCGCAGGCTTTGCTTTCGCGCCCGAAGACCGCAAGACCGACGGTATCATTGCTGACCTGAGCGTGCGTGAGAATATCATTCTGGCGCTACAGGCGCGGCGCGGCTGGGCGCGGCCGATCCCGCAGGCAGAACAGGTCCGCATGGCGAATGACTACATCAAGCGCCTCGATATCCGCACGCCTGATGCTGATAAACCCGTGGGCCTGCTGTCAGGGGGAAACCAGCAAAAGGTGATCCTTGCGCGCTGGCTGGCCACCAACCCGCGGTTTCTGATCCTGGACGAACCCACGCGCGGCATTGATGTTGGCGCGCATGCCGAAATTCTGCGGCTGATAGAAGATGTGGTGGCGCAAGGCATGTCGATCCTTGTTATCTCGTCAGAGCTTGATGAACTTGTTGCCGTGTCGCACCGGGTCATCGTGGTGCGCGACCGCCAGCATGTATCACAACTGACGGGGGACGATGTGACCACGGATACGATTGTGCGCGCCATTGCCGCCCCCGATCCTGAACCCGGTTCCGCCACGGCTGACACGCGGGGGGTAATGGCATGAAGGGGGTATTGCGCCGGGTCGCGCCGCAACTTCTGACCCTGTCGGCAGTGGTCGTCCTGGTCAGTATGTTTTTCCCCAGTTTCTGGCAGGTCGTCTATGTGAACGAGCGGCTGGTGGGTATTCCGGTAGATATTGTGAAGCGCGGCGCGCCCGTGGCATTATTGGCAATCGGCATGACGCTGGTGATAGCCACACGCGGTATCGATTTGTCGGTGGGCGCGGTGATGGCTATCTGCGGGGCCAGTGCCGCATGGTCGATTGATCAGGGCTTTGGCATGTGGGCCGCCCTTGGTATTGCAGGTGCGGCGGGGCTGATCTGTGGCTTGTGGAACGGCCTGCTGGTGGCAGTGTTTGGCATTCAGCCCATTGTGGCCACGCTGATCCTGATGGTGGCAGGGCGCGGGGTGGCGCAGTTGATCACCGGTGGCACAATTCTGACTTTCGACAATGATGGCTTCTCATATCTGGGATCGGGCACATTGTTGGGCGTGCCGGTGCCTGCGGTGATCTGGGTGCTGACCGGAATTTTCTTTGGCCTGCTTGTGCGGCGCACTGCGCTGGGGCTTTTGGTGGAATCCATCGGGGTCAATCTGCGCGCCAGCACCCTGACGGGGATCAACAGCCGTGTGCTGCTGATCGCGGTTTACATGGGGTCGGGGTTCTGCGCGGCACTGGCGGGTATTATTGCCACGGCGGATATTCGTGGCGCAGATGCCAATAATGCGGGCCTGTGGCTGGAACTGGATGCAATTCTGGCGGTGGTGATCGGGGGCAACTCGTTGTTGGGGGGGCGGTTTTCTATTCTGGCGTCACTGCTGGGGGCGATGATCATCCAGACAATCAACACAGGCATTCTGCTGGCGGGCTTCCCGTCCGAGTATAATCTGGTGATCAAGGCGGTTCTGGTGATCATTATCCTTGTGCTGCAATCGCCCCGTTTGCTGCCGCAGCTTGCGTTTGTGTGGTCGCGGCGCAGTAGGCAGCCGCGAACGAAAACCCCGCACCCCGCGACGACGGAGGATAAGACATGAGCATCCGCGCCCTGCCGCTTTATGCGACTATCGCAATCTTCCTGTTGGCCTATCTGATCTGCTACATCCAGTTTCCCGCCATGCTGTCCACCCGCGTGATCGGCAACCTGCTGACTGACAATGCATATCTGGGCATCGTTGCGGTGGGGATGACGGTGGTTATTGTGTCGGGCGGTATCGATTTGTCAGTGGGGTCCGTCATCGCGTTTGCGGGCGTGTTCATTGCCGTTATCCTGCGCGAGACGGGACTGCACCCGCTGGTGGCCTTCGCCATGCTGCTGATGATCACTACGGCCTTTGGGGCGGCGATGGGCGGGATGATCCATCTGCTTGCCATGCCGCCCTTTATCGTGACCCTTGCGGGCATGTTTCTGGCACGCGGGGCGGGCTACATGCTGTCGATCGATTCCGTGCCGATTGTCGATCCGTTTTACCAGATGATGCAGCGGGCGTATTTCGTGATGCCGGGCCGGGGGCGGCTGACGCTTTTGGGCATGATCATGATTGCCGCCGTTATTGTGGGCATGATCGTGCTGCACCGCACGCGGTTTGGCACCAATGTCTATGCCCTTGGCGGGGATGAAGCGGCGGCACGCCTGATGGGTGTTGCCGTGGGGCGCACGACCGTGGCGGTTTATGCGTTTTCGGGCTTCATGGCAGGGTTGGCGGGGATTGTCTTCTCGGTCTATACCTCGGCGGGGTATCCGCTGGCGACCGTGGGGGTTGAACTTAGCGCGATTGCTGCGGTGGTGATTGGCGGCACGCTGCTGACGGGTGGCAGCGGATATATGTTTGGGACATTGATTGGTGTGCTGACAATGGGGTTGATCCAGACCTATATTGTCTTTGATGGCAGCCTGTCGAGCTGGTGGACGAAAATCGTGATTGGCGCTTTGCTTTTGATGTTCATCCTGCTTCAAAAGGGGCTGCTGCGGCTGCGTGTCAGCCAGTAACTGGGTCAGGGGAGAACATATGTCCGGTCTGCTTCGCGATGCTATGAACAAAACACTTGTGCGCAACAGTCATGGGCAGGTGGTTGAAGGTATCGGACGCGCCATCGTCAGCGGTAAATACCCGCCCGGTACCATCCTGCCGCGGGACGAGGAACTGGCAGGTCAGTTTGGCGTATCGCGCACAGTGCTGCGCGAAGCAATGAAAACCCTTTCGGCAAAAGGCATGATTGTCGCGCGCACCCGTGTGGGCACAAGGGTCTGTGACCGGCAAGACTGGAACCTGTTTGATGCCGAAGTTCTGGTCTGGCATCTGGATGACAGCGTAGACATTACGTTTCTGAACCAGCTTTATGAAATGCGGCTGACCATGGAACCCGCCGCCGCTGCCATGGCCGCGCGGCGTTCCACAGCGGATGAAATCAAGGTGCTTTATGCCCATGCAGAAGCGATGCGCACTGCCGAGGACGACAAGGCCTTTGCCTTGGCCGATCTGGCGTTGCACAGGGCAATCACGAAAGCGTCGGGCAATGTCTTCATGCATTCCGTCGGCACACTGATCGAGGCAGCGCTGCTGACCACCTTCCGGCTGAGTTCGCCCGCATCGGAACCCGCGACGCAGCGGGATGTATCGGCCACCCATCTGCGTATCGTCGAGGCCATCGCCAGGCGCGACCCGGATGCTGCCAAACAAGCAATGCGCGATGTGATCTTGTATGGTCAGCGCCGTATATCCGGCACTGATATCTGATCTGCGTGTGGCCGGTGGTTCAAACAGCAGGCCGTTTTCCCAGATGTTCTGTCAGCCAATCAAAGATCCTTTTTGTGTCGCGATTTTCCCGGCCATCTACAATCTTCAGGAAATACCCGCGATCGCTGTCTAGTTTTTGGGGAATAGCCGCCACAAGCGTGCCATCCGAAACCAGTTTGTCTGCAAGACCCTGCCAGCCCAGACACACACCCAGCCCAGCAGTCGTTGATTGTATTACATGATCATAGCTGGAAAAGCTCAGGTGATCCGCTGACAGCTTTCGATCAACGCCATGGGCGTGCAGCCAGCTTGCCCATGTGAACCATGCCGGTGTTCGCTGGGTCGTCAATTCGATCAGTGTTTTGTCGATCAGATCAGCGGGAGAGGTCATGTCAGGATTGGCCTGCTTGAATGCGTGACTGCACAACGCAGTCACGGATTCACGAAACAGGCAGACCTCGTTTTCAGCCGCGAGGTGCTGTTCTTCCATGCGGATGATCAGATCCGCTTCGGGAAGCGACTTGTGGCTTGGTTGCTGCACCGTAAGCAGTGACACGCTGAGGTCCTTGAATGTGCTGCAAAGCGCCGAAAAAATCGGCAGCAGCCGGAAACTGGCAAAAGCAATGTCGGACAGGATAATCACATCGCCGCGGGCCGGTTTTTGTTGAAACCGGGAAAAGGCGTCGACAGCGCCCGAAAGCGGCATTGAAATCGCTGACAAAAGCTCCTGACCGGATTGTGTCAGGGTAATCCCGCGACGCTCACGGATGAAAAGCTGTTTGCCCAGACCATCTTCCAGAAAACGAATGCGCTGGCTCATACGGGGTTGCGACAGGCCCGCTTTTTTTGCGGCCAGCGACAGTTGGCCGGTTTCCGCGACCAGCAGGAACAGGCACAGATCAGCGCTGTATCGTCCGAATGTGGTATAAGCATTGTCAATCCCAGGCATTGCCACTCTCTTCGTGAAATATAAGCGTTGTCTGATATACTTCTTTAAATACCATAAGATTTGACAATGTCATACTGCCATAGGCGGCAGTGATTTTCAGATCAACGATGTGTCACCTGATTGCGGCAAATCGCACGCAGCTGTGCCTGCATGTCCGGCAAGGGAGCGTTGTTAACCCGATCAGTCCTGCTAAACGCCGCCGCGCACAAGATGAGGAACCATGACCAGTAAACCCAATATCCTGATCATCATGACTGATCAGCTAAGTGGCACGTTCTTTCCTGACGGACCGGCCGATTGGCTGCACGCCCCAAACCTGAAGAAGATCGCCGCGCGTTCGACGCGGTTTGGCAATGCCTACACGGCCTCGCCCTTATGTGCGCCAGCGCGGGCAAGCTATATGTCGGGCCTGCTGCCATCGCGCAGCAGGGTCTATGACAATGCTGCCGAATTCTGCGCCGACATTCCAAGCTATGCGCATCATCTGCGCCGCGCGGGGTATCAGACCTGCCTGTCCGGCAAGATGCATTTCGTCGGCCCCGATCAGCTGCATGGATTTGAGGAACGACTGACAACTGATATCTATCCGGCTGATTTTGGTTGGACGCCGGATTATCGCAAGCCGGGCGAACGCATTGACTGGTGGTATCACAATCTTGGTTCGGTCACCGGTGCAGGGGTGGCAGAAATTTCGAACCAGATGGAATATGATGACGAAGTCGCGTTTCACGCCACCCGCAAAATCTATGATCTGGGGCGCGGGCATGACGCGCGGCCATGGTGCCTGACCGTCAGTTTCACCCATACACATGATCCGTATGTCGCACGAAAAAAATACTGGGACCGGTATGAGAATTGCGCGCATTTGCTGCCCGATGTGCCGGCGATGGACTATGACGCGCATGACCCGCATTCCAGACGCATTTTCGATGCAAATGACTGGCGTTCATTTGAAATAACCCAAGAGGATATTCGCCGTTCGCGCCGCGCTTATTTCGCAAATATCTCCTATATCGACGACAAGATCGGCGGGTTGATGGAAGCCCTTGAAGGCACGCGGCAGGACCAGAACACGATCATTGTGTTCCTTAGCGATCACGGCGATATGCTGGGCGAGCGGGGGCTGTGGTTCAAGATGTCCTTTTTCGAGGGGTCAAGCCGTGTGCCGCTGATGATCGCGGCACCGGGGATGGAGCCGGGCCTTGTCACCGATCCGGTCAGCACCATCGATATTTGCCCGACACTGTGCGAACTGGCAGGGGCCGACATGTCCGAGGTTGCCCCCTGGACCGAAGGTCAATCGCTTGTCTATCTGGGGCAGGGCGGCAAACGGGAAGCGCCGGTGGCAATGGAATACGCTGCTGAAGCGTCTTACGCGCCGCTGATCAGCTTGCGCATGGAACGGTGGAAATTCACCCGCTGCGCGCTTGATCCCGATCAGTTGTTCGATCTTCAGGCTGACCCGCATGAGTTGGTGAACCTTGCACAGGACCCCGCGCATTCCGAAACGCTGGCATATTTCAGCGACATGGCCCATGCGCGGTGGGATCTTGATGCCCTGGACGCCAGCATACGCGAAAGCCAGGCACGCCGATGCGTCGTCTACGAGGCGCTGCGACAGGGCGGCTACTACCCTTGGGATTACCAGCCACTGCAAAAAGCAAGCGAGCGGTACATGCGCAACCACATGGACCTGAACGTGATCGAGGAGGGCCAGCGGTTCCCGCGTGGCGAATGACCGACCCTGCCCGCACGCCCCTATCGACGGATTTCAACAAAAATAACAACAAAACCCAAAGGGAACACCAACAGTAAGGATACGCAATGCACGAAAAAACCGCCGCAGACGGACAAGTGGACCAGTCGCGTCTTGTCATTGGAAAGTCAGGCTTGTTTCGGGACGTGAACCCGCCGATGGCCACCTTGTCGAAGCTTCTGGTCATCGCCTTCGTGCTGGCCGGGGTAATGGCACCAGAGGCCATGGGCAGGTTCTTTGAAGGGGTGCAGTCCTGGATCACCGTCAACATGAGCTGGTATTATATCCTGTCGATTGCGATGTTTATTACCTTCGTCTTTGGCCTGATCTTCTCGCGTTACGGCGCGATCCGGCTGGGCAAGGACAGCGACCGTCCGGAATTCTCGACATTCGCTTGGTTCTCGATGCTGTTTGGTGCCGGTATGGGGATCGGGTTGTTGTTCTGGTCCGTTGCCGAGCCGATGTATCACGTCCAGAACGCGCCATTTCTGGAAGATGGCACCGCCGGTTCGATGGCCGGTTCCGTGACCGCGATGCAGGTGACCTTCCTGCATTGGGGCCTGCATGGCTGGGCGGTCTATGTCATCGTCGGAATGTCGCTGGCCTATTTCAGCTACCGCAAGGGCCTGCCGCTGACCATCCGTGCATCCCTATACCCAATTCTGGGCGACCGGATTTACGGCAACTGGGGGCATCTTGTCGACCTGCTGGCAATTTTCGGCACGATCTTTGGTGTCGCAACGACGCTTGGCCTTGGTGCCGGACAAATTCAGGCGGGGCTTAATCACCTGTTCGGGGTGCCTATGGACCCCTGGATCAGATATCTGATCATCATGGTGATTTCTGCCATCGCCACGCTTTCGGCGGTGTCGGGTGTCGGCCGCGGGATCAAGATCCTGTCCGAGATGAACATGTGGCTGTCGATCTTTCTGATCATCGTTTTCATCCTCGTGGGTCCGACCGTGTTCTTGTTGGGGTTCTTCATTACCAATATCGGTGAATACATCGTTAACGTCATCCCGATGGGGCTTTGGGTGAACCCCGACCCTGAAAGCGGCTGGCAGGGCGCATGGACCGTGTTTTATTGGGGTTGGTGGATTGCATGGGCACCGTTTGTGGGGATGTTCATCGCGCGTGTTTCGCGCGGACGGACAATCCGCGAATTCGCCATCGGGGTGCTGATTGTGCCAACGCTGATTACCTTCTTCTGGATGTCCATCTTCGGTGGAACCGCGCTTTATCAGGAATTTGTCCAAGGCGGCGGCATCATCGACGCCGTGAATGAGGATATTTCAAAACCACTGTTTCTGATCATTGAGAATTTCGGGCTGGGCCTGTTCGGAAGCCTGATGTCATTTGTGGCGCTGATCCTGATCATCACTTACTTTGTGACGTCTTCGGACAGCGGCACGTTGGTGGTGACCACACTTATTTCGATGGGCAAGGAAGAACCGCCGGTAACGTATCGCGTATTCTGGGGCATCGGCGAAGGTGCTGTCGCCGCCGTGCTGCTGGCGTCAGGCGGGTTGGCGGCGTTGCAGACCGCCTCGCTGGCGGCGGGATTGCCGTTTTCAATCATCATGTTCCTTATGATGTGGGGGCTGTTCCGGGCGCTGTCTGCCGAACCGGCCCCCCATGCGGCGGCGCATGATGCGAACATGGCGACCTTGCCCAAGTGATCAATGACTTGCCCGGTGCGCGATGGTGCGCGCCGGGCGGCAGACTTGAAGGGGAAACCGCATGTATAGATCTATCCTTGTGCCGGTCAAATTAAGCCATGTGCCGCAGTCAGCCGAACTGATGGAGAAGGCGCTTACAACCGCCGCAGGCAGTGATGCGACATTAAAAGTCGTCACCATCGTGCCAGAGATCAGCGACAATCTGAAAGTCCTGCCCGAGGACAGCCTGCCAGAACTGGAAAGCTTCGTTGCGCCGTTCAGGGCGCGCGGGGTGAGGATCGAAAGCGCAGTCCGCACCGGCACGGCACACCGTGCAATCCCGCGCGCCGCCGAGGAGTTTGGTTGCGACCTGATCGTGATGAACTCGCACAACCCGCGCATCCGCGATTACTTCATTGGCTCGATCGCGGCGCATGTGGTCATGCATTCCGAATGCGACGTGCTTGTTGTCAGGCAAGGCAGGTAATCTGCGCGCGCATCCACTTTTTGAACGCGGCGCATGATGTCGGCTGAACTGGCTCCGGCGTTTTTGTGTTTTTGCATGGGCTGCCACTTGGCGGCCCATGCCTTATATTGCGGCGGTTCGACTTTATTGTTGACTAGTATGGCAACTCCTGCAATAGATCGCGACAGGGAGAATTTGCTATGTCGATGCATGCGATCGGTGCCACCGCCTTGAATTCCGGCCAGCCCCTTGGGGCGCAGTTGCTGGCCATCCTGCGCGCGCGCATCATTCGTGGTGATCTTCCCCCCGGATCGCGCTTGTCCGAAGCCGGGATTGCGTCGGAATTGCAAATTAGCCGCCAACCCATCCGCGAGGCATTCATCAAGCTGGCAGAGGAGGGCTTGCTTGAAATCCGGCCGCAGCGCGGAACCGTGGTGCCGAAGATTTCCCTGCGCATGGTCGATGATGCCCGCTTCGTCAGAGAGGCGATTGAAGCCGATGTCGTCAAGATTGCCGCACAGGAGTTTGACGCCGCGCGCATCGCCACGCTTGACCGGCTGTTGCTGGAACAGTCGCAAACAGATTCCGTCGAAGGCTTCATTGCCCTTGACGACCAGTTTCACCGCCATCTGTCCGAAGGGGTGGGGCGCAGTCACGCATGGCATGTGATCGAAGCGCTGAAAGCGCAACTTGATCGGGTGCGCTACTTAAGCGTGCAGCAATTTCCAAAAGATACGCTGGTTGAACAGCATGCCAGTATTGTGGAGGCCATTCGCACCCATGATCCCGCCCAGGCAGAAGCCGCGATGCGCGCGCATTTAAGCGGGATGATCAGCGACCTGCCAAAGATTGCGGCGGAACGGGCGGAATTTTTCGAACCACAGCCATAGCGCTGAAAAAGCGCGCCAACATCAACAGGAGGATAACATGTTGGACTTTGCAAAGACAAAATTCACCATTGCCGCAGTGGCATTCGGGGCAATGGGTCAAGGCGCATTGGCCCAGGATTTCACCTTGAATGTGAATACTGCGCTGGCCACATCGGACCCGCTTTATGCCGGTCTTGAAGCATTTCAGGAAAATATCGCAGAAGCGTCGGATGGGCGTCTGGCCGTTGTGCTGTATCCCAATTCACAGCTTGGCCCGGACGAGGATGTGCTGGAACAAGCGCGGGCAGGGGCACCTGTGGCGGTGGTCGTTGATGGCGGGCGTCTGGCGGTATTCCAGAACGAATTTGGCGTGCTGGGCGCGCCGTTTCTTGCATCCGGTTATGATGGTATCCGCAAGGTCGTAACATCGGACATGTTCGAGGGCTGGGTCGATGCGCTGTCTGAAAATGCGGGGCTTCAGGTTCTTAGCTTCAACTGGTGGCAGGGGGAACGCCATTTGCTGACCAAGCGCGAAGTGTCCGTGCCCGCTGATCTGTCCGGCATTCGCATGCGCACACCCGGCGCCCCTGTATGGACCGGCACCATTTCGGCCATGGGGGCAACGCCCACACCGCTGCCCTGGGGCGAGGTGTATTCCGGCCTTAGCGCGAATGTCATTGACGGCGCAGAGGCGCAGTTTCCCGCCATTGTCGGTGCCAACCTGCATGAAGTGGTCAGCCATATCACCAAGACGGGCCATATCAACCTGATTACCGGACTGGTGACATCCGCGGGCTGGTTTGAAACCCTGCCGGATGACCTGCAAACCATTTTGCGTAATGAGGCATTGGTCGCAGGCGACATCGCGTCCTATGGCACGCAGGATTCCCTTGAATCCATCGAGGCGCAGTTGTCAGACGCTGGTGTCACCATCAGCGACGTGGACGTGACGCCTTTTGTCGAAGCCACGGCCAATGTCTATGATGATCTGGGCTATGGCGAATTGCGCGACGTGCTGCGCGAGATGGCCGCAGACTGAGTTTGCAGACCTGATCATTTGATCCGCATGCAGGGGGCATTTCCCCTGCATGTCCTGTCCGGGAGTGGCGCAATGCTGGCACTGTATCGCAAGGCAGAATTTATCCTTGGCATGATCATCCTTGCCGTTATTACCGCACTGGTGTTCGTTGCCGCGGTCATGCGTTTTTTCGGGCAGCCGCTGATCTGGTCCGTGGATATGGCACAGCTTCTGTTTATCTGGCTGTGTTTCATCGGCGCCACGAAAGCCCTGCGCGAGCGGGCGCATCTGGGCGTCGATCTACTGGTGCGTCGTCTGCCCCTGCGCGCGCGGCTGTTGCTGGAAACAGCGATTGCAGGTGTCGCGCTTGTGTTTCTTGCCGCGTTGGCATGGCATGGCACCCAGCTGACCCTGCTGAACCTTGCGCGCCAGTTCGGCGACAGCGGGCTAAGTTATGCCTGGGTGACAGGTGCGGTGCCGGCAGGGTGCGTTATATTGTCAGCGTCACTGATTGCGAACGTGATCGAAGCATGGCGCATGACGGGCCAGCGGGTGTTTACGCGCGCGACATCCATGACTGACGGGGCGTGACGTAGTGGGCAGTGTCGCAATCGTCTTTTTTGTTCTTCTGCTGATCGGCGCGCCGGTGGCGCTGGTCATCGGTATGGCGGGTTTTGTGTTTTTCTGGGAATCGCCGGTCATGCCGCTGTCTATTGGCGTGCAGAAAGTGGCCGCCGTCAGCCAAAGTTTTCCACTGCTGGCCGTGCCATTCTTTGTGCTTGCAGGGCATTTGATGAATGCAAGCGGGATCACGGACAGATTGTTCCACTTCTCAAAACTGGCCGTAAGCTGGATGACAGGCGGGCTGGCGCAGGTGTCGATCCTGTTGTCGACGCTGATGGGGGGGGTCAGCGGCTCTGCGGTGGCAGATGCCGCCATGCAAAGCCGTGTGGTCGGCCCGCAAATGCTGTCGCAAGGATACGGGCGCGGCTACACTGCGGCCGTGATTGCGCTAAGTTCGTTGATCACCGCGACTATTCCGCCCTCGATCGGGCTGATCCTGTATGGATTTGTCGGACAGGTTTCGATCGGGCGGTTGTTTCTGGCGGGTATTGTGCCCGGTCTGCTGATGATGGTGTTCCTGATGGTGACCGCATGGTTGATTGCGCGGCGCAGCGGCTACGGCACCACAACGCCGGACGAACCGCCGCGCAGGGGCGATCTGGGGCGCGCGGCATGGGATGCGAAATGGGCGCTGCTGTTTCCCGTGCTGTTGCTGCTGTCCATTCGCGGCGGTGTCTTTACCCCGTCCGAGGTGGGCGCGTTTGCAGTGGTCTATGCCTTGCTGGTGGGCACAGTGGCGCATCGGGCAATGACATGGGACAGCATTTGTCGGGCCTTTGGTGATGCATTGTCCGATATCGGAATGATCATGCTGATTATCCTGATGTCAGGCATGCTGGGGTTTGCCATCATTTTCCTGCGTGTTCCGCAAGATGTCGCTGGCGTGCTGCTGGGCAGCCTTTCAAACCCGCTGGTAATTCTGGCCGTAATCCTGCTGGGGTTGTTCATCGCGGGGCTGTTTGTCGAAAGCACAATTCTGGTTTTGTTGCTGACACCTATTCTTGTGCCGATTGTCACGCGTCTGGGGGTTGATCCGGTGCATTTTGGGATTCTGATGATGACAATAGTCACCTTGGGGTCCATGACGCCGCCTGTCGGGGTGGCAATGTATACGGTGTGCACCTTGCTCAACACCCCGATCGAGGAATACCTGCGCGCCAGCCTGCCGTTCTACCTTGCGATCTTTCTGCTGATCGTGGTGCTGGTGGCTTTCCCGGGGATTTCGCTTTTCCTCCCCTCACTGGCCTTTGGCTAGTCTGGTCCCCGACAGGGGGGGCGCGCGCAGTCATGTGCCCCTACGCCAATGCGGCGCATGTTGGCGCTGTCCCCTATGATGCATGCCCTGTCGCGGTGTTTGACTTATGCCTTGCGATATTTTGCGTCAACATCGTTGATCGCTTGCACATTGCCCGCCGATTTGCCCTTGGGGTCAAACGCGGTGGCAAGGAACGCATCGGCGATATCTTTGGCAAGTTCGGTGCCGATCACGCGCGCGCCCATTGTGATGATCTGCGCGTTGTTCGAGGTCGAGGCTTTGGCTGCGGAATAGGTGTCGTGGCATTGGGCCGCGCGAATGCCGGGGACATTGTTGGCCGCCATTTGAACCCCGATGCCGGTTCCGCACACAAGGATGGCGCGGTCATACTTGCCTGCAATCACGGCCGAAGCCACCCGATCCGCCAAATTGGCATAGAACTTGTCCGGCCCGTCATCGGTGCGCGAAACCTCTTGGATTTCATGCTTGTCTTTCAGGTGGTCGGCCAGCACCTTTGCCAGGGCTTCGCCAGCGCTGTCGCCTGCAATCGCAATTTTCATGTCGTGTTCCTTTTCAAGGTCTGATGGTGGCGGCGCATCTGGCAAGGATGTCAAGGTAGCCTTCGACATTCCACGCAGAGCGCCCGATAAACAGCCCGTTGACATGCGGGCACTGAATCAGTTCTTCGCAGTTATCCGGATTCACCGACCCGCCATACAGGCAAGGAATCTTTCGGCCCAGAACGTCCTGTGCCACGGCTATAATTTCGGACTGGCGTGCATCGGCATAGTCGGACGTCGCGGGGATGCCGTGCTCGCCGATTGCCCATACGGGTTCATATGCCAGCAGGATCGGGGCGGCCTTTTGATCAGACGACAGCTTGTGCAACGCAGTGCGCACCTGTGTGTCCAGCACCGCCTGTGCGCGCCCGGCGTTGCGTTCTTCCAGCGTCTCGCCAATGCAGATCAGCGGGGTCAGGCCATGGCGCACCGCCGCTTCGGTCTTTAGCGCGACGGTTGCATCGGTTTCGCCGAAATGCGCGCGCCGCTCGGAATGGCCAAGCTCCACAATGTCCAGCCCGCAATCAACCAGCATCACGGGTGAAACCTCGCCGGTCCATGCCCCGTGATCGGCCCAATGCATGTTCTGCGCGCCAACCTTGACCGATGCCCCCGACAGGATGGTGCTGACCTCTCGCACAGTCGTGAAGGGCGGGATAACAAACCGCTGGATGCGTGGGTCCCTGTCCTTGTCTGCGGCGGCCAGCGCTTCTGCAAAGGCGCGTGCTTCGGCCAGTGTCTTGTTCATTTTCCAGCTGGTGCCGATCCAGAACGGGGCAGGTGTCATGTCGTGGCCTCTTTGGTGTGTGCGATTGTCAGGGGCAAATTCGCGGCCCTCAGCGGGTCCAGCGTGTCAGCTGCGGGAAGCCGGTCGGTGATGATGCTGTCGAATTCATGCAGATCGGCCAGCTTGTGCAGCGCCGCGTGCCCAAAGCGCAGATGGTTGACCATCAGGCAACGCCGCCCTGATGATGCCATCATCGCACGCTTCACGCGCACTACTTCGTCATCCATGTGGAACACCTCAAGGCCGGTCACAGCCGGGGTCGAGATGAAGGCGATATCGGCGCGCAGATGCGTCAGGGAATCTTCGCAAACCTTCCCAAGGAACGCATTGAACTTGGCCGAATAGACACCGCCAAGCGCGATCAGGGTGATCCCCGGTTCGGCCTTCAGGACATCAATCACGGCTAGATTGTTTGTGATAACGGTCAGCGGGCGGCGGGCAGGGATCATTCGGCCCAGCACTGCCGCCATGGAGCCATCATTGATCATAACCGTCATGCCGGGTTCGACAAGCGCCAGCGCCGCTTCGGCAATGGTGGATTTGGCAGCCGCGCCTTGCAATTCGCGAAACCGGAAATCGCTTTCAAAACGGGTGCCTGCTTCGATGGTTGCCCCGCCGCGGATTTTGCGCAGTAGCCCCGCGCCCTCAAGCTCGTCCAGATCGCGGTGTATCGTCATCTTTGAAACCGAAAAGAGATCGGCAAGATAGTCCAGCTCGACCTCTCGGTCTGCCATCAGCAAATCCATGATCGCCTGTTGTCTGTCATTGCGTTTCATGATTGCCCCTCTTCATACTTATAACATTACATATCCCATAAATAACGTCAATGATGTTATATTGTGATTTTTCTTGTTAAGTGCGGCAAGATACGATATTGGATGGCGAACCAAAGGAGGATCAGATGCCCAACGACCTGCCAGCAGAAATCGCCGCCACGGCCGCGATTGACCCGCGCAATTTCGATCTTGCGAATTGTATCCGCGCGCTTAGCATTGACGCGGTCGAAGCTGCCGGTTCCGGCCATCCGGGCGCGCCGATGGGTATGGCAGATGCGGCCACGGTCCTGTTTCGCGAACATCTGAAATTTGACGCATCCAATCCGGACTGGCCTGACCGCGACCGTGTTGTGCTGTCGAATGGTCATGCATCCATGCTGCTTTATGCGCTTTTGCACCTGACAGGCTACAAGGATATGACGACCGATCAGATCCGCAACTTCCGCCAGTTAGGTGCCAAAACTGCCGGACACCCCGAATACGGGCATGCCAAGGGCATTGAAACCACCACCGGCCCGCTGGGTCAGGGGCTGGCCAGTGCGGTGGGTATGGCGATGGCCGAACGCGCGCTTGCCGCCGAATTCGGGGGTGACCTTGTCGATCACCATACCTATGTTTTCGTGGGCGATGGCTGTCTGCAAGAAGGCATCGGACAAGAGGCTATTTCGCTTGCCGGTCACCTTGGTCTGGGCAAGCTGGTTGTTCTTTATGATGACAACCAGATCACTATCGACGGGCCTACATCAATTTCGTTCTCGGATGATGTGCCAGCCCGTCTGTCGGCCTGCGGCTGGCATGTGCAATCGTGTGACGGGTATGATGCCCGCGCCGTGTCGAACGCCATTCGCAATGCCAAGGCGGAAACTGGCAAGCCTTCGCTGATCGCCATGAAAACCGTCATAGGCTTCGGCGCGCCCACCAAGGCGGGAACCGCCGCATCCCATGGCGCACCGCTTGGCCCGCAAGAAGCCGCCGCCACAAAGGTGCGATTGGGCTGGGCATCAGCCCCCTTTGAGATTCCGCAAGAACTGGCCAGCGAGTGGCGCGCGATTGGCGCGCGGGGGCAGGACCGTCGCGATGCATGGGAAGCGCGGCTTGCGCAATCGGACATGCATGCGGAATTCACCCGTCGCATGGCCCGCACCTTGCCAGACACCTACGCAGCCACAGTTGCCGCAGCGCGCAAGGCCCTGTTTGACAGCCCGCAAAAGGTTGCCACGCGCAAGGCCAGCCAGATGGCGCTTGCCGCGCTTGCCCCCGCGCTGCCCGAACTGATCGGGGGGTCCGCAGATCTGACCGGATCGAACCTGACACGGGTTCCGGCGGTGGACAGCCAGTTCAGCGCCGCCGCGCCGGGCCGGTATGTGGGGTATGGCGTGCGCGAATTTGCAATGGCCGCTGCGATGAACGGCATGAACACCCATGGCGGGCTGATCCCATATGGCGGCACATTCCTTGTTTTCTCGGACTATGCGCGCAATGCCATACGCCTGTCGGCCCTGATGGGTATCGGCACGATCTATGTCATGACGCATGACAGTATCGGGCTGGGCGAGGATGGCCCGACCCACCAGCCGGTCGAGCATCTTGCCTCATTGCGGGCGATCCCGAACCTGCTGACCTTGCGCCCTGCGGATGCGGTGGAAACGTTGGAATGCTGGGATATTGCCATACGCACGCGCACCACGCCATCGCTGCTTGCGCTTAGCCGTCAGGGCGTGCCGCAACTGCGCCTGACGGAGGGGGATGAAAATCTTTCGGCAAAGGGGGCTTATGTCATCCGCCAGTTCGGCGCGCGCCGCGACCTGACCCTTCTGGCCACCGGCACCGAAGTCAGCCTTGCGGTTGCCGCCGCCGAGGCACTTTGCACCGAGGGATTGGGCATTGCTGTCGTATCTATGCCCAGTTGGGAATTGTTCGAGATGCAATCCGCCGAATACCGTGCCGAAACCCTTGGCACTGCGCCGCGCATCGCTGTTGAGGCGGCAGGAAAGTTCGGATGGACCCGCTATGTTGCCCACGAAGATGACGTGATCGGCATGGACGGCTTCGGCGCTTCAGGTCCGGCAGAGGCACTTTACAAGTCCTTCGGCATTACCCAAGACGCCATCATCGCAAAGGCGCGCGCGCTGCTGGGATCGGGTGTCTGACATGGCGATATCGCGCCTGACGCTTGATACTGACGGCCCGGTGCAGGGTGCGTCCCTTGACGCCTATCTGTCCGATGCTGCCGGACAGAATGCGGACCAGCAGGCACTTGCTGCCCTGATCGCCGGTATTGCAGCGGCATGTGTTCCCATCGCGGGGCGTCTGGGGGCGGGGTTGTTGCCGGGTGATCCGTCCGCAGTGGTCGGCACCAACGAGTCCGGCGACCGGCAGAAGGCGTTGGATATGGCCGCGCACAGGCACCTGACAGACGCTATGCGCAGCCTGTCCGTGGCAAAACTGATGTCCGAAGAAGCGCCCGAGATCATCGACCTTGATCCCGATGGCCGTTTCGATGTGGCCATGGACCCGATTGACGGGTCGGGCAGCATTGGCATCGGTGCGCCCCTTGGGGCGTTCTTTTGCGTCTTTCCAAGGGGGGACAGTTTTCTGCGCCCGGGGCGCGATATCATTGCGGCGTTCTACCTGTCTTTCGGGCACAGCGTTGATCTGGGGTTCAGCACCGGCGCAGGCGTCACAATCGCAACACTTGATCCCGAAACAGGCCGCTTCCACATCGACGCAACGGCCCTTCGCGTGCCGAAACAAACAACCACCATCGCCTATAATGTGTCGAACATGCGCCACTGGTCGCCGGGGTTGCGCAGCTATGTCACAGACCTGATCGCGGGCGTAGACGGCCCGCGGGGCTGCGATTTCAACATGCGCTGGATCGCCGCCGCAGTGGGTGATCTGCACCGTGTTTTGCGCCGGGGCGGCCTGTTTCTGTATCCGGCAGATGCACGTCCGGGATATGAACGCGGCTATCTGCGCCTTGCTTATGAGGCGTTTCCGATCGCCTTTCTGATCGAACAGGCGGGCGGGTCGGCAACCGATGGCACGACCCCCATCCTGGATCTGTGCCCTGCGCATCTGCATGATCGCGTCCCGTTGATCTTCGGGTCGGGGTCAGAAGTTGCGGTTTTGCAAGACTACCTTTCGTAAACCCTCAGTCAGGAGGCACCATGCCCCGTATCACCTTGCGCCAGCTTCTGGATCATGCCGCCGAAAACGGATATGCGGTGCCAGCTTTCAACATGTCGAACATGGAACAGGGTCTTGCCATCATGGCGGCGGCAGACGTGGTCGGTGCGCCGGTCATCATGCAGGCCAGTCGCGGCGCGCGGGCCTATGCCAACGACACTGTTCTGGCACGGCTGATCGACGGGCTGGTCGAGATATACCCGCATATTCCGGTGTGCATGCATCTGGACCACGGGAACGATCTGGCATCTTGTGCCACGGCAATACAGCACGGGTTCACATCTGTGATGATGGACGGATCGCTGAAGGCCGACGGCACCACGCCCGCTGATTTCGACTATAACACCACAATCACCCGTCAGGTGGTCCAGATGGCCCATGCCTGCGGCGTCTCCGTGGAGGGGGAGCTTGGGGTTCTGGGATCACTTGAAACCGGAATGGGGGATCAGGAAGATGGCCATGGTGCGACTGAAAAGCTGTCGCATGACCAGCTTCTGACCGACCCGGACGAGGCCGAGCGTTTCGTCGCGGCAACGGGTGTCGATGCGCTGGCCGTCGCCATGGGAACCAGCCACGGTGCATATAAATTCACCCGGCAACCAGATGGCGACGTGCTGGCCATGAACGTGATCGAGGCTATTCACAAACGTCTGCCGAACACCCATCTGGTCATGCACGGTTCATCATCGGTGCCCGAAAGCCTGCGGCTGCGCATCAATGAATATGGCGGGGATATTGGCCCTGCATGGGGTGTGCCGCTGGAAGAAATCCAGCGCGGCATCCGCCATGGTGTGCGCAAGGTCAATATTGATACCGATCTGCGTCTGGCGGCAACCGCAGCCATTCGCCAGACGCTGATCGACACCCCGTCTGAATTTGATCCGCGCAAATACCTGAAACCCGCAATGGACAGCATGACTGCCGTATGCATTGAGAAATTCAACGCCTTCGGCACCAGCGGGCAGGCATCTGCAATCCGTGCGCGGTCACTGGCGGATATGGCGCGCAGCTATTGACAGGCGTGCGGGCGGACGGTGTGCATGGCTGGTCTCAGATGGACAGCAACGCCTGTGCGGTGCGTTCATCGGTGATTAACCCAGAAAGGCGGCCACTGTTCAGCACCGCCCTAAGGGGTTGCACCTTTTCTTTGCCGCCGGCCAGCGCGATGATCCTGTCGTCCTGACCTTGATCAAGTGACACCGCAAGGGTGCGCGATGTCAGCGGCGTTTCAAGGATCTGCCCGTCGGCGTCGAAAAAATGCCCCAGCATTTCGCCCACACCACCATGTTGATATATTTCCTCGATCTCGGATGGTTCGATCATCCCCGAGGTGACAAGCTGCGCATCCACCTTGACCGTGCCGATACCTACGATCTTCAGCGGTGCGGTCTGGGCAAGCTGGAACACATCTGCAACCCCGTGTTGTGCCAGCAATACCTCTCGGTCCTCGGCAGAGTTGGCGAAGAACGGCACCGGCATAACATAGGATTGCGCCCCGGTCTTTTCGGCAAGCAGATGCATCACGTCATGCGGGTTGGCGGCAAAATTACGGGTCAACCCGCCCAGCAGCGACACAAAGCGCAGCCCGTTGGTGGCAAAGCGCGGCATTGTATGCACTGCGGCCGCAAGCGTCCTGCCATGGCCGATACCGATTGTCAGTTCCTCCCCGCTTTCCAGCCATTGCCGCAACCGCACGGCACCGGCCTGCCCAAGCGTGCGCAGCGGCAGCCCGTCTTCATCCAGATCGGGGGCAACTTCACATGTTTCCAGCCCGAAACGGGTGCACAGCGCCTGTTCCAGTTCGACACATTCGATCATGTCGCCTTCGATAGTGACCTTGACTGCCCCTTCGGCGACGGCCCGCGCAATCAGCCTGTGCGCCTTGACCGACGGGACACCCAACCGCTTGGCAACTTCACCCTGCCTTAATCCGGCAACGTAATGCAGCCACGCTGCGCGGATCGCGAGGGAGCTATCTGCATCTGCCGCGCTGCGATCTCTTGGCATCCTTATGTCCTTTTCCTTGGTGATGTCAGAAGCAGCCTGACCGCCCCGCCACAATAACGGCTTTCCGGCAGGGCTTGTAATCATGGGCCGAAGTGTTTTTGAAAACACCAGTATGGCAAAATTCACCCGCCCGGCAACATGTCAGCAAAACCCGTCACGACATATCATACCTTCAGCTTTGCGATACCGCTGTCGATATATGGTGCCCAGAACGCCACACTTTCCGCGATCTGCGCGATGACCTGACGGTCATCCGGCTCGCGTTCCTTGAAGGACAGTTCCAGACATATTTCATTGTCCACAGCCCCGCCCGCCGTCAATGCCTCTAGCAACGGGGCAGGCTGGATTGCACCTTTTGCGTTGAATGCAGCAGTGAACGGCCGGTGGCCCGACTTGTCCATCATCGATTGCTTGATATGGATAATCGGGCTTAGTTTCGGCACGGCCCGCGCCCATGCATATGGGTCGGTGTCATCCGGGTTGCTGGATGTGATATCGCCGTGGTCAATATCGGCCATCATCCACATTGGCACGGCCATCGGTGCGGCAGTAAGCCGCGCTTGCAGTGCAAGGGACGCAGCGATTGTTTCACCGAACTCGCGCCCGATGCTCATTGGTTCCCAGAAGATATAATCCAGCCCGGCAGTCTTGGCGTGCTCGGCCACTTCGGCCCAGCAATCAATCGCAGCCCGGATCAGGTCTTCGCGCCGGTTCGGGTCATCGTAATCGCGGTAGGTGAAGATCGCGAACTGCGTGCCGACCGAATTTCCGCCAAGATCGCCGATAATGTCGGCAAAACTCTTGAACCAGTCCACATAATACCGGCGCACATCCTTGTCGGGATGGCCAAAATGGTTCAGCCGCCCATAAGGGCCGGTCATGCCGGATGTGACCCGCGCACCAGTGCGGGCAAGGGCGCGGTCCATGTCGCGACCCAACCGCGCAATGACAGGGGCGGGCCAGCCGGGGTTGATGAATTCATGCGTCAACTGGATGTCACGGATGCGGATATCGCGTGCGATGGTATTGATCAGGTCATCGGGTTCAGCGAAGCGGTTTACCAAAGGATTGGTGTTCAGCGATAATGTAAGCCCCATGTCAGGCCGCCTGTGCATGCGCTGCATCGAACCATTGCGTGAACGCGGCCCGTTCTTCAGGGGTCAGATGCAACTGGTGTTTGGTTCTGCGCCAAAGGATATCCTCGGCGGTGCGCGCCCATTCATGCTGCACCAGATAGGTCACTTCTGCTTCATACAGGGTGCCGCCGAAATGCTGCCCAAGCCCGTCAAGGCCGGTTGCGGTTCCGACAATGCGTGCAATACGGGTGCCATACAGTCGGCCATAATGCTGGCGCAACGCCCGTGGCATCCACGGGTAATCCAGCTTCATCTGGTTGCGGAACAGGTCATAATCAGCCCGTTCAAGATCGCCGCCGGGCAGGACCGCGCTGTGCGTCCAGTCCTTGCCCATCGCAGGAAAGAACTTGCCGATCCGGTGCATGCCCCTTTCGGCCAGTTCACGAAATGTGGTGATCTTGCCACCAAACACGTTCAGCAGTGGCGCGCCGCCCGCTTCGTCCAGATCAAACACATAATCGCGCGTTACCGCCGACGGGTTGCCCTGTCCGTCATCGAATAATGGCCGGACCCCGGAAAAGCTGGTCTGCACGTCGTCGCGGGTCAGTTCTTCCTTGAAGTAGCGGTTCACGGCGTCGATCAGATACTGTATTTCGGCCTCGTCTGCGGTCACATCCTCTGGCTGGCCCTCATAGGCAATATCTGTCGTGCCGATCAGGGCCTTGTCACGCTCATAGGGGTTGATGAAAATCACACGCTTGTCATGGTTCTGAACAAGGTAGGCGTTCTCACCCTTCCAGAATTTAGGCACGATGATATGACTGCCCTTTACAAGCCGGATATTGCGCGCCGAGTTTGACCCGGCGACACGCGTCAGAACATCCGAGACCCATGGCCCTGCGGCATTCACCAGAACCTTGGCTTCAAAAACCCGCTCCGCGCCGGTCATGGTGTCGGTTGTGGTCACGCGCCAGACGCCGTTTTCGCGCCGCGCCGAGGTGCAGGGCGACCGGGTCAGGACCGTTGCGCCATGTTCCGCCGCATCCACCGCGTTCAGGATCACCAGTCGCGCATCGTCAACCCAGCAATCGGAATATTCAAAGCCCCGCGTGTATTTGTCCTTGATCGGTGCGCCTTCGGGATCGCGGTGCAGATCAAGGGTGCGCGAACCGGGCAGCTTCTTGCGCCCGCCAAGGTTATCATAAAGAAACAGCCCCAGCCGGACCAGCCATGCAGGGCGGTCCTGTGGTGAATGCGGCAGGACGAACCGCATGGGCCAGATGATGTGGGGTGCGTTGCGCATCAGCACTTCGCGCTCGATCAAGGCTTCGCGGACCAGCCTGAATTCGTAATATTCCAGATAACGCAACCCGCCATGCACCAGCTTGCCTGAACGCGATGACGTGCCCTCGGCCAGATCGTCTTTTTCGCACAGAACAACGCTTAGACCGCGGCCTGCGGCGTCACGGGCAATGCCCGCGCCGTTAATTCCACCACCGATGACAAATAGATCAACTTTCGCGATACCCGTCATTTTTTTGCTCCTTTGGCAATGCGCGCCGTGGTCAGGGTGTCCCAGACCGGCGTTAGCGCGCCGCGCGCCGCGCGATAGGACTTGAAAAGAGTGTCATAGACCGGAACCAGTTCTGCATCCGGGCCTTCGGGGGTTTCCAGATGGGGGGTTGTCCATTCGGCAATGCAGGCGTCCATGTCTTCATAGGCACCGATCGCAACCGCAGCCATCATCGCGCATCCGGCTGCACCCGCTTCTTCGCGTGCCGATATGCGCACGGGTGTGTTCAGCGCGGCGGACAACACACGGCGCAGGGCGGCTGATCTGGCGGCCCCACCCGTCAGGCGCAGCTCATTCGGCATTGTCCCCATCGCGGTGTAGCAATCACGCGCCGCCATCCCCAACCCTTCGACCACGGCACGGATCACGTCGGGAAAACGGTGGGCGGCGTTCAGGCCGATCAGGCTTGCGCTTGCATTGGCATTGACGAACGGGCCGCGTTCGCCAGCATCGGAAATATAGGGATGATAGATCAATGCCCCCGGTTGCGAGCGCGACATCCACGCATCAATCCGGCCCACCAGATCGGCATGGGTCGGGGTTGTGCCACTTTCGGCCATCAACTCTGCGGCCAGTGCCAATGCCCAGTCGACATTCAGTGTTGCTGCCATGTTTGTCTGAACCTGCGTCACCAGATCGGGAACCGGCAGGCAGATAACATATCCGGTCCCTTCGGCATTCAGATGCACATTGTCCGATGTGACCGCGCGCATATGCACACCTGTCGATCCTATGGTTGAACATGCAGCACCCGCGTCGCCGGTATGCACGCCCGCACCAAGGGCGGTCATCACCATATCGACATATCCCAGACATACAGGCGTTCCCGCGCGCAACCCGGTCGCGCTTGCTGCTGCCGCAGTCAGCGGTCGTGTGTCGGTCGTGCCCTCGATAATCTCGGGCAGAAGATGGCGGCGCTGCGACAAACCCAGCGCATCGATCACCGCATCGCTGTAGCGGCGGGTGCGGAAATTGCCGAAGGTGAAGCTGGCCTCGGACGGGTCCGTTGCGCGCACGCCGGTCAGGTTCAGAAACAACCAGTCCTTGCAGTGCAGCGCCACTTCGGCACGGTCCAGAAGTTCTGGAAAATGCGCATTCATATGCGCCATCTGGCTGCCCTGCTGGCAAGTGTTCAACCCTGTTCCTGTGGCCTCGAATCTGGCCCGTTCGCCGCCGCCGCTGACAAGGTTCGCCACGGTCGGCGCGGCCCGCGCGTCAAGCCACAGCCACGCATCGCCCACGGGGGTGTCGCCTGCCCCGACAAGCCATGTCCCGTCCCCTTGTCCGGTCAGGGCAACCGCCGCAACGCGCGCTGCAAGACCGTCTATCTTGCCCGACAAGCCGCGAATTGCTGCGGCGCAATCGGCCCATGTCTGGGACAGTCGCTGTGTGGCGGACCCGTCTGCGCCCTGTAGGTAAGTGTTGCGCACAGCGCTTGTGGCCAGTTGATGGCCCGACAGGTCAAAGGCGACTGCCTTTATGACAGACGTTCCCGCATCGACCCCGATGATAAGATCACAAGACATGCGCACCGGATCCTTTTCCGGTTCGGCAGGCACCGCTGGTCATGGCTGGTTTTCCTCCTTTTGCCGGATGCGCGCTGCAAAACGGATTTTGCGGCGCGGTCACCCGACCTATCCCATAGATTATGGCGCATCAGGGCGCCTGTGACTGCCAAGTTAGCACAAAAATGCCGCCTGTCTGTATTTTTTTACAGACAACGTATTTTTTTTCATCTACTGTAGTTGAAACAGCGCGGTGACTGACAGATGAAATTGAGGAGTTTCTTGGTCAGCGTGCAGGGAAAGAATCGACGCTTAGATGCATTGATTGATTGGGAAACATCAGTATCGGCCCATGCGACCGGGGCGGGTGTATGACAGGCGTTTACAATGCCTGACAAAAGTAAGGGGGGAAGATCGCCATGACAGTGACTGGCACCACACCCATATCGGGATCGAAGCAATCGCGCCGCAGGGTGATTGTTGCGGTTGTTGTCGCAGCTCTTATTGGTGCCATCGCAATTGACACCAAGGTTGTGCAGATCGGGTCTGAAACGGACCTGCGCCAGCAAGCGTTTGATCCAGACAGGTTCGGCCAATCTGAATTCCCCCGCATCCGCGATTTTGTTGCCGGACGGGCACCTGACGCGGCGGATCTTGTGGCCGCGCTTGACGCCGACAGGGACGCAGCCATTGCCGATTATGGCAGGGTCGCGGGCGCATTTCCGGTTCTGACAGCGCGTTTGACCGGCGTTGTCGGTGATGGCAGCTCGGGCATCTTCGAAATTGCTGTGGATGACCTGCCCGATGGCCCGCAAATTCGCGTGCAGACCGGTCCGGCCATCAACGGCACAGAATTGCGCGACATTACAGGCGATATCGAATTCGGCAATTTCACCAACCAGATCGAATATCAGAACGCGGGTGCAGGAATAAACCGTGCCATGGCCGCAGAAGCACTGTCGGGGCTGGACCGTGATGCGCTGCCGGGCCAGACCGTAACGGTGACCGGCGTGTTCACGATGATCAATCCCGCAAGCTGGCTGATTACACCCGTCACCTTCGAGGTGGCACCATGAAAACGCCCCTGACCGATGAGGCCCCCGCCGCCCGCCCCGATCTGGCAGAAGTCGTTCTGGCGGCGCGCAATGTCGCAAAGTCATTCGGGGCTGTTCATGCGCTGAAAGGGGTGAATTTTGACGTTCACCGCGGACAGGTCACAACGCTTTTCGGCGAAAACGGTGCTGGTAAGTCCACACTAATGAAAATCCTGTCGGGCGTGCAGCGGCCCAGCAGCGGCGAACTGATCCTTGAAGGGCAGCCAATCGAGTTGCACTCCACCGTTGATGCGCAGGCGCTTGGCATTTCGATCATTCATCAGGAACTCAGCCTTGCGCCGAATATGAATGTGCGTGACAATATTTTTCTGGGCCGCGAAATTGTCGGGCGGGACGGCGTGAACTATGCCGAAGAAGCGCGCCAGACCCGTGCGCTGATGCGCGAACTGGAAGAAGATATCGACCCGCTGACCCCGGTCGAGAATTTGCGCCTTGGTCAACAGCAAATTGTCGAGATTGCACGCGCACTTTCGGTAAATGCCCGCATTCTTATCATGGACGAGCCAACCTCGGCGCTGTCTGCATCAGAGGTGGAGGTGTTGTTCAAGGTAATCCACGATCTGAAGGCGCGGGGCGTGTCCATCGTCTATATTTCGCACCATCTGGAAGAGGCGCTGACAATCACGGACCATGCGGTCGTTCTGCGCGATGGCAATATGACTGCATATGCCCCGCGTGACGAGATCGATCTTGAATGGATCGTGCGCAACATGGTCGGCGAGAATTTTGACCTTGGCAGCCCGCCCGAAGGCTATGACATGGGCGCGCCAGCGCTGGAATTGCGCGGCCTTTCGGTTGCTGCGGGCACGGGTGACGGCAACGCGGTGGACCGGATCGACCTGTCGGTGAAGGCGGGCGAGATTGTCTGCATCTACGGGCTGATGGGGGCTGGGCGCACCGAGATGATGGAATGCGCGGCCGGCCGCTTGGCTGCAGTTGCGGGAGAAGTGCTGCTGCATGGCCAGGATGTGGCGCAAATGAGCATTGCACAGCGTATTGCGGCGGGCCTTGTGCTGGTGCCGGAAGACCGGCAGCGCGATGGGCTGGTGCAGACGATGAGTGTGGGGCGCAACCTGTCGCTGGCGTCAATTGGCAGTTTTACACGCGGGCTGCTGACCAACCGCAAGGATGAGGGCGCGATCATTGACCGCGCGATCCGCGAAGTGACGGTCAAGACGGACGGGCCACAGGCGCCCATCGGCTCGCTTTCGGGGGGCAACCAGCAGAAAGTCGTCATCGGCAAGATGCTGGCAACAAAACCGTCGGTCGTGCTGCTGGACGAGCCGTCGCGCGGAATCGATATCGGTGCCAAGGCAGAGGTGTTCCGCATCCTGGCCGAGCACGCAAGGGACGGGATGGCGGTGATCTATACCACATCGGAAGTCGGTGAATGCCTGTCTATCGCCCATCGCGTGATCGTCATGCGACGTGGCCGGATTTCTGCGGAATTCACCCGCGACATCACAAAGGAAGCAATCATGGCCGCCTCGGGCGAGAGCCTGGTTGCCTGACACCTTTCAGGGAGATCAAACCATGTCTGACCAAATGAGCGCCACAGCATCAAAGGGCGGCCGGAAGGGCGATCTGAACATCGTTCACCTTCTGCTGGAGGGGCGCGCCTTCTTTGCGCTGATTGCGATCATCACGATATTCGCCTTGTTGTCCGACAGGTATTTATCGGTTTCCAACTTCCTTACCATGACATCGCAGGTCGCAATTTTCGGGTTGCTGGCAATTGGCATGCTGCTTGTAATCCTGTCGGGCGGAATCGACCTGTCGGTCGGCTCCACATTGGCGCTAAGTGGCGTGTTCGCCGGTTTTCTGATGCAGGGTGTCGAACTCGAAGGGTTGGGCGTGATCCTGTATCTGCCTGTCTGGGCGGTTGTCGTGTGCACGTTGTGTATGGGGGCGCTGGTCGGCGTGGTGAACGGGGTGTTGGTGGCCTATCTGAAGGTGCCTGCTTTCGTGGCCACACTAGGCACGCTTTATGTCGCGCGCGGTGTGGCGCTGCTGATGACCAACGGGCTGACCTTCAACAACCTGTCTGGCAATCCGGCGTTCGGCAACACCGGCTTCGAATGGCTGGGGTTCTATCGCCTATGGGGTGTTCCGATCAGCATTTTCGTGCTGACGGCCACGGCGGTCGCGGTGCATCTGCTGCTGTCGCGCGCCCCTTTCGGACGGTGGCTTTACTCCACCGGCGGGAATGCACGCGCGGCTGAACTTTCGGGCGTGCCGGTCAAGAAAGTGCAGGTCTGGGTCTATGTTCTGTCGGGGGTCTGCGCGGCAATCGCCGGTCTGGTTCTCAGCTCGCAGCTGACATCAGCAGGGCCGACCGCTGGCACCACCTATGAACTGACCGCGATTGCTGCGGTTGTTGTCGGGGGTGCGTCGCTGATGGGGGGGCGTGGCACGGTGCGCGGGACATTGCTGGGCGCATTCGTGATTGTCTATCTTGGCGCGGGCCTCGTGATTATTGGCGTGTCGTCTTACTGGCAGACAGTCTTTACCGGCGCGGTCATCGTGCTCGCCGTGATGCTTAACTCCATTCAATACGGGGGAAAGGGTGCGAAACTCTGATGCGCCCTCATGATATTCGCGTCAAACCGCTACATCAATGCTGACGCGATCAACGCCGGTTTCCGGCACAACTGACCAAGGGAGAGAAATTTCATGTTCAAGCTCAGCAGACGCGCACTTCTTGCGGCCGCAGCATCCATACCGCTTATGGCGGGCGCTGCTTCCGCCGAAGGACTGATATCAATTATCGTGAACGATCCGGCGAACCCCTACTGGTTCACCGAAGGCGAAGTTGCCCGCGCCACAGCCGAAGAGCTTGGCTACGAGGCGAATGTTTCGGCCCATCGCGGTGACACCAACACGGAATCGAACCTGATTGACGCCGCCATCACCAACGGGGCTCGCGCCATTATCCTTGACCCTGCCAATGCGGACGGGTCGGTGGGCGTTGTGCGCCGTGCGACCGAAGCTGGCATTCCGGTCTTTCTGGTCAATGCCGAGATAAACGAGGCAGGCATCGCCATCGCGCAGCTGGTGTCCAACAATGCGCAAGGTGCGGCGCTGGGTGCCGTGACATGGCAGGAACTGGTCGGGGATGACGCGCGATATGTTGAATTCTTCGGCAACCCGTCCGACAACAACGCGGCCACCCGGTCTAACGGCTATAACACCGTTCTAGGCCAGTATCCCGGTCTTGAAAAAGTTGCCGAGGAAGTTGCCAACTGGGATCGCACACAAGGTTACAACCGGATGCAATCGATCATGCAGGCCCATGACCAGATCGATGCGGTGATTTCGGGTAATGACGAGATGGCACTGGGTGCGATTGCCGCGCTGAAAGAAGCCGGACGCCTTGAAGGCACCATCATCGGTGGCTTCGACGGCAGCCCTGACGCGGTAGAAGCGATCAAGGCTGGCGAGTTGGCCTATAGCGTGCTGCAACCCGTTGCGGTCTTTTCCCGCGAGGCGGTTATTCAGGCCGATTACTACATCAATAACGGCGAACCGATGGTCGATCAGGAGAAGCAGCTTTTTGACTGCTTGTTGATCACACCGGAAAACGTGGACAATTACACAGCACCGTTCACTTTGTCCGAATAACCGTCCCCATGATGCTGCAAGGGCGGGCGTTGATGTATCAACGCCCGCCCAACAGGGCCGAGAATGGCAGGGGGGTATTAAGCCCGCAATCAGGTTTCAGGCAGGGCGTTTTTGAGCAAAGATGATTTTTGCCTTCGTTTTCTTGAAATTCTCTATTTCGGCATTCGTCCGGGCGCTGCGGTCAAGAATTATGGTATCAAGCGCGTCAACCGTGCAATATGAAACGCGGCTTACAACACCAAGTTTGGAATAATCGGCCAGCAGAATGGTCTTCTTGCTGCACGCCACCATTGCGCGCGCAATTTCCGCTTCATCCGGGTCATAGCTGGTCGCGCCCGCGCGGGCATCCAGACCAAAGGGCGACAGAAACGCGACATCGGCACAATAGCGCATGATTTCATTGATCGCGCTGGCGCCAAAGGTCGCTGGCGGTTGTGCCGTAAACCTGCCACCAATCAACACCACTTTGTTGCGCCGGTCCTGCGTGGAATCGGGTGTGCCGATGCGGCTGGCCACATCTACCGAATTGGTGATGATCGTCAGCCCGCTTAATTGCGACAACCGTTCCGACAGAATGGCGGTGGTGCTGCCAGCATCCAGCAAAAGCGTCTGGCCGGATTCGACAAGGCTTGCTGCGGACGCGGCGATCTGGCGCTTTTCACGCAAACGGACGGCCTGCCGTTCGGCATAGGGGGGTTCGCGCAGTTCAGCGTGCGGAATGGCCCCACCCCTGACGCGTTTCAATTCGCCGTCCTGTTCCATTTCCAGCAAATCGCGCCGGATGGTTTCGCGCGAGACACCAAATTCTTCGGTCACACGATCAACAGAAACGCCGCCAAAAGTGGCCAGTAGCGCGCGCAGCCGCTGGCGTCGTTCCTCTTGCCACATGATATTACACCTTCAACATCTCAAGTGCGGCGGCATGCAGATCGGGCGTCGACGCTGCAATCACGCGCCCGTCCGAATGCAGCCCCAGCGGTGCACCCGCCCAATCGGTTATGATACCGCCAGCTTCTTCAATTACGGGAACAACGGCAAGGTAGTCATAGGGTTGCAGACGGGATTCCACCACAAGATCAATCTGGCCCGATGCAAGCATCCCGTAATTATAGCAATCCCCCCCGAAACGGGCAATGTCGACCTTGTCGCAAATCTTCTCGATCGCGCCACGCTCGGGTGTGGTGAAATATCTTGGCGATGTTGTGTAGAACCGCGCTTCTGAAATGTTCTTGCACGGACGGACATGGCAGGCTTTGGGGCTTTCGTTTTTGTCGCTGAACCAACTGCCAGCCCCGGTTTGTCCTACCCAGCGTTCGTTTAGCGCTGGCATTTCGATGATGCCAATCCTTGGTTTGCCACCGTCAAACAGCGCAAGAAGCGTGCCCCAAAGTGGCGATCCGGTGATAAAGCTGCGCGTGCCGTCAATGGGGTCAATGACCCATAGCGGGCCATCAGGTTCGGATGCGCCGCCGAATTCCTCGCCCCAGATGGCATGGTCTGGAAAGCGTTCGGAAATGGCTGCGCGCAAGAACAGTTCAGTCTGCCGGTCGGCTTCGGTGACAGGGCTGGCATCCGCTTTTGTTTCAACGGGAACAGGTTTGCGGAACGATTCAAGCGCCCGCATGCCCGCCTGTCGGGCCACGTCCTGCGCAAACCCGGCAATTTCCCGAGAGGGATACTGCATTGCTTCCATCTTGTACTTCCTCATTGTGCTGGTGATTAAAAAATAACCATTTTTGACACAAAAACACAGATTGCCACATTTTCCAAGCTGAGTTATCCTGAATTTCCAAGCTTATCAACAGGAGACGCAACATGAGACAGACCATAACCCGGTTTTCCGCATCGCTTGCCGTAACCGGCCTTCTGGCTGCCCCCGCGATTTCAGGGGAAATAACTGTCTATTCCGCGCTGGAAGATGAGGAAATCGCGGCCTATCTTGAAGCCGCCCAAGAGGCGATGCCTGATCTGACAGTGAATGTCCTGCGTCTGTCGACGGGTAATCTTGGCGCACGCCTGATCGCCGAGGCGGGAAATCCGCAGGCGGATGTCTTGTGGGGCTTTGCGGTCACCAACATTCTAAACCCCGCCATTTATGACCTGCTGGACACGCATGCGCCCGAAGGTATTGACGATCTGCCAGCGCAATTTCGCGATGCCGAGAACCGCTGGTTTGCCCCGATTGGCTATATGGGCGCGTTTTGTGTCAATACCATGCGGCTGGAACAGATCGGCGCGCCAATGCCGCAGTCCTGGGCCGATCTGACCGACCCGGCATTCGAGGGCGAAATTGTCATGCCTGACCCCGGTTCATCCGGCACAGGGTTCTTGCAGATTTCTGCCATCCTGCAAGGCGCTGGCGAAGAAGCAGGCTGGCAGCTGATTCAGGATCTGGACCCGAACATGGCACAATATACCACGTCGGGATCACGGCCATGCCGCATGGCGCAGGTGGGTGAATACACCGTCGGGGCGTCCTTGTCCTTTGTGGCGATGCAAGGCATTGAACAGGGCTTCCCGCTGGAAATGGTTATCCCGTCGGATTTTGCCGGTTTTGAACTTGAAGCGAACGCCCTGATCAGTGGCAGCAGCAATGCAGACGACGCGCGCCGCTTCCTAGACTGGACATTGTCGGAAAGCGCCGCGCAGGTCTATTCTGAAAACAAGGCGTTGATCACCTTGCCCGGTGTTCCAAGATCACCGCTTGCGGCGCAGGCAGGACTTCCGGAAGATCTGTCCGAAGTGTTGTTCCCAATGGATTTTGCCACATCGGGTGCGGAGCGTGACGTGATAATTGAGCGTTGGCGCGAACTGGTCGGGCGCTGACACGGCCGGATAAATCACCAGTGGCGGCGTTTTCACCGGCGCCGCCACACGCCCGATGCAACACAGAGAGCCGCCATGCAGTTGAAAATCCGTAACCTTGAAAAATACTATGGTCAGTTTCAGGCATTATCCGACGTCGATCTGGATGTCGGGGACGAGGAATTTGTTTGCCTGCTTGGCCCTTCGGGTTGTGGAAAGACCACATTGCTGCGCATCATTGCAGGGCTGGAGCCATATAACGCGGGCACATTGGAACTGGCAGGAAAAGATCTAAGCACAGTCGGTGCGCAAAATCGCGGGTTCGGGATTGTGTTTCAATCCTATTCCTTGTTCCAGCATATGACGGTGGCCGACAATATCGGGTATGGGCTGCGTATTCGCAAAACCCCACCCGCCGAACGCGCAGCCAAGGTGCAAAAGCTGATGGAGCTTGTGCATCTGCAATCTTTTGCGCAGCGCTATCCCTATCAACTGTCCGGCGGGCAGCAACAACGCGTGGCAATCGCAAGGGCGCTTGCGGTGGACCCGGCCCTTCTGTTGCTGGATGAACCGCTATCCGCGCTGGATGCGCGGGTCCGCAATGATTTGCGTCTGGAAATCCGCGATGTTCAGCGCCGCCTGCGCATTCCCACGATCATGGTGACCCATGATCAGGAAGAGGCGTTGATCATGGCGGACAAAATCGTTTGTATGAATGCCGGAAAAATCGAACAGATCGGCACGCCAAAAGAAATCTATTCACGCCCGCGCACCAGATTTGTTGCAGATTTCGTGGGGATTTCCAATTTCCTGACGCCGCAACTGGCGCAGACGGTGTTGCCTGATCTGGGCAGTCACGCGCCGGACGCGCAGCATTTGCTGGCCCTGCGCCCCGAAGATATTTCGGTATCCATGTCGGACGGCGCGCAGGCCTGTATCACACATGCCAGCTTTCTGGGCAATGTGACGCGATTGACCGTCGATCTTGGTGAAACAACCCTTCTGGCAGAAAGCCATCACAGTCAGGGCCTGAAAACAGGCGACCGCGTTGCCATTTCGGTGGCGCCCGATGCCGGTGTCTGGGTGCGCGCATGACAGCCGGTTCGACACAAGGACACCCGCCCCGCAAGATTGCGCGCACGAAGCCGCTTGTTATTCCGCCTTTGGCACGGACCTTGTATCTTACCAGCCTTTGGGTGCCATTGATCGGCCTTGGGCTGTTTTTCCTTTACCCGCTTGCGTTGATTGTCCAGCGCAGTTTTGTGCAGCGCGACGGCAATCTGGGCCTCGGCAATTATATCGACGTCCTGTCAATGGGGCATATTCTGGGTGTGGTGCGCAATTCGCTGGTCATGAGTGGCCTGACCACGCTGATCTGCGTCTTGTTGGGGTTTGCGATTGCCTATCTTTTGCAGCGCACCCGCGCACGGCTAAGATGGGTGATTTCGATTGCGCTGCTTTTGCCGCTTCTGGCCCCGTCGCTTGTGCAGGCGCTGGGGTTGATATTCCTGTTCGGGCGCAATGGCCTGATCAGTCAGGCGACAGGGTGGAACCTGCAAATATACGGGCTTTGGGGGTTGGTTATTTCCAATTCCATGTATGCGCTGCCACAGGCCGTGATGATCATTCAGGCATCGTTGCGCCAGTCCGATACACGGCAATATGACGCGGCCATGATGCTTGGTGCAACGCCGTGGCGGCGGTTTGTCGATATCACCCTGCCGAATGCGCGTTTCGGGCTGCTGAGTGCTGCTTTCGTGTGCTTCACCGTCACGATTACGGATTTCGGGAATGCCGCAGTCATCGGGGGCAATTACCGTGTCCTTGCCACGGAGATATACGCGCAGGTTGTCGGGCAGATGAATTTCAACATGGGCGCGGTGATCGGCATTTTGCTGCTTATTCCCACACTTATGGCCTTTTATATCGAAAAAATTGCCGCGCAACGCCACACCAGCGGCGCGACCGAAGGCGCGATGCCGGTGGAACCGGACAGGCGGCTATTGCGCGACATACCCTTGGGCATTCTTGGCTATGGAACTGCATTTTTCCTGATCGCGGTGGTGGCCACAGTGGTTTACGCCAGCTTTGTCACGCTTTGGCCCTACCGGCTGGACCTGACCTTGGGCAATTACAACATTACCGCGCAGGGCGGGTATGGGCCGCTGTGGATTTCGCTGATCGTGTCGACACAGGCCGCCGTGATCGGCACGCTTATGCTGTTTATGCTGGTGGTATCGCAGCGCCGTCTGGGGCGTGGTATGGCAAAGGCGGTGTATCTGCTGGCCATCGTGCCGGTTGGCGTGCCGGGCTTGGTGCTGGGCCTTGCCTATGTGTTGTCGTTCAATGTGGCGGGGGCGATACCGGGCATGCTGTATGGCACGACGCTTCTGATCGCGCTCTGCAATTTCTATCACTACCATTCGCAGGGCTTCCTGACGATGGTATCCGGCATTCGTGCCGTTCCCGCCCAGTTGGAAGAAACCGTGACATGCATCGGGGGCAGCACGTTGCAGGGAATGCGCGATGTCATTCTGCCCATAATGCTGCCGACATTGGTTGCCGTGTTCTTTTTCCTGTTCATGCGCTCGATGGTGACACTCTCGGCGGTGATATTCCTTATAACACCGCGGCTTAGTGTGGGCGCCGTGTCCGTGTTGCGGCTGGATCAGGCAGGGTTTGCAACGCAGGCGGCGGCCTTTTCTGTGTGCATAATGGCGGTTGTTCTGGTTGCATTGGGCATGATGAAAATTGCACTGGCCCTTGTTTCGCGCAAGCCACAGGTCGCGCAATAGCTGCGGCCATCACCCGGCGTCTGTGTCAGGGTCTTCGTGTTGGCGCAGCGCACCGCGCAGGGCCAGTTGCGTGGCGCGCGCCTTGATGCCATCGGGGTTGCTCAAGGCCATGCGGTCCAGCGCGTCATGTTCATGGCGGGCAGGTTGGCCCCGCAAGCCCCGCATGATCAGGCGCAAAAGGGCCGGAATATGGGGCGATGCGCGGCGCAGTTCGGCAAGCGCGGGCAGCAAATATTGCTCGATTTCAGTGAAATCCGTTCCAAAAGGGAACCGTGGCAAACAGGTGTCACGGTGCGGTGCCAGCCAGTTTTGCAGCACCTTCGGGGTGTTGTTGCACGCCGTATCAGGCAAGCGGTAAGATGCAGGTAGTTTCCCGGACGCCTTGGCGGTATTTTCCAGTTCTTTCTGGAACCGGCTGTCGGCAATTTCCAGCAACGCGGCAATAGTGTCGGCATCGCTTTTGCCGCGCAGATCGGCAATGCCGTATTCGGTAACCACAATATCGCGCATGTGGCGGGGGATCGTGACATGACCATAGGAAAAACGGATATTCGATGTCAGCCCGGATTTGCCGCGACGGGTTGCGGGCAGGGTGATGATGGCGCGCGCATCCTTTAGCGCGAAGGCCTGATCAACGAAGTTGAACTGACCGCCCACACCGCTGACGACCTTGCCATCTTCGGTGCCGTCGGAAATGACCGCGCCAAGCAGCGTAACCATCATTGCGGAATTGATGAAGCGGGCGTGCTGGCGTGCGGCACGTTTTGCGGACTCGCTGCCCAGCAGTGAATTGGTGAATGACACAGGCATCATGGCAATGCGCGCGCGTTCCGGCGGGGACAGGGCGTTCAGGCGTTCATAGAAATCGCGGCTGTCCAGAAAAAACCCCGCATGAATGGCCGCACCATCCACGTCGCGCCGGATGATCCCGCGTTCGAACAAAGCCAGCATGCCATCCACCAGCATTTCGGTCAGGCCATAAAGCCCGGTCTGGAAAGGGCCTGTTTCGCTGAATTCATTTGCCTGCGGAAACGGGCAGGACTGCCACAGCGGCGCAACCTTATCGCCCTGCCGCAAGATCAGCGCATTCGCGATGGCATCCCCGATCTGGCCAATGCCGATCTGTAGCGTGCCGGCATCGCGGATCAGCCGTGATGTGTGCAGCGCAATCGCATGATCTTGCAGGCTGACGGGCTGTTTGACGACCGAAAACAGCGCATGCGGCGGTGTATCAGGTGTGTGCAGGGCCGCGCATTCCGACATGTCAACCACGGCAGGGCCGGACATGAACGGCAGATCAGCATGAACCTGCCCGACAAAGGTGAATGCGGCCCTGTCTTCGCGGCGCAGTCGCAACAGATCGGCGGTGATGTCGGTGTTACATGACAGGCTTAATGTGTCCCCGTCCATGGCCAGAAGCTGCAATACAAGGTTTGGTTTCTGCGCCAGCAACACGTCCAGCGCGTGTGTGTAATTGGCCGATACATAGTTTTGCTGGACCCTCTGCACCTTGACCCAGTTCGGGGCTTGCAGGAAAAATTCGGTTACCTTGATGTTGTCGGGCAGCTTACCTGCGCGCAACAGCCGCGCATATTCGATTTGCGGATAATCGCCAAACAGCCGGTCCAGCGCCGGTTCCAGAAACCGGCGCTCCATGTCCGATGACGGGGTCGGGCGTTCCAGTGTCAATGCGGTGAATATCTGTAACCGGATGGACGGGTCCGCACAGGCCCTGCGCACCAGCGCGTTGACAAGCGTGACGGGTTTGCCCAGCCCAAGCGGCAAGGCCACGCGCAGATCATGCCCGACAGTTTGCAAAATCCAGTCGACAAGTGGTTCGTCTGATGTGAATTGCGCAGTCGCTTCACGCATGTTCGGCCCAATAGGGGTCAGGTGCGAAACGTGCGCCATGGGCCTGTTCCAACTCGCCCAGACGCTGGCGGATGGTATCAAACCCGCGCGTTTGCGCGTAGGTCATCGGGCCACCACGGAACGGCGCAAACCCTGTGGCAAAGATCATCGCGGCGTCAAGATCATCCACGCTGCCCACAACATCCTTGCGCAGACATTCGGCGCAGGCATTCAGCATTGGCAGGATCAGCCTGTCGGTCAACGCGGCGCTTATTGCGGCATTGGACTGCGGCTTGGGCGTGCCGTTTGACCAGTCGTAAAACCCGCGCCCCGTCTTGCGGCCCAGATCGCCTGCATCGACCTTGTCGCGCAGCAGGGGCGGAATGTCGGCAATCGGGGTTTGCAGCGATGCATTCAGGCTTTGTGCCACATCAAGGCAGATGTCCAAGCCCACCTGATCGGCCAGCGTGACAGGCCCCATCGGCATGCCGAACTCAAGGGCTGCGCGGTCGATGCGGTCTTTTGGTATGCCTTCATCCATCAGCAACAGCGCCTCCAGCAGATAGGGCATAAGCGCGCGGTTCACCAAAAAACCGGGGGCATCGGACACGGCGACCGGCAACCGGCCGATTGCTGTGCAAAACGCCATCAGGCGGTCGCGGGTGTCCGCAGCGGTCTTGTCGTGGCTGACCACTTCGATCAGGGGCACCTTGCTGACGGGGTTAAAGAAATGCAGCCCCGCAAACAGGGCCTTGTCGGGCGCATGCTGGCATAGCCCGTCCAGTTGCAGGCTGGATGTGTTGGTGGCCAGAATCGCGCCAGATTTCATATCGCGGCCCAGATCGGCGAATATACTTGCTTTCAGTTCGGGGTCTTCCGGTCCCGCCTCGATCACCAGATCGGCGTTGCGCACACCGTATCCCTGCGGGTCGGGCATCAGGCGGTCCAGCGTGTCGCGGGTGGCAAGGCTGTCTTTATGGGCGTCCTTGCAGATTTGCGTGGCCTGCGCGACCATTTTGCCAAGCGCGTCATGGTCAGGGTCGGTGACAGACACCTGCTTGCCGTGCAATGCGACCCATGCCGCGATTTCCGCGCCCATGATACCTGCGCCCACAACATGAACGCGGGCAATATCATCGGTGGCCTTCGCGCCTTGTTTCAGCCTTTGGCGCAGCATGAAAGCGCGCATCAGGTTCTTGCAGGTGTCGGTTTGCAGCAGCTTCGCAAAGGACGCGATTTCCGCCTTTTGCATGGCAATCGGGTCGTGACCATGCTGCGCCCAAATGTCAATCAGCGCATAGGGGGCGGGATAATGTTCTTGCGGGGCTTTTTTCTGCACCTCGCGGCGCATATTCTTGGCGGCCAATACACGCGCAGGGGCAAGCGCGAATGCCTTGCCTGTCAACCCTTGCTTGTGCTGTTGCACCTCGCCCTTCACAACCGCATGGATTGCGCGGCGCAAATGGCGTTCTTCAATGACCATATCCGCGATGCCCAGCTTTTTTGCGCGCGCGGTATGGGCGGTTTTGCCCGTCAGCATCATTTGCATGGCCTGAAGCGGGTCGATCAACGCGGGCAGGCGCACAGTGCCGCCCAGACCGGGGTGCAGCCCCAGTTGCACTTCCGGCAGGCCAAAGGATGCCCCGTTGATGGCGATGCGGTAATCACATGCCAGCGCCAGTTCAAAGCCTGCGCCCAATGCAGGGCCATGAACGACCGCGATGGTCGGGCAGGACAACCCATCCAGCTGGTGCAGCAGCGCATGTGCGTCAGTCAGAAGCTGTTCGGTTTCATTTGCATCCAATGCGGCAAGGGCGTGAATATCGGCCCCTGCGGCAAACCCTGCCGGTTTGCCCGACCGAAGGACAAGCGCGCGGGGCATGTCTGCTTCAATCCGGTCAAGAAGGGTTTCAAGTTCACGCAGCACAATGTCCGAAATGGTGTTGACCGATGCATCCGTGCGGTCCAGCACCAACCAGCCGATCTGGTCATCATCAACGCTGTATCGCCAATGCCCGCTGGCTGGCGTATCTGCGCAATTGCCCAGTTCCAGCCTGGATGGTTTCAGGTATGTTTGTAATGCCGTGTTCATTACGCCACCTCCACGATCATCGCGCCGCCTTGCCCGCCGCCGATACATTCGGTGGCAACACCGCGCGTTTTCCCCGCCGCATTCAGTGCGTTTGCCAGATGCAGCACGATCCGGTTGCCACTGGCGCCGACCGGATGCCCCAGCGCAATGGCACCGCCATGGATGTTCAGCTTGTCACGCGCAATCACGCCAAAGCTGTCCTTCAGCCTAAGGACATCGCGGCAAAAGCGCGGGTCTTGCCATGCCGCCAGACAGGCCAGCACCTGCGCGGCAAACGCTTCGTTGATTTCCCATAAATCGACATCATCACTGCCATAACCATGGCGCGACAGCAGCGGTGTGGCCGACATGACCGGTCCCAACCCCATCACAGACGGGTCAAGGGCTGTCCATTCGCTGTCTACCAGACGGGCAATCGGGGTCAGATTGTGCCGCTTGACGGCGTCCGCCGATGCCAGAATGCACCATGACGCACCATCGGTCACCTGTGACGCATTGCCCGCTGTCACCTGCCCGTAGGGTTTTTCAAAAACCGGTTTCAGTTTGCGCAGCTTGTCAACGCTGCTGCCAGCGCGCACGCCGTCATCATTGCGGTGCACATTCCCGTCACGGTCAAACGCGGGCAGAACTTCATCACCAAGGGTGCCGTCCTGTTGTGCCGCAGCAAGGCGCTTGTGGCTTTCGACCGCATAGGTGTCGGCCATTGTGCGGGTAATCCCGAAATGATGGGCCAGCACTTCGGCAGTTTGCCCCATGCTTAGATCCGTGATCGGGTCTGTCAGTCCGCGTTCCAGCCCTACAACAGGCTTCAGATGCTTTGGCCGGACCTGCAATGCGTTTTGCGCAGTGGCCAAGGGGCCGGATGCGGTCTGCATTCCGGCCAGCCAGTCAACCGCATCATCGCGCAGCACAAGCGGTGCGTGGCTTAATGCCTCTGCCCCGCCTGCAAGGATCAGATCGCTGGACCCTTCGCGAATGGCGCGAAAGGCCGTGTCGATGGACTGCATCCCCGACCCGCAATTGATCTGCACGGTAAACGCCACCATCGCGTCCCCCATGCCCAGCCGCAGGGCCACAACACGGGCGGGGTTCATTTCATCGGCGATGACATTCACACAGCCAAGGATAACCATGTCGAACGCATCGGGCGCAAAATTCTGGCGTGCCAGCAGGGGGCGGCCACATTGCACGGCCAGATCAACAGGGGTGAATGGACCGCGTTTGCCGCGCACCTTCAGAAAGGGCGTGCGCGCGCCATCGACCAGAAAAACGTCTTGCGGGGTGCGTGTGCTCATTCGGCGGCCTCCGGTTGTTGGGGGGTGCGCGCGGCGTTGTCGGGCGTGGGCAGCAATGCGGCAAATTCCGCAGGCGTGAAATCATCCACAGCGATGACCTTGGCCACGGCCTGTGCAAGCGCATCAAGCTGGGCTTTTTCTGCCTGTGTCAGCAAACCCGCCTCAAGCGCCTGCGCGGGGCACATACTCAATTCGCGCAAGCGGCGGCGCAGGGGGTCGGCGGCAATCGTTTTGTCGAACGCGTCATTCAGCGCGTTAATCCCCGCACTGTGCCCCGGTCCGGTGACATCTGCGCATAAGCGGTCACGCGCGGGGCCGGGTTCGCTGATAAGTGCGGCGCAGCGTGCCGTCAGCGCATCGGACGGGCGCCGCGCGACAGCGCGGGGCAGGGTGATTGCACGCAGCAAAAATGCGGCCCCGCGGGATGGAAAATTGGCGATGGTTTCATCCAGCAAGGCACTTATGCGCGCAAAAGAGTTTTGCGCGATATAGGCAACCAGATCGAAATCATCCGCGGGCCTGCCTTCGTCCTGCCAGCGTTTCAGCACGGCAGAGGTGATGTATAACTCGCTCAGGATATCTGCCATCCGTCCTGACAGCATTTCCATGCGCTTCAGCCCGCCGCCAATGGTCAGAAACGCCATGTCTGCGGTGAACGCATACGCCGCCGACCAACGCGCCAGTTCGCGAAACAGCGGCGCATCCCGCGCACCATGCGGGGCGGGTGCGAAACGTGCGCCGGTCACCGCGCGACCAAAGCTGCGCCCCATGGTGCGGATGGAATGGCGGACATGACGCCAGAAATGCGTGTCAAACGCGGCCAGCCCTGCATCTTGCTGGCCATCTTCCAGCGCCAGAATTTCATCCAGAAGATGCGGGTGCGCACGGATTGCCCCCTGACCAAAGACCATAAGCGACCGGGTGACGATATTGGCCCCTTCCACCGTAATGCCAACGGGCACCGCGCGGTAGTTGGCCGACAGGTAATTCATTGGCCCGTCTATCACGGCCTTGCCTGCGTGGATGTCCATTGCGTCGTTAATGGCCGCGCGCATCCGGTCGGTGGCGGTGTATTTCATCAGCGCCGAAATCACCGACAGCGCGCGCCCTTCATCAAGGCCCGCGCAGGTCAGGTTGCGGGCGGCATTGACGGCATAGGCGTTCGCGGCCAGCCGTGCCAGTGGTTCCTGAATGCCGCCGAATTTCGCAATGGGCAGGTTGAACTGCTCGCGTATTCGCGCATAGGCTCCGCTGGAATGCGCGGCAAGGGTCGTTCCCGCACAGGCCAGCGATGGCAGCGAAACGCCGCGCCCTGCGGCAAGCGCACTCATCAGCATCATCCAGCCCTTGCCTGCCTGATCCGCGCCGCCGATGATGTTGTCCACTGGAATGAACACATCCTTGCCGGTTGTGGGGCCATTCTGGAACATGGTGCCTGCCGGAATATGCCTGCGCCCGGTGTCCACCCCCGGCAGACCGGTCGGAACCAACGCGCAGGTAATGCCCGGTTCGGGATCATCGCCCAGCAGGCCATCGGGGTCTTGCAGCTTGAACGCCAGCCCAAGCAGCGTGCAGACAGGTGCAAGTGTGATATAGCGCTTGGACCAGTTCAGCCGGATGCCCAGAACGTCCTGCCCCTGCCATTCCCCGCGACAGACAACACCGTGATCAAGCATCGCAGATGCGTCTGATCCGGCCTCGTCACTGGTCAGCCCGAAGGCTGGCAATTCGCGGCCATCCGCAAGGCGTGGCAGCCAGTAGTCCTTTTGCCCATCCGTTCCGAACAGATGCAGCAATTCCCCCGGCCCAAGGGAATTGGGCACCATGACCGTCACAGCCGCAGGAATGGACACCATCGACAAACGGCGGATAACTTCGGAATGGGCGAAGGCGGAAAACCCCAGGCCGCCATAGTCGCGCGGGATAATCATGCCGAAAAACCGCTGGGTGCGCATATACTCCCAGACTGCGGGGCTAAGGTCACCATCTGTGCGATTGATCGTCCAGTCATCCAGCATCTGGCACAGCTCGACACAGGGACCATCCATAAAGGCCTGTTCTTCGGGACCAAGTGCGGGGGCGGGCACCTCCAGCAGCTTCGTCCAGTCGGGATTGCCGGACATCAATTCGGCGTCCCACCAGACCTCGCCTGCTTCAAGGGCCTCTCGTTCTGTCTGCGACAAGCCGGGCATGGCATCCTTGGCCCAGTGGAAAATTGGTTTTGTGATGCGGTTTTTGCGGAATGACGACATGGCTCCCTCCATCCCGACCAACGCGCAAGCATGGAATTTGTTCCAGCGGCCCCGCCAAAGCGGGGCGTAGCGGGCAAGGCGCGCTGGTGCAAACCCGCGCGCCAACCCTGCTCAGGGTGATCAGGTCTGGTGCGACCTGTCGCGAAGGGCCGGATACGCGCGGGGGCCTGCGGCACCCGACCCCGCCATCAGTTCTGCTCGGCCTCATCAGAACCGGGTTGATGGCGTTCGATTTGATCGCCCTTGTCAGAACCACCGGCTTTCTTACGGGCAGCCCCTTTCGCAGGTTCCGGCACATCGCGCGCGGGCGCTGCATCAGGTTTTGCATCGATTGCCGGTTGCGCAGACGCATGAAGCAGGTTCAGCGGTGGCGCGCTGCCATCTTTGTCCTGCCCCATGTAAAGGGTCATATGCGGGAACGGGATTTCAATGCCTGCCTCATCCAGCACCTGTTTCACAATCTCGGTATAGGCGCGCCCGACCGCCCATTGCATGCCGGGTTGTGTTTTGATCCGGCCCCGCACAACAACGGCGGAATCCCCCAGCGACACGATGCCCTGAATGTCCAGCGGCTCCAGTATCGCGTTTGCGTGCTCGCCCTCGGCCAGTATGTCATAGGCGCGATGCATAAGCCGCCGGACCTCGGATATATCTTCGCGATAGGCGACACCGATCTCGGCCACATGAAAGGCAAAGCCCTTCATGAAATTCGACACCATATCGACGGAACTGAACGGGATCAGGTGGTAGGTGCCGCTGACATCGCGCAGCCCGACAGACCGCACTGTCAGCTTTTCGACCACGCCGGTGGTGCCGCCTGCGGTCACAACATCCCCTTCATTCATGGCGTTTTCAAACTGGATGAAGGCGCCGGTGATAATATCCTGCACCAGTTTTTGCGCCCCAAACCCGATCGCCAGACCCAGCACACCCGCGCCGGCCAGCAAGGGCGCGATATTCACGCCCAGTTCAGCCAGCGTCAGCATGGATGCGATAATAATAAGCGCAATGGTCAGCGCATTGCGCAGCAACGCCAGAAGCGTGCGTTCGCGTGCGGTGGGAACGGTGCCCACAGCAGGGTTCAGGCGATATTCGACAAACGATGACAGGCCCAGCCAGACAGCCATCGCCATCAGCACCACGAACGCGGCCGACGCCAGCCGCCCGACAACATCGCGGCCCACCTCAGACGCGGCCCAGCTTAGGAAATCCATGAACTGCCAGCTTTGCGCAATCGAAATCAGCACCGCAATCACCACCAGAACCCGCACCACGCGCAGGATGCTGGGAACAAAGGCGTTCAGCCGGTCCTCCAGCAGGGGCAGTTTTGCGCGCAGGTCACCGGGAACCCGCATTCCGCCAGTGATTGCACGCGATATGAATGCCATCACAACCACACCGATGACGATCGCAATCACGGAATTCAGCGTTGCCATCAGCATGAATTGCAGCGCATCTGTGGGCCGCGTGACCCAGACAATGAACAGCGCCAGAAGATAGGCAATCGCCAACCAGTGCCAGACACCTGCCGCCATCGCCTCGGCACGGCCAATCATGTCGGCGGGGTCACGTTCATACCGTGCGCGCAATGCCGTCGCGACGGCATCACGGCTTTGCAGGATAATCAGCGTGGCAATGACCAGCGCGGTGACAACCAGCAAGATCAGCACGCTGTGCCCGACCGCAAATGACACGGCCGCATTGATGATGGGCACGACCAGCAGCGCGCCATATCCCAACAGGCTGACCAGACGCGATGTCCAGAAATACCAATAGGCCGCTGTTTCATCGCTCATGGGTGCAAAGCGCAGGTTTGCATAGCGCGGTGACAGAATGCCGCGCAGCACAACCTTGCTCATTTCAACAAGCAAGAACGCGTTCAGAAACAGGCTTTGGCGGAAATCCATGCTGCCCGCCTCGCCGGTGAACAGCGCGAAGCTGTAGCCCCCGCCCCATGCCAGCACGATGATAAGCGCATCAATCAGGCTGGACCCTGCAAGCCACACAACAGACAACAACCATCCGCCGCCCGTGCGCCGTGACATAGCGCCGAATATGCGCTGGCCGACACTGCGCAGCGCGAAGAACAAACCAATGGTCACCGCCATAACCAACGCCAGCGCAACCGCCGAGTCGGTCAGTTCGGTCCAGTTTACGCGGCTTTCACCTGTGAACAATCCCAGCAGGTCATTTGCGTTCCCCATCAGGGAAACGGCAATATTGGTGGCGTTTTCAGCCACATCGCGCGTCTGTTCGGCGATCTGGCGCGCAAACGACATCTCTGGTGGTGCATCTGGCGCAACCTGCATGGCTGCATCGCCATCTGTTTGTGCGGCTGATTCCAACTGCCGGATAAGGGTTTCGCGCGCATCATCATCGCGCAGGATGTCTGCCAGCATTCTGGCAACATCGCTGTCCGCCAAGGCACCGGACGTCTGGTTTGCGCCCTCTGTCGCGGTTTGTGCCAATGCGGGCAAGGTAAAGGCAAGCCAGAACAAAAGCACGCGCAGTAACATAGGGTCTCCTTGGTATTTGGCATCAGGACTTTAAGCCTAGTGCTTCCTTTAGAAATGTTAAATGAAAAATAGGTAATTTCGGTGCGGGGTGGCCATGGCAATGCTGTCCGGCGCGTTTAACACTGCCGCAATCATGGGCGATCTGGTCGCGGTGACGGACGCTGCGCCGGTCGCTGCGCAGGACGGGGCGCCTAAGGTCTTGCCGCTGCGGTTGAAATGATCCATCCATATGGCACATGATTGAGGGAAGTTTATTCCGACAACCGCTTGGCGCGCACGCCTCGCTCCCACAGCAGGAGAAACCATGAAACACCTTGCAAGCCTTGTCACCGGCGCGGCACTTTTTGCGACGACCGCCACCAGCGTTCTGGCTCAGGATATCACCTGGCGTTTCAACAACAATTATGCGCCGACCCGCCCTGAATCTGCGCATATCCGCAATCTGGCAGAAAATGTGGCAGAGTTTTCTGGCGGAAGCTTCACGATCAACGTGATCGAGGGGGGCGGCATGAACCTTCAGGACGCTGATGCGCTGCGCTGGATGCAGACCGGAACGCCCGAGATTGCCTTTATCTGGCCCACCTTCATTGGGCGTGATGCGCCGGATCTGGCGAACCTGTATGTCTATGGTTCGGTCTCGACCGCACAGGAACATCTGCGCGCACTCCCGGCCGTGCAGGATGCGCTGACCGAAGGGTTCGCGCAGCGTAATATTCCGGTGGTCGGTTTCATGGCGCTGCCTATCATCGACGCCTCTTTGTTCTGCCGGGAGCCGGTGCGCAATCTGGAAGAATTGCGCCGTGTCCGTCTGCGTGTCGGGTCGCGCGAACAGGTGGAAACCTTTAGTGCTTTGGGTGTGGCCGCGCAGATCATCCCGCAAAATGAACTGTATTCAGCCCTTCAGACCGGCGTTGTGGATTGCGCCCTTTATGCCGCGCGCTTTGCACGGTCCGTGTCGTTGCAGGAAGTTGCGCGGCATGCGGTCTATACCGGCTTTCCCTTCCCGCCCGCGCCCTATGCCATAGTTGCGCATTCCCGCAGTCTGGAGGCCCTGAGCGAAGATCACAGGCAGGCGCTGGACCGCGCGCTGGATGTTCTGGCAGAGGAATCCTTCCAGTTCGACGATGATGCCGCAGCAGAGGTCGCCGCCCGCGAAGACCTGACCGAAGCAGGCGTCACATGGTATGACGATTTCAATGCCGAGGATCAGGACGCCATCCGCGAGGCCGCAGCACAAACATGGCTGACCCTGTCCGAAGAAGGGGGTGAGGCCGCCGTAGGCTACCGCGCGCAGATCCTTGACCTGCTTGGTGACTGAGGCAGGCAGCACAGCCATGGAGCGCTTTGCCGCCGGAACAGACCGGGTGATCCTATGGGTCACCCGTGCCCTTGCCGCGATCGGGGCGGCCTGCGTGGCGGGAATGGCGGCGCTGGTCGTGATGGCCGTCATCATGCGCTATGCGGTGGGCGCACCCTTTGCCTTTACCGAAGAACTGGCGGGCCTGCTGATGGTCAGTTGCGTGTTTCTGGGAATGCCCTTCGTGCTGGCCACGCATGCCCATATCCGCGTAGGTCTGCTGTATGAAAACACTGGCGGCCGATTGCGCCGGGTTTTATGGGTTCTGGGCCAACTGGTTTTTCTGGCCTTTGCCGCGATCTTTTTTCGCGATGCGCTGGCCGATGCACGGTTTACGATTATGCTCAATCTGCGATCAGAGGTGGCGCGTATCCAGCTTGCGCCCTTCGTGATTGGCATGGCGGCGGGTGTTGCGATTGCGGGGCTGGTCGCGGCCTGGCAGATGCTGCGCCCCCCGCCGCAGAGTGTCTCGATGGCTGATGCACCGCCGGAGTTTGAAAAATGATCTGGTTGATGATGGGCGGCACGCTTCTGGGCACAGTGCTGACCGGCGCGGTGCTGGGGTCCGCGCTGGGTCTGACGGGGTTCGCGATCCTGCATTTCTGGTCTGGCGGGGCCACCAGCCTTGGGGTGCAGGCCGTCTGGAACACGTTCAACAGCTTCACCCTGACGGCCATTCCGCTGTTCATCCTGCTGGGCGAATTGTTGGTGGCGTCGGGGCTGGCGCGCAGTGTCTACCGCGCGATGTCACCCGTTTTTGCGCGGCTGCCGGGCGGATTGCTGCATACCAATATCGCGGTTTGCGGCATGTTCGGTGCGGTCAGCGGATCGTCCATGGCTGTGGCGGCGGCGGTGGGGTCGGTCGCCTATCCCGAACTGACGCGGCGCGGCTATGACCGTGCGGTGGTGGTTGGCAGTCTGGCGGGGGGCGGCACATTGGGGTTGTTGATCCCGCCCAGTCTGAGCTTGCTGATTTACGGTGCCTTTACCGAAACGTCGATTGGCCAGTTGTTTCTGGCGGGAATCCTGCCGGGCATGCTTGCGGCGCTTTTGTTCATGCTGTGGATTGCCTTTATGGTCTGGCGCACGCCCCGCCTTGCCCCCGAACCGAAGCCAGAGGTCAGCTTGGGCCGCGCGCTGTTGGGGTTGGGCCGGATCTGGCCGCTTCTGGCGCTGATCGGCGCTGTTCTGGGCAGTTTGTTCGCAGGGCTTGCCACGCCGACAGAATCTGCAGGCGTCGGGGTTGCTGCGGCCATTGTGATCGGTTTCTGGGCGGGCGATCTGACATGGCGCGGTGTTCTGGACGCGCTGATGAGCACCCTTGTCACCTTTTGCGTGATTGGTATGGTGTTCATGGGCGCGGTGGTGCTGGCGCAGTCCATCAGCGTGCTTGGTTTGCCGCAGCAATTGCTTCGCCAGATAACCGGACTGGGCATCAGCCCACTGGGTGTGCTGTTGATTATCGTGGCAGTCTATATTGTGCTGGGCACGGTTTTTGACGGGCTGTCGATGATGATTATGACCCTGCCCATTGTTTTCCCGCTTCTGGTGGGGCTGGGCTATGATCCGATCTGGCTGGGCGTGCTGATCACGCTTCTGATCGAGATTGGCATGCTGACACCGCCGGTTGGAATGAACATTTTCGTCTTGACCGGCATGACGGGCGGGCAGGTCAAGCTGGGGCAGGCCGCATGGGCGGCGTTGCCCTATTGGCTGGCACTTCTAAGCCTGATTGCGCTGATTGTGGCCTTTCCGGGACTGGTTTTGTGGCTGCCAAGCCTGATGATGCTGTAACCCGAAGGGGGAATTATGACTGCTCATCTTGACCGAAAGCGCGCCGAGACGCTGATGCAGGCCGCGGGGATGGACGCGTTGCTGCTGCTGTCGCCGGAAGCGTTTCGCCACGCCACTGGTGCTGCTGCGGGGGTGGCGACCATGTGGCGGCAGGCTGGCGCAGTGGCGGTGTTGGTGCCCGCCGATGCAAACCTGCCCGAAATGGCGGTGGCCAGCGACCTGTTTGCGCCATCCTTCCGGCGTGCAAGCCATATCGCTGATCTGCGAACCAGCCGCATCTGGGTCGAGGCCGCGACGGCCCCTGATCTGGACGCGCAGGGGGACGCAGCCGCCCAAATGCGCGCGCTTTGGCAGGCAGAGGGGCGCGGGGATACCTTCACCCGACCCACGACATTTGATGCGCGCACCACCTGGCAGCACCTGCGCGATGCATTGCGCGAACGCGGTTTGCAAGACGCCCGGATCGGGGTTGAAATGTCGGCCATCGCGGCCAGTGACTGGCCCGCATTGCAGGAACATCTGGCCCCGGCAGTGTTGGTTAATGGCATGCGGATCGCGCAGGAGTTGCGCGCGATTAAATCACCCGCCGAGATTGGATATCTGCGTCAAGCCGTAGGGCTGGCCGAACAGGGTATCGCGGCTGTGCGCGATGCGGTCGCATCCGGTGTCTTGCGCAGCGAACTGTCGCAGGCTTGGCAAACCGCGATCAGTACTGCTGCCGCTGGACTTCCGCTTACGGGAAGCTGGGAATACATCTCGGTCGGGGTCGATCCTTGGGGCGGTGATGCCCGGGCGCGTCCGGGCGATCTGATCAAGGTTGATGTCGGCTGCCTGATCGAGGGCTATACATCGGATACAGGGCGCAGTTTTGTCCTCGGCCAGCCCAATCGCGTGGCCTCGGAGATATATGCGGCACTGATGGCCGGGTTTGACGCCGGTTTTGCACGGCTGACCCCGGGCACACCGCTGTCCGAGGTCCACCGCATCACCACCGAAGCGATCACGGCACGCGGATTTGCCAGCTATGCACGCGGCCATTTTGGTCATAGTCTGGGCACGGGTCCGGGCAGCGAGGAATGGCCTTTCATTTCTGCCGATGCCGATATCTGCGTGACACCGGGCATGGTGCTGGCCTTTGAATGCCCTTGGTATATCACAGGGCTTGGTGGCTTCATCATCGAAGATCAGGTCGAGATTACCGAGGCTGGCCCAGTGTCGATGAACAGCCTGCCACGCGGGTTGATCACGCTTTGAATTTGGCGGTCGCGTCATCGCGCGGTCAGGGTTGGCGATGTTGTGGCGGTTTGTTGTTCTTCAGCCGCTGCTGCGTCGTCATGTGCAAGAGTGGTATCATGTCAGATCGAACCGCAAGGCTGGTTCATTCCGGTCTGAAGGGGACGTTGCGACTTGGACAACGCTCGCGCCAACGGTGGGCCGGGGTCTGCCGGTCCGACGTTCAAAGAATGCAGTTTATGCAAGCTGCATACTCCCAGGATCATAGGCTTGGCGTGTCACTGGCCAAATCGGCAGGCCGCGGGACGGCCCACCGATGGTGCGGCGGGCTGCGCCCTTTGCTCCGCACCTGTGGGTGATTGCTTCACGCCAGCACCACCCGACCGGATGCTCAGGGTCATGAAACACCAGATCAACGCGCCGATTGCCCCCGACGAACAGCAACGATAGTCTGGCGGTATGACGCGCCCCCTTGTAGACAATCGCACCGCCCGCAGGCTGTTTCTGGACAGACATCAGTTGCTGCGCCCGCAGACGGGCACCGGCAAGGCCCATGATCTGGACCGGCTGCTGCACGCGCTTGGTTTCGTGCAGGTCGACAGCGTCAACACGCTGGCGCGCGCGCATGACCTGATCCTGTGGTCCCGACAAGGTCAGTTTCGACCTCGCGCATTGATGCAGCTGGTCGCAGACCACCGGACGGCATTCGAGCATTGGACCCATGACGCCGCGATTATCCCGATGCAGTTTTACCCCATGTGGCGTTTGAAATTCGCGCGGGACGAGGCGCGGATGCGGGCACGCTGGCCGCAATGGCGCCGCGAAGGCTGGGACGCAGAAATTGATACCGTCCTTCAGCACGTCGCCGATAACGGCCCCACGTCGTCGCGCGATGTCGGCAGGGACGAGCAACGGGGATCTTCCGGCTGGTGGGACTGGCACCCGTCCAAGACAGCGCTGGAATTTCTGTGGAGATCCGGCAGACTGGCGGTCTGTCATCGTCAGGCGTTCCGGAAATTTTACGACCTGACCGAGCGCGTGATCCCGACCGGGCACCGATGCGACCGGCGGGAAGACGAAGAAATTGCAGATTGGGCCATGTCGCAGGCCCTCGACAGGCTCGGCTTTGGCACGAGTGGCGAATTAGCGGCCTTTTTCGAGATCGTAACGCGGGACGAGGCAAAAAACTGGTGCAAGAACGCACTCGCATCGGGTCGCATCATCGAAGTTGATATTGCTATGGCCGACGGCTCCCCGCGGCATAGTTTCACGACTGAAGCCACGCTTGATCACGCATCTTCCATGCCCGAACCTTCCACTCGGGTGCGTATTTTGTCTCCGTTCGAACCCGTCTTGCGCGACCGGTCGCGTGCAGAGCGCCTTTTCGGATTTCACTACCGCATTGAGATATTCGTTCCCGAAGCAAAAAGACAATATGGCTATTATGTCTTTCCGGTGTTGCAGGGCGATCGCGTGATTGGGCGCGTGGATGCAAAACGCACCGGACAAACCCTGACCGTCCGGGCATTCTGGCCTGAAGCAGGTGTCAAGATGGGCAAGGCGCGGACTGTCAGCATTGTGTCAGAGATGGACAGGGTCAAATACCTGGCAGATGCCAAGGTTGTAGAGTTCGCAAAAGGCTGGTTGCAGACATGACCGAGTGATGATTGATGCAGCCTGCGTCATCGTCGTTATCTGCCAGCAGTCAATCAGCATTCGGCGGTTTGCATATCAATCCGCAGCGCCAGTGTGGTTGCTGACCTGCCCAGCCGATATGAAGAACCGGATCGGGCGGCCAAACCCGGCGGCCGCCGTAGTTTCTGTTTGTTCAACAGGCGTAGATTCATGTTTTCATGCAGTTTCAGGACTGGCAGTTCAAATCTTGTGACCTGCTGCATGTCTTGATCGTGGTTTCGTCTGTAGCAGCTTCAAGTTGCCTGAAATTCATCGTATGTTTCACATGTTCAACACGAAGAAGGAACTTTCATGAGAGTTGCCGTTTACCTCCCCGCCGAAGACAAGACCCAGTGGTGGGTCGATATGCTGCAAGGGCTTCTGCCCGGTTGGGATGTCATGCCTTTGCACGACGTTGGCGACCCGGAGAGCATTGATTTCGCCGTGGTCTGGCGTCCGCGCACCGGCGATCTGGCCCGGTTTCCAAAACTTCGGGCTATTTTCTCGATTGGTGCGGGTATTGATCATGTTCTTGATGATGCGGCCCTGCCCAAGGGCATTCCGATTATCCGGACCGTGGGGTCTGATCTGACCCAAAGAATGCGGGAATATGTGGCATTGCATGTGTTGCGTCATCATCGCGACATGCCACGTCAGTTGCGCGCACAAGCGGAACGTGACTGGCACGCCATCGTTGTGCCGGTGGCTGGCCGTCGCACCGTCGGGGTGATGGGCTTGGGCAATCTTGGTGCGGTGGCGGCCCAAACGCTTGCCAGCCTTGGTTTTTCTACGCGTGGCTGGGCGCGGTCTGCGAAAATGATCGACGGGGTGGAATGTTACGCCGGTGTAGGGGAATTTGACGCTTTCCTTGATGGCTGCGAAATTCTTGTGAACCTTTTGCCCCTTACCGATGACACCAGAGGCATCATGAATGCAAAATTGTTTCACAGACTGCCGCAGGGTGCCTGTGTGATTAACTGCGCCCGCGGTCCGCATCTTGTGGATGGTGATCTTCTGGCGGCGCTGGACAGCGGACAGATCAGGCAGGCTACGCTTGATGTCTTTCATCAGGAACCCTTGCCAACGGATCATCCTTTCTGGACACATCCGGCGGTTACTGTAACGCCTCATGTCGCATCGCAGATTGATGCGGAAACCGGAGGGCAGATTATCGCCGCGAACCTTCTGGAATTTGCCAGAAGCGGGACCTGTGCTGATGTTGCGGATGCCGAACGGGGGTATTAGGCGCCTAGGCGTTGTATGTTGCGGGATACAACAGACGGGGTTCCGGTTCAGATGCTGAATGAAACACCGTCATCGGCCAGCCCCCCGCCAAGTGCTGAAACTGTCCCGTCGGCACGCCAGCAGGCGGCACCTGTCAGCAGACCGTCAGGCCCGAACACAATGGCATTCATGCCCCCGCCGATATGCGGAACCAGCCTGACATCGTGGCCTCTGGCACGCAGTGCGTCGGCATGATGGGCATAGCCGGGTTCAAGTTCAAGATGTGCCCCTTCGGTCCATAGGCGCGGCGCCTCGACGGCTTGTTGCGCGGTCATACCGTGATCAATCAGATTGACGATGGCCTGCATTGCTGATGGAAATATCCGCAACGCCCCTGGCAGCCCAAGGGCAAATCGCGGTTTTCCATCCCGAAGGACGATCATCGGTGCCATCGATGTCGGCACGCGCTTGCCCGGTTGGATCGACAGCGCCTTTCCGGGATGCGGGTCAAAGTTATACATGTAGTTGTTGGGAATAAACCCGGCGCCCGGCACCATGAACCGCGCCCCAAACAGACCGTTGATTGTATGCGTGGCTGAAACGATGTTGCCGTCCTTATCGGCAATTGTGATATGTGTCGTTGACTGGCTTTCATAGCCCCCCGGCGACAGAAGCTTTGCTGTGCCGGTGTCGCGCATACGGGCCTGACAGTCGCGGGCGTAGGCTTTTGAAATCAGGCGCTTCACCGGAATATCGACGAAATCAGGGTCACCCGATGCGGCGCGGCGGTCTTCGAAACCCACGCGGATCACCTCGGCCAGAATGTGCAGGCGGTCGGGATTGTCAAATCCCATGCCAGCCATATCGAAGCGTTCCAGCATATTCAGCATCTGCGCCACATGCACCCCGGATGACGCAGGGGGCGGCGGACCCGCGATGTCGAAACCCCGATAGCTTCCGAAAATGGCCTCTCGCTCGCGCAATTTGTAATGCCTCAGGTCGTCCATTGATACACTGCCATCCGTGCCCAGCCGGTCGACCAGTGCCTGACCTAATGCCCCCCCATAGAGGGCTGCGGCCCCCTCTCGGGCGATCAGGCGCAGGCTTTCGGCATAGTCGGACTGGATCAGCCTCTGCCCAGGTTGAACAGGTATGCCAGCGGGAAGGAACAGTGATGCGATTACCGGGTCTTTTGCCAGATCTTCGGCGTGACGCTCAATGTTTCTGCTCAGATATCCGGTCACGCGAAATCCGCTTGCGGCCAGGCGGATGGCAGGGGCGATCACGTCGGCAAATTCCAGAATGCCGTGCTGGTCGTGCATGCTGCACCACCCCGCCAGATTGCCGGGCACCGCCACCGCTGACGGCCCGACAAGATTGCGCCGTCCTTCCGTCTCCATATAGTCGGGCAGGGTATCGGACAGGGGGCGGAACATGTCGGGTGTGGCCGTGGCCCCCGCATGCGACATGCAGTCAATCACTGTATGCCTGCCATCCGCCAGTCGCAGATGCGCAATCCCGCCGCCTGCGATACCCACCATCATTGGTTCGACGACAGTTAAGGCCAGTAGCGCGGCAACAGCTGCATCGACTGCATTTCCACCCGCCGCCAGCATCTCGTGCCCTGCGGCCGAACCTAGCGGATGGTTTGTTACTACCATCCCGCCCTGACTGCTAGCCGGAGCCTTGCGACAAACAAACGGCAGCGCGGGCGATGTGGTCTTCTGGGTCATGTCCTTGGGTCCTTCTCAAGCCGGGGATGCCCCTTCTGTCATATGCAAAAAGGGTACTTGCGCTTCAAGCATCGCGACAAACGCACGGGCTGCTTCTGTCAATGGGCGGCGGGCAGGTTCCAGAAGATACAGGCTGCGCCACAAATCCAGACCCGCAACCGGAATGAAACAGATCTGTGGATCACGAAACAACATCACTGCGTTGCGCGGCAACAGCGCCACCCCCAGTCCTGCACGGATCATGCACAACTGGGCAATCGTGGAATGTGCCTGTAAACGCGGTGTCAGAAAGCCGCGCGGTATGTCGGGGCAGCCTGTGAGCAGGTGCTGCGTGCCTGTATTCGAATCCAGTCCGATCAGCATATCGGCGTCAAGATCATCAATTGGCACGGCATGTTTGGCAGCAAGCGCATGATCGGTGGAGCATGCCAGCCCGACCGGATCGCGCAAAATTGCACGCTGGCGCAGGTCGGGTGAATGCTGCGCCCGCCCGGCAACCGCCAGGTCCAGCCGCCCGTCTGATACCATTGTGGCCAAGGTTTCCGCAATATCGTCATGAAGCGTACAGCGCAGACCGGGTCGGTTGTGCAGAAAATCCAGCAGAATCGGGACCAGTAGTTCAGAAATTGCCGACGGTGATGCGCCCAGCAGAAGCGTGCCGTCCTCCAGCCCGGCGCTTTGACGCAATCTGCTGACCGCACGATCCATACCGTCCAGCAGCGGTTTGGTGTCGCGCAGAAAGTTCTCACCCAGTGGTGTAATGGCCGGTGGCCGGGTGCGCCGGTCGAAAAGGGGTGCACCGATGGTCATTTCCAGTTGCCGTATCACCTCTGACAGTGCCGAAGGAACAACGTTGAGCCGTTCCGCCGCCGCACTGAATGACCCTTCTGCTGCGACGGCATGAAGCGCGCGCAGATGACGGAGATTTAAGTTCATATTTTCTGATGCAATCTTCATCTTGTTCGTATATTATGACAATCATTCGCATGAATCAATAAATTCTGCCACTGAGAAAGAATTGCCTGTGCGAAGGGCTGCTGTCCAGCGACGCGCCTGCATTGAACTGGGCACACCCGATGTGGCAGCGGCAGTGTTGTCAGCAATAGGCGGGTATGAATCGGTCATTCGGGTGACCCCGCCGCTTATCCGCTGCCCGGCCGGGTATGATCCTCGACGGGCCTGCCTGCCGGACGGGCGGTTTGAATGGTGGCTGTGCGTTTCAGAACTGGTCAAGGCCAGGTGGCGTTGAACACAAATCCCGAGGTATGAAATGAGTGATGAACGACCAACCATGTTGCTGACCGGAGCCAGTCGGGGAATTGGTCACGCGACGGTCAAGCTGTTCCAGAAGAATGGCTGGCGGATCCTCACGGTTTCGCGCCAGCCATTCTCGCAAGATTGCGCGTGGCCAGAGGCCCGAGAGAGCCACATTCAGGCCGATCTGGCAGAAATTGATCAGATTGGTGAACTGGCGCGCGAAGTCCGCGCGCGATTATCGCATGGCAAGCTGCACGCGCTGGTCAATAATGCCGGCATCTCGCCCAAGGGGCCAGACCGGTCACGCTTGGGGCTTATGGGAACGGACGCGGAAATATGGACGCGGGTGCTGAATGTCAATCTGGTTTCGACCGCGCTTCTGGCCCGCGAATTGCTGCCCGAACTTGAGCGCGCGCGCGGGTCTATCGTCAATGTCACGTCGATCGCGGGGTCGCGCGTGCATCCCTTTGCCGGTGTTGCCTATGCAGCGTCAAAAGCGGCCCTTGCGGCACTGACGCGCGAGATGGCGCATGAATTTGGCCGCCGGGGTGTGCGCACCAATGCCATCGCGCCGGGCGAAATTGAAACCTCGATGCTGTCGCCGGGCACGGAAGAGTTGATCGCATCCGAGGTGCCGATGGGGCGGCTGGGGGACACGTCCGAAGTTGCCGCGACTATCCACTTCCTTTGCACGGAGGCTTCGTCCTACATTAACGGTGCCGAGATCCATATCAGCGGCGGCCAGCACGTCTGAGTTTCAGACGACGGATCGCGTGGCGCGCCAGTTGGGGGCAGGTGTTCACGGCTTTTAGGGAACACTTCGCGCTGCCAATATCACAGGAAGGCAAACCGATGATACGATTGAGAGCTTTGCGCGCGTTTATACTTGTTGCCGAACTGGAGAGTTTTCGAAAGGCGGCGGCGCATCTGAATACCACGCAACCGGCAATCTCTGCGCGGATACGCGGACTGGAGGACGATTTCGGTCGTAAATTGCTACACCGAGAGGCAAGACGCGTGCGCGTGACGCGCGACGGGCTTGAGGTGCTGCGCTATGCCAAGCCGATAATCGAGTTGACCGACAGGTTGACCTCGATCTTCGAGGCGGAACCGCGCATTACCGGCACAATGCGTATCGGTGCCATAGACACGATCATCTCCAGTTGGCTGGTCGACCTGTTCGAGCGTTTGCAGACCGAAAACCCCGGTGTCACCCTAGAGGTGCGGGCCGACACCTCGATCCGGCTGATCGATGATCTGAAGAACGGCGAGATTGACATCGCCCTTGTGATGGGCCCTGTAGACGAGGAAGGCATCGAGAATGTCGGCATTGGCACCTTTCCCATGGCCTGGGTTGCCAATCCGCGCCGGTTTTCGTTCGAAGGTCCGATAGATGTGACCGAACTTGCCAACTATCCGATCATCTCTTACCCGCGCGGATCGAAACCTTATCGCATGATCGACCGCACGCTGGTCGGGACAAGCGCGCGGACGCTACAGCTGAACTGCTCGAACTCATTGTCGACACTTATCCGGCTTGCGGCGGACGGGTTCGGTGTTGCGGCCATTCCGCCGGTCATGATCGAACGTGAACTGGCAGAGGGGACGCTGAAGGTCATTCCGGTGAAGCAGGAATTTCCGGGGCTGGAATGCCATGCTGTCCATTACACCGCTTCGGGGTCCGCAGCGCCGGGCGTTGTCGCGGCCTTGGCCCGAGAGGAGGCGGGCCGTTTCTGGGCCCGCCACGGTCGGTCGCTGTGATCAGACGGGTGCCAGATTGTCTTCGACCATCTTGCGCGCCCCTGACAGGTCCGCCAGCTTTTCGCCCGCGTGAATTTTTTCCAGCAGGCCGATCTCGCGTTGCTGCATGCCAAGGGCACGTTCGGCCACCGCATCTACCTGATGGGGTTTCAGGACAATAACGCCGCTTTCATCGCACAGCACCGCATCGCCGGGTTCCACCGACTGGCCGCCGACAGATACGGGGATGTTCATTCCCCCGCCAAGCCCCAGCAATTTGGTCGTGATGGGCGCGGGGCCACGGCACCACATGGGCATGTCCTGCGCGCGGATTTCTTCAAAATCCGTTGCAGGGCCGTCAATCACCGCCGCCAGCACACCGGCCTTCTTGGCGGCATGGGTGACCACACCGCCCCAGCAGGCATGCTTGTCGTCACCCGCGCGGTCGATGATCAGGATGTCACCGGGACGCGCGATGCTGACGGCGTAATGCAGCAGTGCCGAATCCGGCCCCGCCAGCCGCAGCGTTACCGCGGTTCCCGCAATGCGCTTGCTCGGCAGCACGGCGCGGATTTCGCGGTCCACAAAAACATCGTGCAGAAAATGGCCGATGGTGGCGGTTTCGCATGTTGCAAGCTTTGCCGCCATTTCCTTGGAAATCTGCTGCGGCATATCCTTGACTGTGTACATATGGTATCTTCCTTTACTGGTCTGTTCAGGCCGGAACCGGCTGTGCTGTCTGGGTCTTGCCCAAACGGTGGTGCTGCATGACCGGCATTTTTATGCGCACGTCGTCTGCATATGAAGGATCAATGGTGGCAGTGATGAACCCCACCTTGTCGGGCGCTTTGGCAACGACGGTGCCCCATGGGTCCACGACAATCGAACGGCCATAGCAGACCTTGCTGCCGCCATCGTGGTCGAACACCTGTCCGGTGGCGACGACCCATGATTGCGTTTCGATGGCACGGGCCTTGATCAGGGTTTCCCAATGGTCTTTGCCGGTCATCATGGTGAATGCTGCGGGCAGAAAGACCACCTTTGCCCCCTGATCGCGCAGGGCGCGGAACAGCTCTGGGAAGCGCATGTCATAACAGATCGACAGCCCAACTGTGGTGTCACCCACATCGCAGGTCACCACGTCTGATCCGGCCTTCATCGAATCCGACTCCCGGTAGGAAATGCCGCCGGGCACGTCCACGTCGAACAGGTGAATCTTGCGGTATTGTGCAATGATTTCGCCTGATGGATTGAACACCAGCGTCGTATTGAAGCACTTCCCGTCTGAACGTTCCGCAATGCTGCCACCATGCACATAAATTCCGTGCTCTCGTGCCAGCCCGGCCATCATCTGGCAGGCCTCGCCATCGGGGATAGTTTCGGAATTTCCGTATTGCACGTCGAAATTTCCGGTCATCGAGGTCCAGGTTTCGGGCAGGCTGACAATATCGGGACGGTCGTTTTCCACCGCAGCCACGATCAGTTCACGAGCCACACGCAGGTTTTCGGCCTTGTCGTCACGCGTGTTCATCTGGATCAGGGATACTTTCAAGATACTCTCCATAGTCAGTTGAAAAGGGGGGATGGCCGACCCTAACGCGGGCCAAGCACGGTATTGGGCAGCCACAATGCGATCTGCGGCACTGCGGCAAGAAGCGTCAGAACGATCAGCAGCGGGATGAAGAAGGGCAGCACCGCGCGCACCACATGTTCCACCGGAATTTCGGCAATGCGGGCGACAATATACAGGCCGATGCCCATGGGCGGCGTCGCAAGTCCAAGGATCAGGCCCATCTGCATGACGATACCGAAATGGATACGGTCAATCCCGTAAGCATCGACCAATGGCAGCAGAATCGGCACGAGCAACAGTTTCGCAGTCACCCCATCAATGAAACAGCCCACCACCAGAACGATGCCAACCACCGCCATCAGAAACAGGAACGGCTGGTCAATCAGGCCCGGCACGGCGGCTGCAATGTCTTGTGGAATGCGTTCCACTGCAAGCAACCAGCCCATACCATTGGCGAACCCGATGATGATCATGATCATCGCGGTAATAAGCATGGTGTCGCTGACCGCATTCCAGATCGCCGAAAACCGGAAGCTGCCATAGAACAGCGACAACAGCAGTGTATAACCACAGGCCAGAATGCCTGCCTCGGCTGCGGTGGTCGTTCCGGTCAGGATACCCGCCATGATAATGCCGGGGGCAGCCAACGGCGGCGTGCCCTTCAGGATGCAGATCCAGATCTCGCGCCCGCTTGCCTTGGGCTGGGTCGGCAAATCCACAACGGATGCATAGACACGGTTGTAAATCATCAGCGCGACCGCGATCAGTATTGCAGGTCCGATGCCCGCCAGAAACATGCGCGCAACCGATACATTGGCCAGAAACGCATAGACCACCAGCGGAACCGATGGCGGGATGAACGGCGCCAGAATGGCCGAGACAGTCGTAATGGCCGCCGAGAATGACGCCGTATAGCCACGCTCGCGCATGGCGCGTATTTCCACGACGCCCAGTCCTGCGATATCGGCCACCGCAGCCCCCGTGCCGCCCGCCATCAGCACTGATGCAAGCACATTGACCTGCGCCAGACCGGCCTTGAAATGGCCGATCAGCGCGTTGGCCATGTTGAACAGACGCTCCGTCAGGCCCGCAGCATTCATCAGATTGCCTGCCAGCACAAAGAACGGAATCGCCAGCAGGGAGGAATTGTTCACCCCTTCCTGAACGCGCATCGGGATAATCCACAGCGTATTGTCATAACCGGCTGCAATCAGCGACCCCAGCACCGAGATGCCGATCGCCATGGTGATCGGAACCCGAAGCGCCAGCAGCACCAGAAAGCCCATGAACAGCATCAGTGCAGTCATTACACACCCCTAGGCACGTTTGCGGAAACTGATTCACCTTCGTCCGGCGGGCCATTGATCAACCGTTCCAGAGTGTCGCGCAAAAAATCCAGCAAGATCAGGGCGCAGGAGGCATAGAACGGCACTGAAAGCCAGTAGCGTTGCAGGCCGACATAATCCATATTGCCCACCTGACGCGGCAGCAGCGTCTGTGCCTGCCACAGGATCACACCCATCAGCGCCATAATGATAAGGTTCGTCAGGATGGTTACGGCGTTTTGCGCCCGCAGCGGCATCAATCGATACACGATATCAACCTTGATGTCCCTGTTGCGGCGATAGATCACATAAAACCCCAGAAAGACCATCCAGACAAACAAAACCGTCGTCCAGGGGAACACCCAGATCAGGCCCCGCTCCCACATGAAACGGGACCCGATATTTGCGATATTGATGAACAGGATGACGATCAGGGCACCGTTGGCGCCGACGAAGAAGATCTTCTCCGTCAGCCCCAAAAAGCGGTCCAGCAGTTTCAACATTGCGCGTCTGCTATTCGCGCGTTTCGTTTACAGCATCTAGGAAACCTTCGGGCAGGTCCCCGGCCGCGTCCATGGCTTCATACATCTCCGCCATCCGGGCGACGAAGGGGGCAGTATCCAACTCGCTGAATGTCGCGCCCTCGCCCTTCATACGCTCGATGGCCTCGTCTGCAATCTCGCCCATGACCCGCGCTGATTCCTGCGTCACCGTGTCATAGGCATCAAGCAGATGGCCCTGCATCTCTTCGTCCAGCTGGTTCCATGAAACGGCACTCATCATGAAGGCCATGCCCTGTTCATATTCGCCATGCCGCAGGATATGGGGCGCAACTTCGTGAAACCGCATGGATTCAACCAGTGCGATGGGGCTGTTCACGGCCTCGACAATGCCGCGACCGATAGACTCATAAGTCTCTGTCCAGGCCAAGGTGCGCACTTCCGCGCCCAGATGGCGCCAGCTTTCGGCGGCCAACTCATCCGGATGCATGCGCAGTCTTATGCCATCCATTTCTTCCAGCGTCTCGAATTCGCGCGAAGACAGCATTACCCGATAGGGGCCGCGCACAAACGCGGTGGAGTCGCCCAGCACGATGATCCCGGCCTCGTCCTCAACGCGCCCCAGCCAGCCCTGAACCATATCCGATGACATGAAACGCGACCAATGGTCCCGGTCATCGAACAGAAAGGGCGCAGAAGTGAACTGCATCTCGGGCACCCATTTCTGAAGATAGCTTATGCCTTCCGGGTAGATATGGATTGTCCCCAGCTGGATTTGCTCCAGCACGGCATCGTCCGACCCCAGCTGTTCGCTGGGATAAACCTCGATGCTCAGTTCGCCGCCGGTGCGTTCCGCCACCTCGTCGGCGAACATTTGAAACAGTTTACCTTCGATGGATTCAGGTGGCATCTTGTGGGACATCCGCCAAGTCTGGGCGACCACCGCGCTGGATGCACTGAGACCAATCGCCAAAGTTACCGCGCTGCCAACGTATTTCGAAACTGTCATATTCATGTGATCTCTCCATTCTAGGGATATAACTCAACCTAGGCAGGAAGCTGGCGTAGAATCAAATCGTCATTTTTGCGTCCTTCTGATAAAAAACATTTATCGCAAAGGGTCATGTCAAGGTTTGAGCACCCTTGGTCAGTTATTGATCAGCATACGAAAGCGGACCGCGCCGGAACTTTCCGCTGGGGCGGATGCTGATCGGATGTCGGGCGGGCTTGGTTCTTCTTCGCCCAAGATCGACAGCTTGCGCGGCGCAGATGCATTGCGCAGACAATTGGCTGCACTGTTCACCTTTCACGCGACGGGTATTGGCGGTGTTGGGTCGGGGGTGCTTAGCCTGCTGTCCAGTAGGTCGCAGTGTGAAATTCACCCTGTGTCACTCCCATGTCAGGCAAAATCACGCGGGCTTCGGCGGCTTGCTGGCGTTCGCCCGCGAAAAATATGTGGCGCCCCTCTCCGTCAGGGGGGGATAACAGGTGCAAAAGCCCTGCAAGGGTTTTGTGTTTTTCGCGCAGCACCCAGGTTAATTGCATCCCTTCGGGCAGGGTGACGGGCTGGGCATCAGCCGGGTCCGCGACCATCAGGAAGGCCTGCCCGCGCGTGTCGGGATGTGCGGCTTCAAGCGCGCGCACGATCACCGGCAGCGCAGTTTCATCGCCCACCAATCCCATCCATGCGGCCTGTTTGACGTTGCGCCCGCCGGGACCTGTAAGGGCTATTTCGTCACCGGGGCGGACGATCTTTGTCCATTCTGTCACACGCCCGCCGTCATGCAAAAAGATATCAACATCGATCCAGCGCGCATGCGGGTCCATGCGGCGGATGGTGTAAGGCGGGCGGTGCCAGACATCAATGCCGCCCGGCCAGTGCAGGCCGTTGGCGGTGTCGCTGGGCCATGTGGCCCCCTTTGGGCGGATAAGCAGCCGGAAATGCGCCCCGCCATCAAGGAAGGCAGAGAAATCGCCCGCTAGCCTGAGACGGCGGAAAGAGGGTGATATCCGGTCTATATTGTCAACGCGCGCCATCGTCAGCCGGGGTCCCGTTCGACCGGCCCAGACGGGTGCCTTGCCGGTGGCCGCAGTTGCAAGACCGTCCAGATGCCCCGTCAGAGAGGCGAGGCTTCCGGCATCGTTGGCAGAAACCACCAGCCGTAGCCCGTCCCGTTCGGTGTGCGCTTCTATCGTGCCAAGTGCGGCAATAACGATGGCATGGCCATCGTGTATGCGCGCGACTTTTGCCCCCAATGCCTCGGCACGGTCACAAAGCTGCGGCAGAAACCGGGTCGCGGGCAGATCCAGATAGGCGTTGGTTTTTTGCATGGCTTTCCCTCATCATTACAGGCTGTCTGTGGCCTGATTGAAAATTTGCGGGAGAGGGAGCTGGCAGAGGGCGTGCGGACTCGACCCAGTGCCGAAGTGGCATCTGTTGGCGCGCAAGTCAAGCTGGCCTGCACACCAAACTTGCCATCGGAAACCTGTCAGAGGGTGTCGCCTTGAACCGCGGATTTTTCCCAATGGGTGGCTGTTGGACACGCGCCTGAACAGCGCCCGGCAACTGGCGGCTGTTTGTGAAATCGCGCCGGAAAATGGGCCGCCCTTTATCCTGATCTAGGGGGCGTGCCTTGCAGATCATAAATGTTGATGTTATCTGTACCTTATGGGCGACCGAGACAGTTGAAGCTGGCGAGAATATATTCACCAGCCATAGCGATCAAGGAAGGCTTCTTTTTCTGAACAGACAAAGGGGTCGGACATGACAACTGGACTTCGCGCTTCTGGTAGCGCAATCTTCATCTATATGGGTACTTCAGCCCTGTTAGGGTTTCATTCATTACCTGCCGCAGCGCAGGTCGAGGATGCATCAACATCGCAGGAAACCACCGAAGCGGCACCATCTACATTTCTGGGCCGCATTGTTTCGCCATTTGCGGTGCAAGGGATCGACAGAACTGTAGACAGTTCGGATCTTCAACTGCGGCATCAGGGCGATGTCCAGAATGCGCTTGGCAGCATTCCAAACGTCCTGACGCGCCAAAGCCCCAACCAGCCGGGGATAGAGGTGAACATCAGGGGCATGTCCGGGTATGGGCGCGTCAATTCCATGATTGACGGGGTGCCACAGAATTTTCGCAATATCGCGGGGCACGAAGCCTCGGGCGGGAACATGCTGTATGTCCAGCCGGAACTGCTTGCGGGCGTGGATGTCACGCGCGGGGCCGTATCCGGTGCAAAGGGCAGCGGTACATTGACCGGTGCTGCGGATTTCCGCACCCTTTCCATTGATGATGTTCTTAGGGATGGCGCGCGTCAGGGTGGATTGGCGCGGTTGAAAAGTGGTACAAACGGGCATGACCTGTCCGGGATGCTGGCCTTGGGGCGGCGGTTTGACGGGCTGTGGGGCGGGGATGGGCGCATTGATTTCCTGCTGGCCTATGCCCACACGCAACCAGGGGAATTATAAAACCGGCGAGGGAAGTGAACTTCCCGACGGGCCGAACGGGCGCGCATCGACGAACTCGCCGCGCGGCGGACTTGCCAAGATTGATATCGTGCCAAATAACCGCCACGCGCTGAAATTCGGCCTTCGGACCTATGACAACACGTTTCAGAATTCGAGTTATGAATGGGATGTCCGCAACCGGACATGGACCGCAGATTATCACTTCACCCCTGACAGTCCATTAATCGACCTGACGGTCGCCGCATATTACAATGATACCAATCTGAACTATCCGGATGCCACTGGCAGCTATGCGGGGCGGCGCACACAGGAGGAAAGCTATGGTGTGTCGATCACCAACAGGGCGCAGGTGCCGCTTGCTTCCGGGTCCACGGTCCGGCTGGAATACGGGCTGAGTTGGGATCGTGATGATTTTCAGACCCATGCCATGCGGGGCGGGAACCATCCGGGCAAACTGGACAAAGCAAGTGCATTTGGCGAAGCAGAGATTGATTTCGACAGGTTCAGTCTGCGCGGTGGGCTGCGCTATGATTATTGGCGCATCAACGGCTACCGTCCGCCTTTTGCCGCAGGCGTCGCAGACTGTCCCGCAGGTGGCGCTGCCTGTGGCGATGAATGGGCGCATCGCGATGGGGGGCGTTTGTTGCCCAAGGTCGGGGCATCCTATCAGGTGTCCCCTGAACTGACTGTGCACGCAAGCTATTCCCATACATTGCGCCCGCCCACCACACATGAGGCGTTTTTTGCACTGGTCCCGTTTGGCGACGGGGTCGGAAGCGGGATGACCAATAACCTGAACCTGAAGCCGGAATTTTCCAGAAATCTGGAATTCGGTGTGGATTATCACGGCAGGAACCTTTGGCAGCCCGGTGACGAAGCGACACTTCGGGTGAGCGTCTTCCGCAACCGGATCAGAGACTTCATCGTCAACGATTTTGTTGATATCCCGGGGGTCGGTTTTCCGCGCGCGATGTGGATAAACCGCGACGGAACCACAACCATGAAAGGGGTGGAGGTTGAGGGCGGATATGATAGCGGCGCGTTCTACGCAAACTTTGGCGTCGCGCTAAGCAAGACCGATGACCAGCCCCTTGGCGATGGTGCAGGGGCCGGGAATGGTGAAGGGTCTGCATTGCCCAAACGCACTGCCACATTGGATATCGGCGTCCGCCCGCTGGATGAGCGGCTGACGCTGGGCGCGCAGGTCAGATATGTAGGTGAGTCGGCACAGGCGGCCTATGACTGGTCGCAGTTTCCCGCTGGCAGTTACTGGTCCAGAAGTGATCCGTATACACTTGTCGGGTTGTACGGCTCGTATGACATAAGCGACGTGGCGCAGGCCTTCTTCACTGTCGAAAACCTTTTCGACAAGGTCTATGGCTACCCCGGTGGCAGTTCTGAAGGGTATCAGGCGATGACCGGTCGGGGGCGAACATTCACTGGCGGGCTGAGTATGCGCTTCTAAGGTTTGTCGAGAAATAGCAGAGGCCCCCACGCGAGGGATGGAGCGGGCAAAACCGCCCGTTCTGTCCCCGTGTTTGCGGAAATGGTGCTGCACAATGAACAGAAGACAGAAGATGAAAAGCTATCCCTTTATTCCAGACCGGGAAATCCCCATGGACCCGCAAGAAGGGGAACCTTTCAATGCGCGCGCCGTGGCGTGTCGATTGCTGCGCCATTCGCGAAATGTGGCTTTGGCAACGATTGACCGGATCAACGGGTTTCCCTACAGCACGGTGACAAACCTGTCGATAGAGCCGGACGGAAGCCCGGTTTTCTATATGTCCGGCTTGAGTCACCATGGGAAGAACATCCTTGCGGACAACCGCATTTCTATGACGCTGGCAGAATTCAACGGCAGCGATGTCCTGCGCGGCAGTCGTCTGACACTGGTGGGGTGCGCAAGCTGCCTGCGTGATCACGAGCGGGAACTATCGCTGGCGCGCTACCGCCGGAAGTTCTTCAGGGCAACCAGATACCTTGAACTGAATGACACATTGCTTGTCCGCATGACGGTAAGCGATCTTTTTCTGAATGGCGGGCCGGCCCAATACAGCGATGATCTGCACCTCGACAGTATTCGTGTTTCATTGCGGGGCGCTGAAATGCTGACGCGTCATGAAGAAGATCTGATTTCATTTCTGGAACAGAATCCTGACAGGCTGGCGCCTTTTCTGGCCAAGGCAGGCGGGGTCCGGCGGCGTTGGCGCCTTGCAACTATTGACCCCGAAGGCATGGATTTCGCCTCGGAAGATCAGAATATCCGCATCGCGTTCAACCAGCGCATAACCACACCAGAGGGGCTGCTTCGCTACCTTGATGGGATAAGGGCGTAAGCCCTCGATAATATTGCGGCCAGTCAAGAAAGGGGCAGTCATCGTTGTGCGTGATTGGCGGACCGAAGATTATTCAAGACCCTCTGATTGAAGAACCTTGCGTGCCGATGGCCGTGCGCTGAGCCGCTGGTAATAGTCCCGCAGGTTCTGCGGAAGGTCCAGATTTACCCGCTTGGTGGCCCAGAACAATGTATAGAAAAGCGCAGCATCGGCAATACTCAGGCGCTGGCCCATGATAAAGGGCGACTGGCCCAGTTGTGCGGACAGGCGGGCAAACCCTTTGGTTACAATTTCAATGCCAACTTGCCGGACCCAGTCCAGATCCGCCTCGTTCGGGGTGAATTTCTGGGGCCGCAGAATGCGCGAAAAGCCCTGCATGTGAAGGGTTGCCACGACGTAGTCCAGCGTTTCGGTTATGCGGATGTCTTCCTCAAGGCTGGTGCTTTGCAGCGTTTGTGCACCGGTCGTGCTGGCCAACCAACGCGCAATAGCCCCGAATTCGGTCAGGGTGCTGCCATCGTCACGCTGCAACAGCGGCACCTTGGATTTCGGATTTAGGCGGGCGTAGTCAGGCGTGAACTGCTGGCCTTGCTTGATGTCGATGGCGATCGCGTCATACTTGGCGCCAACCTCTTCGAGCAGAAAGTGAATTCCCAGCGAACAGGCTCCGGGCGCGTAATAAAGTTTCATCATGGACTCCGTGATGGTCAGTCATGGCTGATTGTCAGCATGATTTTTCCGATATGAGTGTTCTTTTCCATCTCGGAATGGGCCTTCGCAGCGTCCCGGAAATCAAAGCTGTGGGCGATGGCGGGGCGAATTTGTGTCCCCAGTTGTGGCCAGACTTCCTTGCGGATCATATCGGCGATGCGGGCCTTCCGTTCCAGTGGCAGTGGGCGAAGAAGCGAACCGGTGATCCGTATCCGCCGCGCCATGATTTTACTTAGCGGCACATTGATCGCAGCCCCGCCCCCGCCCGAGAGATGGGCAATGGTGCCGTCGGGGGCCATCATGTCCAGATCCTGTGCCAGATGTGCACCGGCTGAAACATCAACCAGTGCAGAGATGCCGCGCCCGCCGGTTGCCGCCATAACCTGCGCCGCAAGGTCGGGGGCGGAATAAAGAAAAGCGGCATCCGCCCCGAAACCACGGGCGGCGGCGCATTTTTCTTCGGTGCCACTGGTGGCGAGGATCTTGTAACCAAGCGCCGACAACGCCTGAAGTGCAATATGCCCGACGCCACTGGTCCCGCCGTGAATCAGGGCAAACTGGTCCTTCTGAAGTGCCATAAGCCCAAAGAAATTCCACCATGTGGTAAAAGCAGCCTCTGGGATTGCCGCAGCTTCAATGTCGGAAAGCGATGTGGGTGCGGGCATGACAAGCGCTGCATTGGCCAACACATACTGGCCATAGCCGCCACCTTGGACAAGGGCCATCACACGCGCCCCCACAGTGATATCGGGAACCGCATTGCCCAAGGCCGCCACTGTGCCGCAGACCTCCAGTCCGGGGATGGCCAGCCCGTCGCTCTGCCTGCCGGCGGCACGTTGATGCACATCGTGGCGGTTGACGCCAGCGGCCGAAACGCGGATCAGAACCTGCCCGTCTTCCGGTTTGGGGACCGGCGTGCGGGAAGGCACAAGAACGCCCGGCCCACCGGCTTTCGTGATAATGATGGCCGTCTGTGTGTCAGGAACGCGCATCGGTTTCGACCTTCTTGCCAAGGGCCTGCGTGGGGGCCGGACCTGTCTGGCCGGTTGCACGCCAGAGGGCCGCAAGCAGTTCACCGCCATCGCCAGACGCATCATCTGTGGCGCGCCACGCAACATGGCCATCGGGTCGCACCAGCACAGCGCCACGGGGGGACGATCCATAAAGCGCGCACCAGCTTTCGGTGTTTGCATCAACCTCTTGTCCGTCACCCACGCAATACACATTCAACGCAGGCAAGGTGTCATCGTCCAGTTGCTGCGCTGCGGCGCGCCAGATTGAACCGTCAGGGCCGGTCAGAAGCGTGAATGCGTCAAGCGCGAAAAGGTCGATAACCGACATATCACGGCCTTTGTGGCGCACGGGCAGATGCGGTGCACGATGGCCGGGCCGCGCATTGGGCGAATAGGTGACAACCTCCATCTGCGGGGCGGGTGTTCCGTCCGGGGTGATTAGTTCGGATTCGTAGAAAAAACCGAACGTCTGGCCCGGATAGTCGAAATGTGCGCGTTGCTCCGGGATACCCTCGGCCAGTTTGGCACGGTTTGCCGCGCCTTTTGGCCCTTCGAGATTGGCAAGAAGATCACTGTCATTGGCAAGCATCCCTGACAAGCCCTTGCGCGCCATTGCCTGAGCATTGCGCGCGCTTTGCTCGACATTGAAACTGGCGACGGGCCGCCGTTCGGTGGTGTAAGTCGACAGCAGGTTCTCCGGCGCCTTGCCCTGCAAAACGAAGTTCAGTTTCCAGACAAGGTTCTGCACATCGGTAATGCCGGTATTCATGCCCTGACCGCCGGTCGGCGGCAGCGGATGCGCGGCATCACCCGCAATAAAGACCCGGCCTGCCGACATCTGGTCGGCGATACGCGCCTGCATACGCCATGGCATGATATTTTTTATGTCGATATCAATACCCGATGTGCCTATTACTGCGCGCAGCAGATCCAGACAGCGCGCCTCGGTGAAATCCTCACGGCTTTCATCCTCGCTATAGCCGAAATTGTAAGTCCAGCGATGCCGCCCGTCGAGCGAGATCAGAACCCCCGATGTTTTGGCGTTGAATATCCAGTAAAGCAGATAGGGACGGTCCTTGACCAGGTCCCACAGATCGGCGTGAAAATAAATGCCGATTTGTTGCCCGATGGATTTGCCCTGCATCGTGATGCCGACCGCATCCCGAGTGTCACTTCGCGGCCCGTCTGCGGCGATGACATATTTTGCGCGTGTCGTGCCGGTGGCACCGTTCCCTGCCTGCCATTCCAGTCCAACGCCGTCGTCATCTTTCGACAATTTATTGATATTGCAGTCGAAATGTAGCGATACGGTGTCGTATTGTCCCGCATGTTCCCGCAAGATCGGTTCAAAACGGTCCTGCGGGCATGAACGCTTCAGCGAAGGGCTTTGGCTTTGCTCTATGCGGCGCCATTCGGGGTTACTGCGCGTTTCGATCACACCGATTTTGTCACCGGCAAGGCTGGTGAAAAAGCCGATGCCCGCGTGGCGCTCGATTGGCAAAGAGGCGTTGTTGATATCTTCCTCAAGGCCGATTATGCGCAAAATTTCCATCGATCGCGTGTTGATCACATGACCACGCGGGTGGAAAGACGTGGTCTTGTTGCGTTCGAACAGCGTGCAGTCGATGCCAAGATGGCCAAGAAGGCTGGCGGCGGTCAGCCCGACGGGGCCACCGCCGATAATCGCCACATCCGTGATTGCCTTGGGCATGTGGACTCCTTTGGGTTAAGGGAATGCAATTAGGTTTCGTCGATGATGTCGTTTGCCAGAATGCCGATGCCTGAAATTTCGACCTCTACCCTGTCGCCTTGCTTCATAAAGACGGGCGGGTCGCGGAACAGACCCACACCGCTGGGGGTGCCGGTTGCGATGATATCCCCCGGACAGAGTGCGCAGACGGTTGAGACATAGGCGATAAGTTCGGCAATCCCGAAGGCCAGATCACCCACCGAGGTGGTCTGCATGATGTTGCCGTTCAGGCGTGTTTCCATATGCGGCAGGGTCGGGTCGCCCAACTCATTTGCTGTCACCAGCCAAGGCCCGATAGACCCGCTGCGATCAAAATTCTTTCCGGCCCAGAACTGGGTAGTATGGCGTTGAAAGTCCCGGATGGACCCGTCATTCAGGCAGGTATAGCCTGCAACATGGTGCAAGGCAGAACCCGCCGGTATAGCGCGCCCGGCCTTGCCGATAACAACCGCAAACTCGCCCTCGTAGTCAAGTTTGTCAGAGACCTTGGGCCGCACGATTGGCTGGCCATGACCTACGAAGGACTGAGGATATCTGGTGAAGATCGACGGATGGGCAGGCCGGTCGCGCCCGGTCTCGTTGATATGTCCCACATAGTTCAGGCCGATGCAGATGATCTTGTCCGGGTTTGGAACCGTTGGCAGAAAGGTCGCCTTCGCTATGTCAATCGACGCGCCGTCCGCGTGGTCAAGTTCAGATGTCGCACCGGCCGCGAGAAGGGCCTTCAGATCCGGGTATCTGGCGCGCAGCGCAGCGCCCGCATCAATGATCTGGGTGCCGTTGACGCGGCCATACGAAAACGTGCCGTCCGGCAACACATGAGATGTAATTCGCAAAAGCCTGTTTCCTGAAGTTGGAGGTTGATGATGTCTTGGGGTTTGGCCCTATCCGGCATTCACAACGCGGCCCAGCCATGCGCAGTTTGGCTGTGGATCGGGCGCGCGGAACCCGTCGCGCGCGGTTTGATGCCGCATTTCGCGCATTTCGGCCCGGATTGGGTTGTCTTCGGGAAGGTGCAACCGCTCGTGGCCCCAGGTCGATGGCCCCTGCGTGGTTTCAAAAGGTTTCCATGTGGCAGGATCGACGATCTGTGCGCCCCAGCCGTATTCGACAAAGAAATTTGATGGCGTGTTGGAATAAAAGCTTAGCATGTGATCGTTCGAGTGACGGCCCAGTGAATAGGCCACCCCCTCTGAACGCTGTTGCGCAATGTCGTAACCTTGTCCCACATCGTCCAGTGACAGCAGCTCTACCATGAAATGATGCACACCCTTGCGCCCTGATCCAACCATTGCAAAGCTGTGGTGGCGCCCGTTGACATGGAAGAAATACAGCGGATACGGCGTCAGACCGTAATCGGTGACGTTAAAGCCCAGAAGGTCGCGGTAGAAAGACAAAAGCCCTTCGATATTTTCAACGTGCAAGACCACATGACCCATACCAAGCGAGCCGGTCTTGAATCCCGATATCGGACGGCCTGACAGAAACGGGTCTTTGGCAATCTCAGGGCCGCAGAATACTTCGATGCGGTTATTGTCAGGATCGTGGAAGGAAATAAGGCGCGCAACATGGCGTTGGTCTGCCAACGCCGCGCCCTGCTGGGTGACGGCAACACCCGCATTTTCCAGCCGGGACGCCAGCGCATCAAGGTCTGCGGGGGTGTCGACTTCCCAGCCCATGAAGGCCAGATTTTCTTCACCTTCGCCGGTGACAATCAGGCGCTGCTTGCGGTCATCCATGCGAAACAGGCTCATCGCGCCGCCGCTGTCGACTTTCTGCATGCCCAGAAGCCCGGTTGCAAAACCTTCCCAGTCAGACCGCTTTTTTGAATTAACTCCAATATAGCCAAGTGACGTGATCGACATGCGCCTCTTCCTTTCGTTTCCCGGCACCCTGTGCCGGGCCTGATGTCATTGGCGCAGCACTGCCGTGCAGCGCACATCGCCAGAGGTTTCGGGTGCTTTTCCGGTATGTAGAGAGTTCGCGGTTCAGGTGCAGGCGCAATTTGTGTGTTGTCCATTAAGCGGACATTCGCGGTGTGGGCGACCGGGGCAGGCGCTGCGAAATTTTATATGAAAGCGTTTAATATCAAGATAATAGAGGCTGAATCGGTGGTTTTTTTCGTAAAAATAACATCTTACATGTCAAAATCGCTTTGTGTTCTTGTGCAAAGGATTCATAGTGCGGGGGCCTGTACCGGCTTTGATCCACCAAGGAGGGAGGCACACCATTTCATCGCTATCGACCATCAGATCGCTTCAGCGGGGTATCTTGATCCTGCAAACAGTGAACCGCTTTAACGGTGCGAAACCTTCGGAAATTTCTGAAAAGACAGGCATCCCGCGTCCTTCAGTCTACAGGCTGCTGGAAACTTTGGCCGAGATGGGACTGGTCACGCGCGACCATTTTTCAAACAAATGGCGCCCGACGCTGCATGTGAAATCGCTTAGCTCGGGGTTTCGGGATGAGGATTGGGTTTGTGATATCGCTGTCCCGCACATGATCGATCTGGGTCGCCGGGTGCTTTGGCCGATAGACCTTGTTACGTTCCGGAACTACCATGTCGAGGTGCGTGAATCGACACACCAGATAAGCCCTTATTCGGTTAATCATGGCATGGTCGGAAAACAGATGCCGGTACTCGAAACGTCTGCGGGGCGGGCCATTCTGGCATTCATGCCGGATGATGAACGGGAGTCGCTTCTGGCATTGCTAAGCGAGGTCACGGGTCAGCGACCGCCATTCATTATGGTCGATGGCAGTCTTGACATCATCCTGAAGCGGGTACGCGAAATGGGTGTGGGTTTTCGGATGGCCGATTTCACACCGGAAACCGGCAGCATCTCAGCTCCCATCTGGTATGAAGACCGGGTTTTCGCATGCGTAACGCTGATCTGGTCGACGAACTCAATAAAATTTGCGCGCGCGGTTGAGCTGTATCGCGAGGATCTGCTGGAGACGGCTGCAAGGATTTCGCATGACCTTGTCGGGGCCTTGAACAAGGGCGAGATCGCGCGATTGCGCCCCATTGGCTAAGGCACGGTCAATTGCCGCGTCCATTCAGCGGACATATTGCATGTTTCTGTAATTTCTGCGCCGCAACGAACTTAAGACTGGCCTTCACAAAAGCATCAATCAGGGAGGGGATGCTCTTTGGAAGCACTGGATCGAGTGACGCGGCGCATGACGCAATGGCTTGCGCTGATCGGGTTTGCAGGGCTGCTTCTGCTGGCGCTTATGGTAAGTTTGGATGCGCTGATGCGGTTTGCGTTTTCGGCACCCATCCACGGCGTGAACGATGTCAGCTCTGTCGTGATGGCGGTGGTGATCGCAAGTTGCATCCCCGCCAATTTGGCACAACGCAGCAACATATCGGTCGAGGTTCTGGGTGCCCTTGTGGGGCCGCGTACGCACCAGTTTCTGACGCTCTTTGCCGGAATTGTCGTGTTTGTCTTCATCGCGCTGATGGCGTGGCAGTTCATCCCTTATTCACTAAGGATGCACCAAAGCGGGCGTGTTACCTGGGTGCTGGCATGGCAGGTCTGGCCCTGGTGGAGTGCGGCGACAATCTTCCTGATTTTCGCCGCCTTTGTTCAGGCGCTGAATGTCATTAACGACATGGTCGGTCTGAACGCCGTTTTTCGCAACGGGAAACGCGGTAACGCGCCGGCGAAAGGCAATACTGTAGCAAAACAAACAGACAAAGGGGCCGAATAATGGACCCGTCGACAATTGCCCTGATCGGGTTTGCGGCCATGTTTATACTTATAGCGCTGCATGTGCCCATCGGGGTTGCCATGGCCGTGGTCGGAATCGCCGGGTTTGCGTCAATGACGGGCTGGAACGCTGCGCTGATGTTGCTGGCCACTGAACCCGCATCAACCATGGCCAATCTGGATCTGGCTGTGATTCCGCTGTTTATGTTGATGGGAAGCCTTGCTGCTGCCGGGGGTCTGGCGCGCGACATATTTTCCACGGCCGAAGCGCTGGTTGGTCATCGCCCCGGGGGCCTTGCAGCAACGACCATTGTTGCCAGCGCGGGCTTTGGGGCGGTTTGCGGGTCTGCTGTGGCAACGACGGCAACTTTTGGCAGGGTGGCCCTGCCCGAAATGCTGTCGCGTGGATATTCCGGCGGCAACGCGGCTGGCGCAGTTGCGGCGGGCGGGACATTGGGTATCATTGTGCCGCCGTCCAGCATCATGATACTTTATGCTGTCCTGACCGAAGGGTCTGTCCTCAAGATGTTCACGGCGGCGCTGTTCCCGGCGCTGCTGTCTGTTGTCCTGTATCTTTGCGCGATCTGGGTTGTCGCGCGCCGCAGCCCCGCATCGATGCCCGGAACACAGAAGCTTCCGGTGTCAGAGCGGATCAAGGCAATAGGGCAGTCATGGGGCGCGATCTTGCTTGCGGTTATTGTGCTTGGCGGGATCTATTCAGGTATCTTCACGGTGAACGAAGCCGCCGCCATCGGTGTGGTTTTTGCCTTTCTGTTTGCATTGGGACGCGGCAAGCTGAACCGCGGAACATTCGTTCAGGTGCTGTCGGATGCAAGTGTTGCGACAGTGATGATTTATGTCATGGTTTTCGGTGCGATGATCTTTTCGTATTTCATCAGCCTGAGCGGGGCCAGCGAAAGGATTATCGGCGGGCTTGATGCGCTTGGGCTGCCACCGCTTGGTGTGATCTTTCTGCTGATTGTGATGTATATCGTCCTTGGCGCCTTTTTTGATGAGGTTGCAGCGGTCGTGATTACGCTGCCGTTTGTTCTGCCGATCGTTCTGGCGTTGGGCTATGATCCGATCTGGTGGGGCATTCTGAACGTTGCAGTTATTGGTGTTGGAATGCTGACCCCGCCAATCGGGATCAATGTGATGTTGCTGAATGCCATGCGGTCGGACATCTCGCTTTACGCGATTTATCAGGGGGTCTTTGCCTTCGTCCTGGCAGATTGCGCGAGGATTCTGATTCTGGTGCTGTTCCCGCAGGTCACGCTTTGGTTGCCGAGCGTTCTTTAGGGTCGCATCTGGTCAGGCAATCGCCGCCATCATGGGGTTTATGGGTGTGGCCCGGGTTCAAAGCCCCAGCAGAGCACGCGCCTCGACCGGTGTTGCGGGTGGATGGCCAAGATCCTCCATAATCCGGCGCGCCTTGGTCACCATCGCAGCGTTAGATGGGGCCAGCGTATTGGCGTCAAGTTTGACAGCGTCTTCCAGCCCGATGCGGGCGTGCCCCCCGGCCAGAACCGATTGCGCAACCATGGGAAAGGCAGATTTTCCCGTGCCAAATGCTGTCCATTGGGCCGCCTCTGGCAGCAGGCTGCGGGCATAAAGCACGGTCTCGGGGCTAGGTTGAAAGCCGTAGGGCACCCCCATGACCACCGAACAAAGTGGCGCACCGGGCAGGGTGCCTTCTTTCTGAAGCGCCCCCAGCACCGCGATATCGCCTGAATCAAATAACTCTATTTCCGGCCGAACACCCGCTTCCAGAATCATTCTTGCCATACGCCTGATGGATTCCGGTGCATTTATGACCACCTCGGCGCCAAACACCATCGTGTTCAGATCCAGCGTTGCGATATCGGGCCTTATGGCCTGGATATGGCGCACGCGGGTTTCGGCGGGCAGCAGATTGGTGCGCGGCCCCGGTTTGGCAGGGTCGTCATCGCTGGGATGATAGCGCCCGCCATTGCCGGTGGTCAGGTTGATGATCAGATCCTGCCGGACATCGCGGATACGCGCGACAACTTCGGCATAAAGTTCGGTTTCCATCGAGGGCAGTTCGGTTTTCGGATCGCGGACATGGATATGAACAATCGCCGCCCCCTCAGTAGCCGCGGCAAGGCAGTCATCCGCAATTTCTGCCGGGGTGATTGGCAGCGCAGGATTGAGTTTGCGTGTCGTGAAATTCCCTAGAACTGCACAGGTCAAAAGACGTTTGTTCATCATGTCGTCCCCTTTTCAGAACAAATTATGCAGCGCTGCGTTCAGCGTTTGCGCCGCAGGCGGTGGTCTGGACGTCACACAAGAACCGGTGCCTGACAAGAAACCAGACATTCGCGTCCGCAGGATGGACGCAGGTTGCATAGGGCTGCGGGCTAACCGTCGGTCAGGGTGCCAAGCCAGGCTTCGGCGGCGAAAGCGACGGTTTCCGACAATGTCGGATGCGGATGCACCGAAAGCGCAATATCGTCGGCAACGGCGCCCATCTCAATCGCCAGTACAATCTCGGCCAGCAACTCTCCGGCATTGGGACCAGTGACCGCCCCGCCAAGAACACGCTTTGTTCGCGGATCAAATATAAGCTTGGTCAAACCGTCGTCGCGCCCCATGGACAATGCCCGTCCCGATGCTGCCCAAGGGAAGATGCCTGTCTCATAGGGGATGCCGCGTGCCTTTGCCTTGGTTTCAGTCAGGCCTGCCCATGCAACCTCCGGGTCTGTATACGCGATAGCGGGGATGGC